>DIYM01000059.1:0-37722 GCA_002429045.1 Phycisphaerales bacterium UBA6054
TTCAAACGCGCGAGCGACTCGACCGCCATGAACTGCTCGCGGAACACGGTCACCCCGTCGCTGGCCCGGAGGGCCCCGTTGATCGCCTCTGCGATCCGGGCCTGCATCACAGACGGTTCGGCACGCATCGCGAGCCACGCCGAGCGGTACCGCTGAGCCAATCCGGCACGCCCTTGCATGTCGGCGTCCCTGTCGAGGATCATGGTCACGTCCACGCCCGGCACGGAGATCTCCGTCGCCAGCACTTCGGTCAGGACCGCCAAGCGTTGCGTGGACGCGCGGGGCTCGGCCAACTCATCGAGCAGCCAACGGCGCGCGGCAGAACCACCCCGCCAGTTGAGCGAGCCCGCCAAGGCGGTCGCCACTCCACGCCACGATGCCGCGCGATCGCTTTCTGTGCGTGTGTGGCGGGTCAACGCCGAGATCACGACCGACTCACGTTCACGGACAGGCCGGTCGGCGCACGCATCGATCGCCTCCGCCCAGCGTTGCCACCACTCGACCGACTCGGGCCCGTGCAGGGTCCCGACGTGATCGATCGCACGCAGCAGCGTGCCCCCGAAGTCCTCCGGCGGAGACGGCGCGAAGCCTGAGAGAATGGCGCCGAGAGCGTCGCGGGCTCGGACGGTGACGCGTTCGTCGCCTGCGAGCGATGCCGTGATCGCGAGCGCTCCCGCGCTCGCGGCGGGGTCGCCACCCTCCAAAGCCCTCTCGATCCGATCAGACCAGGGTTCGAGCGGCACGGACGACTGCGTCGCAACAGCCGCGATGTCCGTCAACCCGACGACCACACGCACCCGGGCATCCGCCGGCGCGTCCGGCCAGCCCGCGAGAAGGGAATCCAGCACCCGCCCGGCCCGGGACAAGCCCATCGCCGGACGCTCGGCCGCGATCAGGCCGGCGTTGCGCAGTTCCTGCTCCATCGCGCCGTGGTGCGCGATCCGCTCTCTCGGCCCGGGGACACCGCCGCGGCTCACCGCTTCGGGCAGCGGCTCCGACGAAGACACGCCCGGGCCCGAAACGGACGCGACCGGCGCCGGGCGGAGCAACTCCGACACGCTCAGAGCGATCATCAGCACCAGCATCAGCAAGAGCGAGGCATGCAGTGCGAGCCACATCCGACCCGAAGCGGTCGGTTCCGGCGGCAAGGTGCGGGCGGTTCTGACGGCGCGGATCCGGCGGGACAGAGCACCCGCGGGCTTCGCGTCGGGGCGGACGGCGCGAACGAGTTCGAGCGCGCTGAGGCGGTGCGCCCGGGCCATGAACGCGAGACGCTTTTTCGCGCGATCGTTCCATCCGCCGGACGCGCCGACGATCATCGCCGCCCGTCGTGCGATCTCCGGCGAGACAGCGTCCATCTTGCGTCGCCAGGCGGCGGGCATCGCGACCGCCTGACCGGGCGGCCAACGCTCGGCCAACGCCGCACGGAGATCGGGGTTCGCGAGTTGCGCCGAGGCGGTGTGGATCGCCAGCCGGACCTCATCGGCACCGGGAGTGAGATGGAGGGGGTGTCGTCCGAGTTGGAGCAGCCTCCGGCGCACCGCCAGCGCCAGTTGCGCCTGACCCCCGAACTCGTGCGGGACCCCGAGCAACGCGAACGGGCCGCCGATGCCGGCGTCCTCGCCAAGAAACTCCGCGATCAGCGGATCGGTGCGGGTTGGATCGTCCGCCGGTGCCCGCTCAGCCATCGGGCACCGCCTCAGGCTGCGCCGGCGGGGGCTCGAACAGGTCGCGGATCATGGCGCCGAACGGGGGCGGGCCCTCGACCGGGTGGAGCACGCTGTGCTGCCGGTACGCCGCAGCCGCGGTCTCCGGATCCCGCGCCAGCATCATGCGGAAGGTCGCGTAGCGGGCCTCCCACCAGGCACGCTCTTCCGGCTTGGACGCCGCGAGCAGCGTTGACCAGGCGAGCCATTCGATCTCCGGATCCGCTCCGTCAGCGGCCAGCGATGCCAGATCGCGCACGATCTGTGCCGACGGTGTCCCCCGCTCGAGCAGGACACGCCCGAAGCGCAGAGCGATGGCGGATTCACCGCCTCCCGTCTCGTGGAGTCGCACGGCCGAGCGGATGATGTTGGCGAGCAACCCGCTGGCGTTGCTGTCGATCCCCGACGGAGCCGGCGGGACCAATCGGTCCGCCACACGCACACCCACACGGACAATCAGACGGTCGATCTCGGGCGTCGGTCCCCGATCCGCTGCGCGGAACGCGGCGGCGAGCACCGTCCGATCCGCACGCTCGGCACGCGTGTCGGCCGCGCGTCTGAGCGGCTCGCCCGCACGATCGGCGGCCTCGAACCGCCCGCTCAGCGCCAGCCACTCGATGCGCAGCAGGAGTATCTCGGGCCCGAAGGACGCGAGCGACGGGTCCCGTTCCATCGCCGACTCGGCGCGGCGCAGTCCCGCAGCCGCCAGATCGAGCAGCCTCGGGCTGCCGCCCAGCCCCACATCGATCGCGACGCGAGCCACGTCCAAGGCCGCCCGGGGATCTTCGACCGGGCCCGGCCTCGACCACAACCATCCGATCGCATCCACGATCTCCCCGCGGAGTGCAGTCTCCGAGCGTGCGGTCTCAACCCACTGCCGATACAGCAGTCGGACGAGCACCCTTCTCGCATCGATCGCGACGGGGTCCGACTCGTCCACCTCCCGCAGCCCGTCGAGGCCCTCCCCCGGTTCGAGCATCCCGCTGCCCGCGTAGCGCACCAGGAGCATCCGTGCGCGACCCGAACCCCGGTACATGGTCAGATACTCGCGGATCGCGACGCGTAGCGCTTCATCGCGTCGGGCGTCGGAAGCGCTCTCGATCGCGACGATCAACAGCCACCTCGCCTCTTCGGCGCCGGCGCCATCGAGCGCGGGGTCGCGCGCCAACAGGCTGTTTGTCGCATCGATCGCCTGCGCGGGACGCCCGCCCCGTATCAGGCAGTACACGCGCTTGAGCTCCGCGTCGTCCCGTTGGGGCTCGAACCTGGACGCGTCCTCGGCGCGAGCCGCGCGCCCGAAAGCGCTCGCCGCATCAAGATAGCGGACAGGCGATCCGGATGACTCGGCGGACTCGAGACGATCCAACGCGTCGGCGTACCGACCGACAAACCCGTCTTCCAACGCGGGCAGGCTCCCGTAGGTCCCCCTGAGATCCAGGACGTGCCCGATCTCCCCGCGACGCACCAGATCGCCCAACGCCAACGCCGCGACGGACTCGGCGTCATCGCTCCCCTCGCCCGAACGGATCGCGTCGAGGGCGCGGATCGCGTGGAACCGCGCGTCGCCGGCCGGCAGCACCGATCGGTCCGAGCCCGTCCCGAGCGCCTCGTACATGGAACGCTCGAGGTCCGGCCAGGAGCGCTCTTCTGCCAAGAACCGCAGGCGTCGGAGCATGGCCTGCTCTCGGATCGGGTCGGAGACCGATGGGGAATCGATCACCTTCCCGACCCACATCATCGCCAGCACGGTGTCGCCCGCTCGGTGCTTGGTCCGGGCGACGCCCATCGCGGCGCGGGCCACGTGATCGAGCCCGAACGCCGAGTCTCTGACATCATCGAGCCTCGGCGGGTCGCCCTCGGCCGCCAGCAACCACCCGAACGCGGGGAGCACATCGTTGCCCGGACGCCGGTCCTCGAGGATGGAAAGCATCAGCCCGGACCACGCCGCGTAATAGCTCGAAAGCGAACGCAGGCGGGACGACTCCCGGGACCGACGCTGAACCCCGGGATCCTCGGACGCGCGGGCCAACCGCTCGTCGCGGACCGCGTCCGGCACCGCCGCCCCCGCGATCGCGCGGAGCTTGCGGTGGACCAGCGAGAGCTCGACGGCGGCCCGGGCGTGCTCCTCTTCCGAGAGCAGCCGGAGTTCGAACAGACCGACCGCCCGTTCGAGCGGCGCGTAGGAGTCGATCAGCAGCGCGAGCCGGAGATCCCGCGCCTCTTCGCTCGACGCGCGATCCGCGAGCGCCCAGGCGCGGTCGACGACCAGTCCGCGTTCGTCCGAGCCATGCTCGAGCGACTCCATCATGCTCTTGTAAACGATCGCCAGCTGGGCGATCGTCTCCGATCGAGCGGCCCCATCGGTCGTCCCCTCCAGCTTCGAGAGCAAGCGGGCCTCGAGCACATCGAGCATGCCCGCCTGACGGAGGGCTCGCTCGGTGGGATCAGGCGAGCCCCACGCCGCGCAGCAGCACAGCAGCGTCGCGGCGACGAGCGAGATCGATCGTTCAATCCGCACGGGGCACGTAGCTCCTCTTCTCGAAGCCGGCGTCCTTGGCCGCCTGCAACGCCATCGCGACACCGCGGACCGGCGCGTCGGGATCGGCACGCACGGCCACCCCCGGCTCGCGCGGCAGGCGCCCCAGCAACCCCTTCAGCGATTCCTGATCCCGCACCACCACCTGCCCGATCGTGAAGCGGAGCCCTCCCGTGTCCGCGGAGACATCGATGATCTGCGGTTGCAACTCCACGGCCCGAACACCCCCGCCCTCGGTCTGGACCGCGCTGGGAAGCCGGCGCTCTTCCTGAGAAAAATCCGAGGTGACCAGGAAGTAGATCAGCAGCAAAAAGACCACATCGATCAGAGAGATCAGCGGGAGAGCACCGAGCCGGCGGGCGCGGACCGCCCTTTTATGACCGAACGAGATCATGAGCCGTCCCCCGGCTCGACGGTCCCGAGTTTCCATGACCGGACGCCCACGCCGGCCAGGCGGCCCAGCACCCGGTCGAGGTCGCTCGCCGGTGCGTTCCGATCGGGCCGGATCAGCACGTCGAAAGGCTCACGGTCCTCCGCGGCGGCGAGCCCCGCTCTGGTCAGGCGCTCCAGCTCGATCATGGACACCGAGCGCGAGTCCACGACCACGCGCCCGTCGCCGGTGAGATCGATGATCAACGCCGGTTCCCGCTTGGCCTGCACCTGCTCGCCGGGCTGCCTGGGCAGGTCGATTTCGGTGCGTCGCAGGTCCCCGAAGCGGGAGGTGAGCATGAAGAAGATGATCAACTGAAGGACGACGTCGATCATCGGCGTCAGATCGACGCTGAGCATGTGCCTGGATGACGATCGCCCGACGCTCACGGCGATGCCGCCTCCCCGCCCGCCGATTCGAGCGGCGCGATCATCGCGTCGATGCTCTCACCGATCTCGGTGGTGAGGTGATCGATCCGGTTGCGCAGGTAGGTGTACGCCGCCGTGCAGGGGATCGCGACGATCAGCCCGAGCACGGTGGTGATGAGCGCTTGCGAGATGCTCCCGGCGAGCTCGTCGGGGCGGGCCGGGCCTTCGGAGAGCATGATCGCGTCGAACGCGCCGACCATCCCGATCACGGTCCCGAGCAGCCCGAGCATGGGCGCGACCGAAGCGACCAGCCCGATCCCGTCCGTCAGGCGGTACAGCCGGTCCACCTCGAGCCGGCCCGACTCCTCCACCGCGGACCGGATCTCCAGCATCCCGAACGGAGAGCGGGACGCGCGGGCCAACGACGTGCCGAGCACGCGAGCGAGGAAGCTGGGCTTGTCCTCCGCCGAACACCGGTTCAGCGCGGCGTCCACATCGCCCTCGGCGAGAAATCGGCCCAGATCCTCGGCCAGCTCGGGCGGCGCGAGCCGCTCTCGGCGGACACGCAACGCCTGGGCCACGATCATCCCGATCGCGCCGAACGAGATCAGGATGATGATCATCCCGACCGGACCTCCCCGAGCGACATAATCCAGCAGCGAGCGGCTCGACTCCGACTGCGCGAGGACGATCGTCCCCCCGTGCGTCAACATCATGGGTTCTCCCTGGGAAGCCCGCGCTCGGCGGGCGGAGGTTCGGTGGTCACGCCGCGGTCCTCGGTCTCGTCCGCACCCGCCCGGAGGCCCGGCTCGAGCCCGAGCAACGCCGCCCGGTCCATCCCTCGGACGGACTCGGCATGCCCCGGGCGCCCGGTCGATTCAAAGTACCCGATCAGGAGATCGCGCGCCAGCGCGGTCAACCCCGGCGCGGCGCGGGGGTGCTCGATGATGACCGAGATCAGCCGCGCGGCCCCGGCATCGGCGGATCGGCGGTCGGGCTCTCCGAGCAGCGACACGCCAACACCCAAGTGCGCCCAGGCCGCACGCCAATCACCCTCGGGGCGACCCCGGCGGTCGATCGCGGCACGCGCGGATCGCCTGCCTGCCGGGTCGGGGTCGCCGCTCGCCCGGACGATGTCCCACACCCAGCGGATGCCCGGGTCGGCGCGGTCTCTGGGCGAGCGAGCGATCGAGCCGAGCCCGTCCCGGGTGCCGGACCGCGCCCCCGCCCGTGCGACCCGATACAGGCCCTCCATCACGCCGAGCGGTTCGCCCCCGGACGATGGCGGGGTCGGAGGCGCCGGCTCGGGCGTAAACACCGGCGGCAACGACGGGCACAGCCCGGTTTCCTGATCGAGCCAACCCCGCGCGGGCCCTCCCCGATCGCGGTACCAGACCAGCCACGCTTCCATCGCGCCGGCGCGATCGTCGTCCATCAGGCGCACCATGATCAGAGCCGAAGCGATCTGCGATGTCGTCGGCCCGCTTGCACCGAAGTACCGCTCGGCGAGCGGCTCGAGCAGCCACCCGGCGCCGGCCGCGTCGCCACGCGCAAGCCTCGACTCGGCTCTCGCGATGGCGTCCGCGATCGATTCGTAGCTCCGGGCTCCCTCCCATCCGTTGCCGATGGATCGGACCCGGCCCCAGGGCACGAGCGTCGATCCGCCGACCTCTCCCGCACCCGAGCCCTGGCGGACCTCGATTCCTTGATCGGTCACACCCCCGACGCGTTCGCGCGGGACCGTCTCGCCGGACCACAGCGTGACCGGCCCGATCGCCAGCGAGAACAGGACCAGGCACAACGAGAGCATCAGGGGTTCGCCTCTCTCACGTGCCGGAACCGCCCTCCGGACTGGCGTGCGACGTTCCGCATCAGCGCCTCGACGCGCTGCTGCGCGTCCGGGCTGCCGGCATCGCCAAACAGGATGCAGTTGACCGGGACCCGTTCCCGCCCGTTCAGCCTGCGGACCAACGCGGCGAACTCGCCCGGATCCGTCACCTCGCCGTCGGTCATGTAGTAGATCGCGTCCGGCTCGGGGTCCAGCGAGAACACCGAGCGAAACGCCGGCTCGGGATTCGTGGCGCCGTCCGGGAACACGACGAAGAGGGCATCGGCCGCCAGACGCTTGTTCACACGTGTCGAGACGGACCAGACGTTGCCGCCGAAGAGCGACAGGCTGCCCGAAGAGTACAACTGGACGTGGAACTCGGTATCGCCCTCGAGCGACTGGATGGACCGGGCGAGTTCCCGCCTGGTGAGATCCCACCTCGACTGCTCCCCGCCGCTCGTGGTCCGCATGGACCCCGAGATGTCGACGATGTACGCGAACCGTTTCCCCTTGGCTTCGAGCCCGAAGAAGCTCGCGCCGTCGCCCGATCCGGCGCCGGACGATCCGGTGGAAGAGTCGATCGAGGTCAGCCCGGCGCCGCCCGGATCCAGCGACGGCGCGATCGACTCGGAGAGATCCTGGATCGACCGGTCCTCTCCGGACTCGGCAAGCAGGTCCATCTCGACCCTGGATTCGGCGAAGGTCGTCTCGACGGGCGTCCGCTCATCGAGCAGGATCGGCGTCGAATCGTTCATCAACTCGGCGTTGTCGAGCACCGCGAACTCCACGCCCTGGCCCTCGGAACCGCCGGCGTCACCGAAGTTGAACCTGACCGTGATGAGCCCCGCGACCAGCACCACCAGCAGGTGGATCAAGCCCGAACCGGCGAGCCCGTAGAGCGTCGCACGCTCGATCCAGCGTCGACGCACAGCGGGACGGGCCCGGCCCGCGGCAACCGCCTGGCTCGCGGTGCGTGGTCGTTGCGTGTGTGTGCTCGTCGGTTCGCTCATGGTCTATGCAGGAGATCGTCTCGATGCGTTGAGCCGGCACGGATCAACCCGGGTTGGTTTCTCCACCACCATACCAGTGAACCCTGCCCGGGGTGCTGTTCGGAGCGGTCCGGCTGACGGTTGACCAAACCGCCCGAAACGGGTTGAATCGGGGCGGATCCGCCTTGTTCGGGCGCGGCGTTCTCATCGCCGCCTACGCTGCGTGTCCGAACGCCCGCCACCCGACCGGAGCTGTCGATGCCAGAAAGCCGCCGCCCCAAGCCGAACCGCGTGCTCCTCAAGCTCTCCGGCGAGGCGTTCTGCCGCCCGGGAGGGTTCGGGATCGACACCGACGAACTGGGCGTGATCGCCCAGGAGGTCCAGTCCGCCGCGTCCGCGGGGGCGCAGGTCGCGGTGGTTGTCGGGGGCGGGAACATCATCCGCGGCGCGGAACTGGCCAAGGCGGGCTCCATCCAGCAGGCGACGGCCGATTACATGGGCATGCTCGGCACCGTGATGAACGGTGTGGCGCTGAAAGAAAAGCTCACACAACTCGGCGTGGATTCTCGGGTGATGAGCGCCCTGGACATCCGGGCGATGGCCGAGCCGTTCATCCGCGGGCGTGCGTTGCGGCATCTCGAGAAGGGCCGGGTCGTGATCCTGGCCGCCGGCACGGGCAACCCGTTCTTCACCACCGATTCGTGCGCCGCGCTCCGGGCGACCGAACTGAAGTGCGATGTGCTGCTCAAAGCCACCAAGGTCGACGGGGTCTACGACAGCGATCCGAACAAGAACCCGCACGCCGTCCGGTACGACAGGCTGACCTTCGCCGAGGCCCTGGCCAAGAGGCTGGGCATCATGGACATGACGGCGCTGGCGATGTGCCAGGAACAGAACATCCCGGTCCTCGTCTTCGACTTCAAGCTCCAGGGCAACATCCGGCGCGTCATCGAGGGCGACCCGATCGGGACGCTGGTCACCCGCGATCCCGGGTGACGCACCCCGCCGGATCCTGCGGCAGCCCGCATAGAATGACGACCCGGGAACGGTCCCGGGCAACCGACCGATGGAGCAACGCCCGATGAGCACCGACCCAGACACCATCCTCCTCGAAGCCGAAGAATCGATGCAGAAGGCGGTCGAGTACCTGAGCAACGAACTGCGTGGCATCCGGGCCGGGCGGGCGACGACCGCGCTGGTCGATTACGTCAAGATCGATTACTACGGGTCTTCGACGGACCTCAAGGCCCTGGCCGCGGTCTCGGTTCCCGAGCCCACGCAGATCCTGATCAAGCCCTTCGACCCCGGCGCCCTCAGCGCGATCAAGCAGGGCATAGAGGCGGCCAACCTCGGCGTGAACCCGATGGTCGAAGACAAGGCGATCAGGCTCTCGATCCCTCCGATGTCGGCCGACCGGCGTGAGCAGTTGGTCTCCCAGGCCAAGAAGGTCGGCGAAGAGCAGAAGATCGTGATGCGGAACGCACGACGTGACGCCAACAAGCACGCGGACGCGCTCGGCAAGGGCTCGGAGCACCCGATCTCGGAAGACGAGATCAAGACGCTTCACGACGAGATCCAAGACCTGCTCAAGAAGTACGAGTCCCAGATCGACGAGGCCATCACGAAGAAGACGGCCGAGATCCGCGACATCTGATTCCCGCACGACCGGCCGCCCAAAGAAGAACGCCCGTCACGCGGACGGGCGTTCTCTGCAAACGCGGATTCGGGCGAGAGCGGCTCGCTACTTGAAGAAGAGCGTGCGCGGGTTGACCAGCAACACCGGCTCGTTCTTGAGCAGCGAGATGCCGTTGAGCGTGTCAACGGCCGCACTGTACCGGTCCTCGCCGATCAACCCCTTCAGGGCCGCGCCGAGCGACGCGGGCCCGATCCCGACCTTCGGCGATCCAACCAGCCCGCCGAGCATCTCCTCGATGACCTGATCGAAGCTGGGCGGCGCGGGGAAGTGGACCACGTCGAAGTCGGCGACGTCCAGTTCGTACGCCAGCTCGTTGACGGCGTCGTCGAGCCCGCCGATCTCGTCGGCCATCTTCAGGCCCACCGCGTCGGAACCGACAAACAACCGACCCTCGGCGGTCTTGCTCAGGTCGATCCCCGGACGCCCGGCGGTCACACGCGCGGTGAACAGGTCGTAGGTCTCTTTCATCTGCTCGCGAACCGCGGCGATCTCAGCGGCGTCCCACTCGTCCGCCGAGCCGAACAGCCCGGCCATCGGCCCGCGGGCCCGCTCGACGATCTTGATCTGGGCCTTGTCGTAGAGCTCCCCGAGAGAATACTTGCCGCCCACAACACCGATGGAACCGACGACCGACGAGGGGTTGACGAAGACCTTCTCGCCCGCGCTGAGGATGTAGTACCCGCCCGAGGCGGCCATCCCGCCGACCGAGACCCAGACGGGCTTCTCCTCACGCAGACGCTGGACGCCCTGCCACATGACCTCCGACGCGATCGCGGACCCGCCCGGCGAATCGATCCGGACCACGACGCCCTTGACGAGCGGCTCACGCCGGATGTCCTCGATCGCGTTGCGGATGGTGCGTGAACCAACGGTCGTCCCGCCCCCGAACAGCCCGCCGCTGGAAGACTCGCCGTCCATGATCGTGCCGTTGATGTGCAGGACCGCGATGGTCGGGTGGTCGATATCGATCCGTGCCGAGCCCGCATCGCCGAGCTGCGAGAGCAGGGCGAACGGGTTGGAAAAATCGGGCCCCAAAGACGCGACCGCGTACGGATCGTTCACGAACGTGATGTCACCCCCGTACACCGTCTCGAGATGGTCGGGCAGCACGGGCAGGTCCACCTCGGTGTCGATCAGCCCCACCTCGACGGCTTCGGCCCCGCTGGCCATCCAGGTCTCACGCATCGCGTTATCGAGTTCTGAATCGCTCAGCCCGCGTCCGCCCTTGAGATCAGAACGCATGTTCTCGTACATCGCGTCGAGCAATGACGAGATGTTCTCGTTCCACTCGGGCGACGGGGAGGAACGGGTCATCTGCTCGTTGGCGCCCTTGTAGTCGCCAACCTGGACCAGCTGCGCCTTGACGCCCACCCACGACAGCGTGTCGGCGAGGAACATCTCTTCCATGTACAGCCCGGGGAAGCTCACCCCCCCGCCACGCTGGATCAGCACGGAGTCGGCGTGGGCGCCGAGGAGGAGATCGGTCGTGGCGTAGCCTTCGGCGAACAGGTCGACCCGCTTGCCCGCGTCGCGGACCCGCTTGATCGCCGCCCCGAGTTCCTCGACCTGGGTGTACCCGAGGGTCGAGTCCTTGAGCCGGATCAGCACGCCGGAGAACTCGTCATCGACCGCGAGGGTGTCCAGGGTCTCGACGAGCCCCAGCAGCGTCTGCCCCCCGTCGCCAAGCCAGGTGAACCCGACCTCGACCTCCGCGGGCGATCCCTCGATCTCGATGACCGCGACCGACGGCGAAGCGGACCCCGCGGCCCCCGCCAGCGCCGGGCACACGGTGATCGAGCACGCGCCGATCGCCCCCGCGAGCCTGCCAAGGGACGATCCGATCCAGTTCTGTCCGAGCATACCTGCACCTCCGGCCGCGTGATCGCGGTTGGTCATTCTATGGGTTTCGGGCACCCGGGGTTTCAAGACGCAGGAACCCAGACAATCCCGGCGCGATTCAGCCCGTTGCGTCTATTCGCTGGCCCGACGATCCCGCTGTGCGTTCGACTCGAGCACATCGCCGAGCCCCACCCCCCTGCGGGCGATCACGGGCCACAGGCGGCGGATGTCCACCAGGATGTTGGTCGCCCCCACCACGACGAGCACAGACCCGACCGCGACAAAAACCGTCCCGACCGTGGCGAGGATCCCGCTGACGGATTCGGCCGCGAGGAACGCGGTCACGTTCAGGGCATCCCCGACCGCGGCGACCAGGAAGCTCGCCAGCAGCGCCAGCATCGACTGGCGATCGACCCGCCCCGTCCGCACGATCACCGAACGCGAGGAAAGCCCGCGTGCGTTCGCGCGGAGCCCGAGCAGCAGGACCGCAACGGCCACGCACATCCCGAGCCGGAGCGCCGACCGATCGAACTGGCCGGGCCCCGGGTTCATGAACGGAGCGGGCGCGGTGGCGTCGAACCGGGCGTAGATCTGGTAGTAGATCAGTATCAGGGGGATGTAGGCCGCCACGCCGAGCGCGGCCACCGCCGCCTGCATCCGGGTCACCCGGCTGTGCGGGCGGATCAGCGCCGTAGCACCGATCCCAGAGACGATCAGCCCGCCCGTGCCCAGCACAGGCGCGAACCCGGGCCACCAGTCCACCGCGAACAGCCCCCGCACAATCTCAGCCAGCCGCATCATCACGACCGCGATGACGGCGATCCAGCCGCCCAACGCCCAGGCGAGCATGCCCGCCGCGACCCGCCTGGGGGCACCCAGCGGCGCCAGCTCGTGCGCTCGCGGATCAACAACACCCAGGATCGTTGCGCGCACCGGCATGCCGCACTCGGGGCACACCTCGCGCACCGAGAGCCCGCGTAGGTTGTACCCGCACCCGACGCACAGCAGATCGCCGGTGAGTTGGCGCGCCATCGCGACGGGGTCGTCCGCGTTCGCACGTGTCCGCTGGGGCGGCGGCTCGTCGTGCCGTTGGTTGTCCGATCCGTTGTCGCTCATAGTCCAAAGCCGGCCTGGCGAGACCCCCGGCCCAGGGCCCACCAGCGTACCACACGGAACCGATCCGCGTGCCCGCCGAATGGCTCCCAAACCGGCACATCGTCAGCGGCAGGACCGATATACTCCGCCCGCCGCCAACACAAGAAAGGCCGACCGAACCCGCCATGCCCGAAGCCAACATCGCACCGCTGAAAGACCAGATCTCACGCGTCTATCTCGGCGACACCCACGCGATCGACCAGCTCGTCTGCTGCCTGCTCGCACGCGGGCACGCGCTGCTCGAAGACGTTCCGGGGGTCGGCAAAACCGTCCTCGCATCGGCACTGGCCAAGTCGGTGGACTGCGGGTTCACCCGGATCCAACTCACGCCGGATATGCTGCCCGCGGACGTCATCGGCGTCACCGTGTTCGACCGCGACGGACGGGAGCTGCGGTTCCAAGAGGGCCCGCTGTTCACCAACATCCTCCTGGCCGACGAGATCAACCGGACCACCCCGCGTACGCAGTCCGCCCTGCTCGAGGCGATGAGCGATTCGAGCGTGTCGGTGGACGGGAGATCTCACCAGCTCCCACGCCCGTTCATGGTGGTCGCGACCCAGAACCCGATGGGGTTCGAGGGAACGTACCCGCTGCCCGAGAACCAACTCGATCGGTTCCTGATGCGTATCACGCTGGGCTACCCCACCGCCGCCGCCGAGTCCAGGCTGCTCGACATCCGACCCGCGAGCACCGTGCTCGACACGCTCGACGCGGCGGTGTCCGGAGATCGCGTGACCGAGATGCAGGAACGCGTCGACGGTGTGCATCTCAGCGAATCCGTGCGCGAGTACATCGTGGCGCTGGCCGAATCGACACGGGCTTCCAACGTGTTCCGGGTCGGCATCTCGCCCCGCGGCTCGCTCGCGCTGGCGCAGGCGGGGCGTGCGTGGGCCTGGATGCACGACCGGGACCACGTCACGCCCGACGATATCGCGGACCTGCTCGTCCCCGTGTGCGCCCACAGGGTGGTGCCCGCCGACCAACGGTCCGGCATCGATCACGATGCGACGGGCGAGCTCCTGCTCGAAGTATGCCGCTCCGTCAACGCGCCGGTCTGACCGGCGCATCCCGCCCGCACAGCTATCGCATCAGGCGATCGACCGCCTCGATCGGGTGCATGGCTCCTCTCCCCGTGGCGTCCAGGGTCTGGTGGCGGCACGAGGTCCCGGGCATGAGCAACCAGTCATCGGCACCGGCGTCGCGGACCGCCGGGAACACCCCGAGTTCCCCGATCCGCATGGACAGGTCGAACCGGTCGGCGGTGTAGCCGAACGAGCCCGCCATGCCGCAGCACCCGGTGTCGAGCCCGTCGACAACGCCGGGCGCGATCCGCTCGAGCAAGCGGGTCGACGAGCCGATCCCCCACAACGCTTTCTGATGGCAGTGCCCGTGGACCAGCAGTCTTCCCGGCGGCGCCGCGAACCCCGGCACGACCGGATGGTCATCCCACCGTGCATCGAGGAAGTGCTCGGGCAGCATCGACCGAGCCGCGAGCCGCCGACGCAACTCCGGGGGACGATCGATCCTGAGATCGAGCCAGTCGTCTGTGATCGACGACAGGCACGACGGCTCGCAGACCACGAAACCCGCGAGATCATCACGCCCGATCCAGGGCGCGAGCCGGTCGAGGGTGCGCTCCGCGTCGGCGATCGCCGCATCGAGGAGCCCAGTCGAGATCGCGGCCCTCCCGAGATCCGAAACCGGGATCACCTCGACGCGGTACCCGAACCCCGCCAGCACACGGGCCGCCGCCCGCCCGACCGACGCGTCGTTGTGCGTCGTGAAGGTATCGGACAGCAGCACCACGGTCCGGGTCCCCCGCTCGTTGAGCGTCTGACGCCTGATGGGTTTCTTGAAATGAGGCAACGAGCGTCGGGGATCGAGCCCGAGCACACCATCGATCACCGAACGGATCGGCCGGACACTGTTGACCATGTTCGTCAGACCGGGTGCGATCGCCGCGAGCCGGTTCCACCGATGGATCGAACCGAACACCCGGGCCTGCAGGCCCGCGCCGCCGCTCGTTCGGTATGACTGGTGGAGGTACTCCGCCTTGAGCCTGGAGACATCGACGTTGCTGGGGCACTCGGTCTTGCACGCCTTGCACGAGAGGCACAGGCCGAGCGTCTCGTGTGTCTCGGGGTCGTTCCAAGCGGGCCGGCCCGAGGCGTCGGTCGCGGGGTCGACCTGCCCGGTCAGCGCCAGGCGGAGCGCGTTGCCGCGCCCCCGGGTCGCGTGCCGCTCATCGAGCGTCGCCTGGTACGACGGGCACATGGTCCCGCCCTGCTTCTTGCGGCAGACCCCGGCACCGTTGCAGAGTTCGGCGGCGTGGAGGAGCCCGCCCTGATCGGCAAACATGAACGCGGTCTCGACCTCGGGGACCGGGAGCGCACCCGGCGCCGGCCTGACCCGCGTGTTCTGCGAGATCGACCCGACCGGGCCGGGAGTGACGATGTTCCCCGGGTTGAGCAGGTGGTGCGGGTCGAAGATCGACTTGATCTCGCGGAACGCGTCCATGAGCTCCGGCCCGAAGTAGTCTTCCAGCAGGGGGCCCCTGGCACGACCGTCGCCGTGCTCGCCCGACATCACCCCGCCGAGTTCCTTCGCCAGCGCCGCCGCCCGCACCGCGATGCGGTGCATGGCGGCCTCGTCGACCGGATCCCCCAAGTCGAGCAGAGGGCGGACATGGAGCACACCGACCGACGCGTGCGCATAGAACGACGCGATCGTGCCCTCCTCGGCGACGATCGCCCGGAAGCGCTCGACAAACTCGCCGAGCCGCTCGGGAGGCACGGCGTTGTCCTCGACGAACCCCAGCGGCTTGCGTTTCCCCGGGATGGCGTGCAGCAGCGGCTCGCCCGCTTTGCGCAGCTTCCAAGCCCCCTCCATGGCCGCGGCTCCCGTGTGCGTCTGGATGCTTGCCCCCGGGAACATCGACCCGACACGCGCGAGTCGGTCTCGTATGTCGTCGATGCCATCGTCGGAGAAGAACTCGACGTAGAGCACCGCCTTGACCGGCTGACCGGAAGGGTTGCCCGGGAGCAGTTCGACGTACCGGCGCTGCTCGGTGTTCTGGCGCGCGAGATCGACGATCAGGTCATCCAGCAACTCGATCGCGCTGGGTCTCAGATCGAGCAACGGGACCACGGCGTCGATCGCCGACTCAACCGAATCGAACGCGACCACCGCCAGCCCCTTGCGCTTGGGGATCGGGTGGAGACGGAGCGTCGCGCCCAGCGTGATCGCGAGCGTGCCCTCCGAGCCGCACAGCAGCGGCGCGAGATTGACACCCGCGAGCGATCCGCCGGACGCGTCGAGCTGGGACAGGATCACATCGAGCTGGTACCCGGCGCTACGGCGGAGTGTCTTGGGGAACCGGGCGCGGATCAGATCTGCATGACGGCTCACTACATCCGCGACACGCGCGGTGATGTCACGCACCACCGGATCCCGTTCCGAGGCGCCCATGTCGAAACGCACCCGCCTGCCATCCCAGAGCCCGGCATCGACCGCGAGCACGGAATCGGAAGTCCGCCCGTAGAGAACCGAATGGGCACCGGCGGCGTTGTTCCCGATGCAACCACCGATGTTCGCGTGCCGAGCCGTGGATGGATCGGGCGCAAAGAACAGCCCTGTCGGACGGATCCTGTCGTTGAGATCATCGACCGTGACGCCCGGCTCGACCATCGCGGTCCGTGCCCGCGTGTCCACCGAGAGAACCCGATCGCAACGGGCCGAGAGGTCGACAACCAACGCTTCGTTCACGCACTGCCCCGCCAGACTGGTGCCGCCGCCGCGAGGGAGCAGCGGCACGCGGTGCGTCCCGCTCCAGCGCACGACCTCGAGCGCGTCCTCGATGTCGGCCGGTATGGCGACGCCCAGGGGCTCGACCTGATAGATCGAGGCGTCGGTCGCGTACAGCATCCTGTCGTGCTTCGCCGTCCGGACCTGCCCGCGAACGCGGTCTCGCAACGCCGAGAGGGCGTCTCCTCGGGGCGAGCCGAGTTGCGGCAACGGGATCGGGGCGGGGCTCATGGAACCGAATCGTACCCGGCCATCGCGGGACTTCGAGCAGACGGTGGGACGAGCACGCAAAAGAAGCAACGCCCGCAAACGCGGGCGTTGCTTTGGATCAAACTCGAACGGGGGTGGATCAGTCGAAGTAGGGGCTGATCGAGGTGTTGTTGCCGTTCACCTGGACATCGTAGTACTGCCAGAGGAGGGCGTTGCGGTTGTTCTCTTCACCGCTGAGGATCAGTTCGGCGCTGATCGAGCTCATCTGGTTGATGGGCAGGCGGTCCTGGTCGTCCTCGTTGACGAAGATGTTGTCGGGCTGAGCGGTCTGCTCGTTGGCGTTGAGACCCGAGAACTGCCAGATGATCGGCTGGGGATCGGGACGGTTGAAGGTGGACACGTGGCTGTCGTTGAACGCGACGTTGCCGGACCATTCCGAGCGGGAGCCCAGCATCGCGAGGGTGATGGAGCTCTCGCCCTGGGGGTTCGAGCCGTCGTTCTCGCCCTCGTTGGCCTCTTCGATGAGCTGCCAGGTACCGGTGCCGCCGTTGCCGTCGAGGTCATAGCCAGCGCCGCGGGTCGAGATCACGGGCTCAACCGCGGAGAAGGTGTTCTGCCACTGGGCGCGGCGGAGCTGGATCGGGGGAACGTGGGCGTAGGAGAAGCCGCCGGAACCGTTGTTGGTGCCGGGCCCGCCCTCTCTGTCGATCGTTCCGTTGGCGAAGGTCGGATCGAGCGGGGTGCCCCGGAAGTTGGGGTCCCACAGCGCCTGGGCGCTCTCGCCGTTCTGGCCGTCGACCGCGCCCTCGGGACGGTCGGCCTCGTAGCCGACGTACTGCTCGAAGCTGCCCTGCTCGACCGGGCTGATGCAGATCTCGGTCTCGATCAGGCCCTGGGTGATCAGGACCGCGAAGATGTTGCCGGTGGTGTCCTTCGCGAGGGCGCCGGCGGTGTCACCGGTGTCGTTGACGAGCGTCCGGTTGTTGCGGTCCAGGCGGCTGGGCAGCGGGTAGTTGTCGTTGTTGCTGGTCGCGAACACGACGAGGGCCTGCTGGATCGACCGTGTCTGGGTCGAGTCCTTCAGGGCCGCCGCGGTGCGCTTGGCCTTGCCGATCGCCGGCAGCAGGATACCGATGAGCAGCGCGATGATCGCGATGACCACCAGCAGCTCGATGAGCGTAAATGCACGATTGCGCTTCATGTGAAGCCTCCATAACCATTCGGGCCACTGCGGGCCCATTGACATTCGACGCCCTGGGTCGCACACGCGATCCGGGGCAGACCGCCCGGCGGCGTGAGCCGCGGGCAACGTGTCAGGATGTCGAGAACGGTCCGAGGCGGGAATCACAGCGGGGCCAACAACCCCAATCAGTGCGGATATGGTATCTGCCCCTGCCGAACTCACGGCACATGTGTCCGCTCACTATAGCGGCCGAAAGATGATTCGTACAACCGGGCCGGGTGGTTCCGGGAGCAGGATCGAAGGGCCCTCGATGCAACGCCAAACACCTTCCGAACGAATGGCCGCCCTCGGCATCGCTCTGCCGAGCGCCGCCAAACCGCTCGCCTCGTATGTGCCGGTCCGGGTCGACCGCGACACCGCCCTCGTCAGCGGCCAGCTGCCCTTCGAGGAGGGCGAGCTCGCGCACATCGGCCCGGTGCCCGGTTCGGTTTGCCCGGATGACGCACGCGAGGCGGCCCGGCTCTGCGCGATCAACGCGCTCGCCGCTGTCGCGGAAACCCTGGGATCCGTCGATCGGATCGCGGGCGTGATCCGGCTCGGCGTGTTCGTCGCCAGCGAACCGGGATTCGGCGGGCAGCCGGCGATCGCGAACGGCGCGAGCGACCTGCTCTTCGAGATCTTCGGCGAACCGGGGCGCCACGCCCGGGCCGCGGTCGGCGTGGCATCGCTGCCGCTCAACGCGTCGGTCGAGATCGAGTTCACGTTCGCGCTGCACCCCGAACTACACCCGGAGCTGCACCCCGAGCTACACCAGGATCCGTAGCGGTTCAGCCGAAGGCTTGGCGGTAGTCCTTGAGGAACTTCTCGATCCCGCTGTCGGTGAGCGGGTGGTTCATGAGCTGGGCGATCACGCCGAACGGCACGGTGGCGACATCGGCACCGAGCATCGCGCAGTCGAGCATGTGCTTGGGGTGCCGGACCGAGGCGGCGAGCACCTTGGTCGGATAGCCGTAGTTGTCATAGATCTGGCGTGTGCGCTGGATCAAGTCCATGCCGTCCTCGCCGATGTCGTCGAGCCTCCCGATGAACGGGGAGACCAGGAACGCCCCGGCCTTGGCGACCATCATCGCCTGCAGCGGCTGGAAGCAGAGCGTCATATTCGTCCGGATGCCTTCGTCGCTCAGTGCCTTGCACGCCTTGAGCCCGTCGACCGTGCACGGCAGTTTGACGACGATGTTCGACGCGATACGGGCACGCTCCTTGCCCTCCGCGATCATCGCGTCGGCCTCCAACGCGATGACCTCCGCGGAGACGGGGCCCGAAACGACCTCGCAGATCTCCGCGAGCCGCTTGCCGTAGTCCACGCCCTCCTTGGCGATCAGCGACGGGTTGGTGGTCACCCCGTCGAGCACGCCGTAGTCGTGGGCCTGCTTGATCTCGTCGATGTTGGCGGTGTCGATGTAGAGTTCCATGCGCGGTCTCCGGGTCGGGGCTTTCCAGACGAGGAGCGGACGGACGAACCACGCCGGGGGCTACTCTAGACCGGCACACCAATCGCATCGGATCCCGCTACAACAAGTCTTTCAGCGCCCGCCGCAAGACCTTGCCGGTCGGGTTTCGCGGGAGTTGCTCGACCACAACGACGCGCTTGGGCACCTTGTAACCGGCGAGGCGATCACGGCACCAAGCACGGATCGAGTCGGTGTCCGGCTCGGCGCCCTCTTCGATCTCGACGAACGCCACCGGGACCTCGCCACGCATCGGGTCCGGCTCCCCGATGACGCCGGCGGCGAACACATCGGGGTGCGTATCGACGACCTCCTCGATCTCGCGGGGGAACACGTTCTCACCCCCCACGATCAGCATCTCCTTGATGCGCCCGGTGATCCAGAGGTACCCGCGCCGATCGACCCGCGCCATGTCGCCCGTTCGCAGGAACCCACGCTCATCGAACGAAGCCAGCGTCTCGCTGGGGAGGTTCAGATAGCCCTTCATGATGTTCGGGCCGCTCAGGCGCAGCTCGCCGTCCCGCCCCGGAGGCAGATCCCGCCCGGTGGACTCGTCCACGATCCGCTGGGTGATCCGGGGCAGCGGACGCCCAACCGACCCCGGGGCGTCCTCGCCCGCGAGCTTGCAGTGTGTCACCGGAGACGATTCGGTCATGCCGTAGCCCTCGCAGACCTCGATCCCCAGACGCTCCATGCAGCCCCGGGCGATCGTGTCCGAGAGCGGCTCACCCCCGGAAACCGCCATCCGCAAGGACTCGAAGTCCTCGGGCTTGGCGCCCTTCACGGTCATCAGCGCGTTGTACATCGACGGGATCGCGAAGAACACGGTCGGTTTGTGCTCCCTGAACAGATCAACGATCCGACGGGGCGTGAACCGGGCGTTGTACACCGCCTTGGCGCCCGTGAAAAACGGGAGCAGCGTCAGGGCGGTCAGCCCGAAGCTGTGGAACTGCGGGAGCACACCCAGAAACACGTCATCGGGCCCCAGGTCTTCGTGCTCGCGGATCTGCGTGACGTTGGACCACAGGTTGCCGTGCGAGAGCATCACACCCTTGGGGCGCCCGCTCGTTCCCGAGGTGTACAAGACAACCGCGGTCTCGTCGCGCTCGCACCGCTTGGGCCAGCGTGGGGAGGGCAAGCTCCTGAAACGGATGTCCTCGATCCACACAATCCGCTTCGCCTTGGGCTCGATGCCGAGTGTCTCGCACAACTGGCGGCTGGCGATCACGACATCCGTGCCGCAGTCGTCGATGACATACTGCAGCTCGTCGGACTTGAGCAGGTAGTTGAGGGGCACCGCCGTCCGGCCCGCGAACCACACCCCCGAGATCACCCCCGTGAACGCGCCGCTCGTCGGCAGCATGACGGCGACACGCCGGGACGACGAGCAGGCGTCGATCGTGTCGGCAATGTGCAACGCGATCGTCAGCAGATCGATGCCGCGGTACGAACGCCGGTCGTCGACCAGCAACTCCCTGGTCAGCCCGCGGAGCATCGCAACCAATGAACGTGTGCCTAGCAAACGAGCACCTCCCCTACACACGCGGGCCGTGACCGCATCACGCGCCGGCAGGCCAGCAGACTACACCGAACCGAGCGCGACCGCCCGGCTCACCCGTCCGACTCGGCGATCACCGACGCCATCGCGTGACCCGAGGTGTGCGTGAGCGACAGGTGCCACCGGGTGATCCCGATCCCGGCCGCGATCTCGGCCGCCCGGCCGGTGACCTCGAGCACCGGCCTGCCGGTATGCAGACGACGCACCGCGATATCGGTCCAGCCGATGCCGTCTGACCACCCGGTGCCCAGCGCTTTCAGCGCCGCTTCCTTCGCCGCGAACCGCGCGGCCAGGCGTTCGGCGCGTCGCGCCCCGTCGCCGGCATCGTCCCGCTCCATCTCCGTGAAGCACCGCTCGAGGAACCGGTCCGGATGCTCGCCGAGCAGACGCTCGACGCGGGAGACCTCGGTCAGATCCACACCATGCCCGACGATGGGCATCTCAAGAGCCCTTCTTGGCCGGCGCCTTGGGCTTGCTCGCGGTCTTCGGGGCGCCCTGACCGCCAGGCTTGGTGCCGGTCTTCTTGCTCACGCTCGTTTCGGGCTTCGATTCGCCCGACGGCTTGGCCGCGTCCGAATCCGCCTTCGCCGCCTCTTTGTAGGATTCGCTGCGGTAGTCGGTCTCGTAGAACCCGCCGCCTTTGAACATCACCGCGGCACCGGTTCCGATCAGACGCTCGAGCTTGAGCCTGTTGCACTCCGGGCACTTTTTCATGACCGGCGCGGTGATCGATTGGAACTCTTCGAACTCGTGCCCGCAGGCGTTGCAGCGGTAGTCGTAGGTCGGCATCAGGCATCGCCCTCTTGCTTGGGAGCAACCCCGACCTTGGCCGGGCGGACGACCCGCTCGCCGAGCTTGTAGCCGGTGGACATCACGAACGAGATGTGCCCGGGCTCGACGCCCTCGGCCGGCTGCTGCATCATCGCTTCGTGGTCGCCCGGGAAGAACTCATCGCCGATCTGGGGCGCGATCTGGGACACCCCGTAGCCAGAGAGCACTCGCAGGAACTCGTCGCGGATCATGCCAACGCCCTGGATGATCGACTCGCCGGTGACCTTCTCGGGATCCTGGGTGAGCGCCATCTCGAACTGGTCGATCAGCGGGATGAGCGACGAGACCACGCCGCGCCGTGCCATGTCGGCCGACTCGCGCTCGTTGTTGCTGGCCCGGCGCTGATAGTTCTGCAGATCGGCGATCGCCCGGATGACCTTGGCGTGGTGCTCATCACGCTGGGCGATCGTGTCCTTGAGCGCCGCGACGATCTCCTCGTCCTCGGGCGCGAACTCGAGCTCACCCGACTGCGCGAGCTGGCGGATGGTCTCGTACCGGGCCGGCGCGTCGTCGTCATCGCCCGGGAGCGTAGACGGGTCCACGTCCGGGATCTCGGGGTACGACTCGCTCTGGTCGGCGGTGTCCGGATCGGTCGGGTTGGGGTGGGTGTCGTTGCTCATGGTGATGCTCGCGGGCCGCACGGGCGTCAGCCGCCCAGGAAATCGGTGATCTTCTTGAAGAAGCCGTGGGACTCAGGGTTGACGGTCTTGTCCTCGGTCTCGGCGTACTGGCGCAGCAGGTCCTCCTGCTTGGCGCTGAGTTTCTTGGGCGTCTCGATCTTCACGACGACGACCAGATCGCCACGCTGCCCAGAACGGAGGTTCGGCAGGCCCGAGCCGTGGATGCGGAACAGGTCGCCGTACTGCGTGCCCTTCTTAATCTCCAGCGTGGCTTTGCCGTCGAGCGTGGGCACCTCGACCTCGGCGCCGAGCGTGGCCTGCGTGAACGAGATGGGCATTTCCATCAGCAGGTGGTCGCCGTCGCGTTGGAACAGCTCGTGGTCCTTGACGCGGACGACGACGTGCAGGTCGCCGCGGACGCCGGTGCCGTCGGGCGAGCGGTCCGGCGCGGGCGGCTCGCCCTCGCCGGGCACGCGGATGGCTTGGCCGTCGTGGATGCCGGCCGGCACCTTGACGCCCAGCTTGCGCTTGCGACCAACGCGCCCGCGCCCGTGGCAATCGCCGCAGCGTTCCTTGATGACCGTGCCTCGACCCCGGCAGTTCGGGCACGCGGTGACCATGCGGAACATCCCGCCGAGCCCGGCCTGCTGGACCTTGCCCTGCCCGCCGCAGGTGCTGCACTGCTCGGGCTTGGTGCCCGGCTTGGCGCCGCTGCCAGAACACGTATCGCAGACGTCCATGCGGGTGAACTCGACGTCGCGCGAGGTGCCGTCGAGCACGTCCTTGAGGTCGATCGTGACCTCGGTCTCGAGGTCGTAGCCGCGTGCGGGCCCGCGTGTGCGTGCGCCGCCACCTCCACCGAAGCCCCCGAAGCCCCCACCGCCGCCGCCGAAGATGTCGTTGAACATCGAGAAGATGTCCTCGGCGTTCATGCGGCTGAAGTCGTGCCCGGCCGCCCCACGCCCGCGGAGCCCCTCGTGCCCGTACTGGTCGTAGATCTTCTTCTTGTCGTCGTCGGAGAGGACCTCGTACGCCTCGGCCGCCTCCTTGAACATCGCCTCGGCTTCGGCATCGTCCGGGTTGCGGTCCGGGTGGTACTTCATCGCCAGGCGCCGGTACGAGCGCTTGATATCGTCCGCGCTCGCGGAGCGCTCAACGCCGAGGACTTCGTAGTAGTCGCGGGTGGTGGGCATGAATCGAGCCCCCGGCGTCTCCACCGGGGGCTCGGTGTATCAATCCAACGCTGCGTTAGCTCACCGACCCGACCACGGGCTCGGCGTCTTCCTTCAACTCGGTCAGCATGACATCGGTCGTCAGCATCAGGCCCGCGACCGAGGCGGCGTTGACCACCGCGCTCTTCGCGACCAGCGCCGGGTCGATGATGCCCTCCTTGACCAGGTCGACGTACTCGCCTGTCGCCGCGTTGAGACCGACCGAGCCGGTCTCCTCGAGGACGGTGTCGACCGCGAGGTCGCCGTCGTAGCCGGCGTTGGTCGCGATCTGGTACGCGGGAGCCGTGAGCGCCCGGGCGAGGATCTCGAAGCCGAAGCGTTCGTCGCCCTTGGCCTTCTTGGCCGCGGCTTCGACGGAGTCGACGCAGCGGAGCAGGCTGACGCCGCCGCCGGGCACGAAGCCCTCCTTGGCGGCCGCGCGGGTGGCGTGCAGGGCGTCGTCGACGAGGTCCTTGGTCGCCTTCATCGCCTGCTCGGTCGCGCCGCCGACGGAGATGATCGCGACGCCGCCGGTGAGCTTGGCGTGGCGCTCCATGAGCTTCTCGCGATCGTAGTCGGAGGTCGACTTGTCGTGCTGGGCCTTGATCTGCTCGGCCCGGGCCTTGATGTCCGCCTTCTTGCCGGCGCCCTGGATGATCGTGGTCGAGTCCTTGTTGATCACGATCTTCTTGGCCTTGCCCAGCTCCTTGAGTTCGATCGACTCGAGGCTGCGACCCAGGTCGTCGGCGAAGTACGTCCCGCCGGTGAGGACCGCGATGTCCTCGAGCATCGCCTTGCGCCGGTCGCCGAAGCCCGGGGCCTTGACGGCCGCGATGTTCAGCGTGCCGCGGAGGCGGTTGACCACGAGCGCCGCGAGGGCCTCGTTCTCGACGTCCTCGGCGATGATCAGCAGCGGCTTGCCCGCGGTCGCGGTCTTGTTCAAGAGCGGCAGCAGGTCCTGAAGGTTGGCGATCTTCTTCTCGTGGATGAGGATCAGCGCGTCCTCGATCAGCGCCTCGCCGGTCTTCGGGTCGGTCATGAAGTACGGCGACAGGTAGCCCTTGTCGAACTGCATGCCCTCGACGTAGTCGAGCGTGGTCTCGTTGGACTTGCCATCCTCGACCTCGACGACGCCCTCGTGCCCGACCTTGGCGATGGCCTCAGCAATAAGTTCGCCGACGTTCTCGTCGTGGTTGGCCGACACGGTCGCGACCTTCTTGTAGTCGGCCTTGCCCTTGCAGGGAGTGGCCATGCCGTCGATGGTCTCGCCGACCACCTGGGCGGCGGCGTTGATGCCGCGCTGCACGTGCACCGGGTTCGCGCCCGACGCGACGATCTTCAGGCCCTCGGTGAAGATCGCCTGGGCGAGCACCGTAGCGCAGGTCGTCCCGTCGCCCGCCTTGTCGGCGGTCTTCTTGGCGACCTGGTAGACCATCTTCGCGCCCATCGACTCGAACCGCTCGGGCAACTCGATCTCCTTGGCGACCGAGACGCCGTCCTTGGTGACGTGCGGGCCGCCGAAGGACTTCTCGATCACCACGTGCCGGCCGGCGGGGCCCATCGTGCACTTGACCGCGTCGGCGAGCTTGTCGACGCCCTTTTTCATCTCGAGAAGCGCTTTGTTCTCGAACATCATCTGCTTGCTGCTCATTGGTTCACTCCTTCGGAGTTCACTGGGGACTGGCCACTAGCCACTGGGGACTAGGGAGTGCTGGTTGCCTTGGTCTCGATGCTTCGCAGCAGCCCTCCGAGGACCCGTCCGCATTCTGAGATCACTTCGTTCGTCGCCTCGTACACCTGTTCGTCCATGAATCCCAGCTCGCGGGCGATGACGCACTGGGTTTCGACCTCATACAGAGAACCTCGGGCCATGCGGAGGAACCGGGCGTAGTCGGTGGTCGTCCCGCGACCCCAGCCCTCCGCGATGTTCGACGCGACCGAAACCGATGCACGCCGTATCTGACTGGTCAGCCCGAATCGCTCGTCGCTCGGGAACTTCTCAGAAGCCCGATACACAAACCGAGTGACCCGAATCGAGAGCTTCCAAGCATCAAGGTCTTTGTACGACGTGATGCCCATAAATCTCCCGACCCTAGTGGCTAGTGGCCTGCCCCTAGTCCCTCCTTACCCCACGACGCCGAGGATTTCCGTCTCCCGCAGGATCAGGTGCTCGTTGCCTTCGATCTCGACCTCGGTGCCGGCGTACTTGCCGTAGACCACCGTGTCGCCCTTCTTGACCGCCAGCGACGCGACGGTGCCGTTCTCGAGCCGCTTGCCCGGGCCGACGGCCACGATCTTGCCCTGGATGGGCTTCTCGGTGCTCGACTCGGGCAGGTACAGCCCCGAAGCCGTCTTGGCTTCCTTGGCGATGGGCTTGACGAGGACACGATCTTCAAGAGGCTTGACTGACATTTCCGTATCTCCGAATCACGCTGCTGCGTGGTTGTTGTTGCTTTGTTTCGTGAGTGATGAGCCGTTGAGTCTGCCGGGTATCAGAAGCCCATCCCGCCCATGCCCGGCATGCCACCCATGCCGCCCATACCACCCATTCCGCCCATGCCACCCATCGGGTCGCCGCCGCCGGCCGGTGCGGGCTCGGCGGGTTCGGGCTTCTCGGTGACGATGCAGTCGGCCGCCAGGAGCACCGCGGCGACCGAGCCCGCGTTCTGCAACGCGCTGCGATCGACCTTCGCCGGCGTGATCACGCCCGACTTGATCAGGTCCTCGTAGTTGCCGGTCAGGGCGTTGTAGCCGAACGTGTCGCTCTCGCCCTCGGCGACCTTGGCGACGACGACCGAGCCCTTGGCGCCCGCGTTGTCGGCGATGGTCGCGGTCGGGACGCCGAGCGCCTTGTACACCACGTTCAGGCCGGCCGCGACCTCGTACTTGGCCTGCCCGACGTCGGACGCGGTGACCTCGGTCTCCTTGCCGAAGACCGCGCCCCACTGGCGGTTGTGCTCGATCGCGTTGCGGGCCCGGATGAACGAGACCCCGCCGCCGGGCACGATGCCCTCGGCCAGCGCCGCACGCGTGGCGTGCAGCGCGTCCTCGACGCGGGCCTTCTTTTCCTTCAGCTCAGCCTCGGACGCGGCGCCGACGTTGACCTGGGCCACGCCGCCGGCCAGCTTGGCCAGACGCTCCTGCAGCTTCTCACGGTCGTAGTCGCTGGTGGACGACTCGATCTCGCGACGGATCTGCTCGATGCGGGCCTGGATCTCCTTGGTGTCGCCGGCACCCTCGATGATGGTCGTGGTGTCGTTGGTGATCTCGACCTTCTTGATCAGGCCCAGGTGGCCCAGCTCGACCTTGTCGAGCTCGATGCCCAGGTCCTTCATGACCGCGGTGGCGCCGGTCAGGACGGCGATGTCCTGCAGCATGGCCTTGCGCCGGTCGCCGTAGCCCGGGGCCTTGACGGCCACGACCTGCAGCGTGCCGCGGAGCTTGTTGATGACCAGGGTGCTCAGCGCCTCGCCCGTGATGTCCTCGGCGATGATCACGAGCGGCTTCTTGGTGCCCATGACCTTCTCGAGCAGCGGGACCAGCTTCTGCACGTTCTCGATCTTGTCCTCGTGGATGAGCACGAGCGCCTTCTCGAAGTCGGCGGTCATGCTCTCGACGTCGGTGACGAAGTTGGGCGAGAGGTAGCCGCGGTCGAACTGCATGCCCTCGACGACGGTGACCTCGGTCTCGAGGCTCTTGCCCTCTTCGACGGTGATGACGCCGTCCTTGCCGACCTTCTCGAACGCGTCGGCCATGATCTTGCCGGTCTCGGGGTCGTTGTTGGCGCTGATCGTCGCGACGTTCTGGATGTCCTTCTTGCCCTTGACCGGCACGGCCATCTCGTCGATCGACGCGGCGGCGATCTCGATGCCCTGACGCATGCCGCGGACCAGAGCGTTCGGGTCCACGCCGGCGGCGATGTAGCGGAGCCCCTCCTTGAACAGGGCCTCGGCGAGCACGGTCGCGGTCGTGGTGCCGTCGCCCGCGACGTCGGAGGTCTTGCTGGAAGCCTCCTTCACCAGGCGGGCGCCCATGTTCTCGGCCTTGTCGGCCAGTTCGATCTCCTCGGCGACCGTCACGCCGTCCTTGGTGACGGTCGGGCCGCCCCAGGACTTGTCGATGACGGCGTTCCGCCCGCGGGGCCCGAGTGTCGCCTTGACGGCCGACGCGAGCTTCTCCACGCCGGTGAGCAGGGCTTTGCGTGCTTCGAGATCGAAGGTCAGTTCTTTGGATGCCATGGAATCGGTCTCCTCAAGCGGGCTGTTCCTTCGCCCGCGGATCAGTCTTTCTCGCCGGGCCTGGATGGACCCTCGTCTCCGAAAACCAGGCAACCCCCGTGCCAAACCCGCAGGCGTTCGCGCGAGGATCCCGGCGGGGCTGGCCACGACGGGCTCGGGTCGCTCTGCCGCCCGACGCCCTAGCGACGCGAGCGACTGCCAACCTGGCAGCCCGCTCCCACCGAACCAACGGGCCCAAGCCCCGGTCGCCCACTCGCGGGGACGCTATGATGACCCCGTCCAAGGAAGGACGCCCGGAGACGACGCGATGATGACGCTGGCGTACGCCGACCCATCCCCGTACCTGCCCATCTTTATGATGGTCTTGGCCGCCATCGGCTTCGGGGTGATCAACATCGTCGGGTCGTTCGTGCTCGGCCCCAGCCGGTCGGGCGCGAGGAAGGGCGAGTCCTACGAATCCGGCATGACCGCGGTCGGAACGGCCCGCAAGCGGTTCAACGTCCGCTTCTACCTCATCGCGATGGTCTTCCTCGTCTTCGATGTCGAGGTCATCTTCCTCTATCCATGGGCCGCCACGTTCACCAGCCTCGATCCGCAGAGCGATCAGGCCGCGGTATGGCTCCTGCGCATCCTCTTTTTCCTGCTGACCACGGTCGTGGCGTACCTCTACGGGTACCGCAAGGGCGTGTTCCGGTTCGACTGAGCCGGATCCCGATGCCGGGCCCGCCCGTATAGCGAGAGCACCCATGAACGCCCCCTCGATCCAAACCGAGCGGACCACGCCGCTCCGTGCGGGCGCCGGGGAGCGGATCGCCGGGGCTGCGGTCGCGTCGATCGCGCTCGCCGTGCTCGGCGTCGCGGCGTGGCTGTCCCCGGCCGAGCAGGGGCACGGGACG
Organism: Phycisphaerales bacterium UBA6054; assembly: GCA_002429045.1. Lineage (GTDB taxonomy): Bacteria > Planctomycetota > Phycisphaerae > Phycisphaerales > UBA1924 > UBA6054. The sequence continues at coordinate 28,607 of DIYM01000059.1, forward strand.
CATGTTCAGATGGGCCTGCCCGCCTGCACGTGGGCCGTGTGGTTCGACAAGCCCTGCCCCACCTGCGGTATGACGACCGCGTTCGCCGCGGCCGGGGAGGGGCGCTGGCTCGATGCCCTCGCGGTCCAGCCCGCGGGCATGGTGCTGAGCGTGATGACCGCGGCGGCGTTCTGGCTGGGCTTGCATACCGCGGCGACCGGGAGCCGCCTCGGCTCCCTCGCCGCGACCGCGACCCGCCCACGCTCGGTCACGATGCTCATCATCGGCTTCCTGATCGCGTGGGGCTATAAGATATTCGTGTGGTAAACAGCGCCGCATCCGGCGGACGCCAGCCCGGATCGACCTCCCAAGAGAAGAGGCCACGCAATGCCCTGCTACCCAACGTTTGTTCGACGAGCGACGATGACGGCCGCGTGCTGCCTCTCCTTGCTGAGCATGCCCGGCTGCATCGTCGGTGCGGCGATCGGAGGCATGGCCGAGTCATTCAACCGGACGGGGACCACCGTGTTCCCAGCCGAGTACACCGGCATCGCGGGCAAGTCGTTCGCGGTGGTGGCCACCGGCAGCCGCCTCATGGAGTCCGAGCACCCCGGGCTGACAGCCCGCATCATCGAACGTGTCAACAACAGGCTCATCGCCAACGCGGCCCCATCGCACGCGATCCCGAGCATGGACCTGCTGACCGTGCTCTACAACACACCGCAATGGCCCGCCATGACCCGCGGAGAGGTCGCGGAGATGCTCGGTGTCGACCGCCTGATCGTGATCGAGATGATCGACTACCGGCTCCAGGAACCGGGCAACCAGTACGTCTGGGACGGCGTCGCGTCGGTGCTGGTCACCGTGTTCGAGTCCGACAGCGGGCTCCCAGATGACCCGGCGTACGAGCGGGCGATCCGGGTCACGTTCCCCGACTCGACCGGGCTGCTCCGCACGGACATCAACGAGCAAGCCGTGACCTCGGAACTCTCCAACCGGATCGTCAACCGCGTCGCGTGGCTGTTCTACGAGCACGAAGAGTCGAACATCATCCCTTACTGAGCCCCCACGGAGCACCCATGCGGAAGATCACACCCGTCGCGATGCTGCCCCTTCTCGCGTGCACGCCGTACATCGCTGGCTGCAACGTGATCACCCCGGTCGCCTACGCGATCCACGGGCCGGAGAAAGTGCTCGCGCTCTACGAACCCGACCCGGAAAAGTCGACCGTCATCTTTGTGGACGATCCTTCGAGCCAACTGGCCCAGCGCCGGCTGCGCTACCAGATCGCCGACGAGGCGTCGCGCCGGTTGATGAGCAAGGAAGTCATCCCCGACATGCTCGATTCGCGCCCGATTCTCAACGCCGCGACCAAGGAACGCTACGGCGAGCGGGCCAGCATCACCGAACTCGGGCGTGGGGTCGGCGCCGATGTCGTTATCTACGCGGTCGTCACCGATTTCTCGCTCTCTCCCCAGGACGGGACCTTCGTCCCGGTCGCCAACATGCGCGTCAAGGTCATCGATACCGCCAGCGGGCAACGCATGTGGCCGGACACCGAGGCCGGGTACCTGCTCGATGTCCGGATCCAGCAGCGGGCCAGCCTGCTCAACGACGGGGACAACGGGCGACTGGCGATCCAGTCCGAACTCGCCAGCCGGGCGGGCCTCGGGCTCGCCCAGATGTTCTACAAGCACGAGTTGCCGGACTCGGTGCTGAACGGGCGTTGAGCGTGATCGCATCCGATGAACAACAGTCAACCATGCACCTCGTCAGCGCACCAACCATGCGGCTGGCCGCTTCCCCCGCGTTCGGGCCCGCGTGTTCCGGGAGGCTCTCACCCCTCTTCGCGTACCAGCAAGCGGTCCGGCGCGGAACGATCGCGCACGCGCCCCTGACGCTCGTCGGCCCGGGCGGCGCCAACGACCACGCAGCCGCGTGCGGCGTGCCCCCCCGCCATCGCATCACCGCCCCGCTCGGCACGCCGCGTCTGGCTCGGGCAGCGCTGCGCCGCATCGCCGGGGGGATCGAACGGATCGTCTGCTGGTCCGACGAACTCGCCACGCTCGCCGTCGGGATCGCCGAGCACACCGAACTCGTCTCGACCCGCCCCGAACTCTGCCTGCTCCCCACCCGCCGGCTCTCGGGCGTGACATGCCTAAACGACCACGACGCGGCGGTGTGGAGCCAACGCGGCATCGCCCCGGAGATATCCGATCGCACCCAGCCGGCGCCGCCCGCGAAGCACGATCGGGCCGCGTTGCGGGCACGACTCGGCGTGGACGACCGCACGCTGCTGTTCGCGGCGATCGCGGATCAACCCACCGCCGCCGACGCCCGCGGGATGATCTTCATGCTCACCGTCCTGCACGCGACCGGGTTCCCTGTCCAGGCCATCGTGCCCCGGAACGCGTACAACGCCGTGGCCGCCCGCCGACACCACCGCGCCACCGGGCAGCCGTACCCGCTGCTGATGACCGAGCGCCCTCCCGCCGAGTGGCTGACCGCGGCCGATGTCGCGGTCCTGCCTCCCCCCGACCGCTCCGGGGCCGACGCGGTGCTCGAATCGGCTTGCCGCGGGTTCGGATGCGAGATCATCCGGCTCGACGCGCACGGCAAGCCCAGCACCCGGCCAGGCTGGAGCGCGCTGGCCGACGCAGAGCCCGATGCGGAGCGGTCCCTCCTCGATCGACTCGACGGGATGGTCGCCCGCCAGTTCGGAGCCGCCGCCGATGCCTGACCAGACCAACCGATCGGAACCGACCGGTGTCCTCTTCGTGTGCCTGGGCAACATCTGCCGCAGCCCGCTTGCCGAGGGGATCTTCATCCACCTCGCACGCGAGCGCGGCGTGCTCGGGCGATTCAGCATCGATTCGTGCGGCACCGGCGGCTGGCACGCCGGCGAGCCGGCCGACCCAAGGTCCATCGCGGTCGCCGCCAAGCACGGCATCGAACTGCCCTCCCGCGCCCGCAAGTTTGATCCAGCCGCAGACATCGACGGCTTCGACTGGCTGATCCCGATGGACCGCCAGAACCACCGCGACCTGCGCGACCACGGCGTGCCAGAGCGGAAGCTCAAACTGATACTCGACTTCCATCCGCAACCGCCGACCCGCGAGGTCCCCGACCCCTATTACGGCGGCCCGGACGGGTTCGACAAGGTCTATCAGATGCTCGTCAGGAGTTGCGAGGGACTACTCGACAGCCTCCGATGAACTGGCGGAAGCCGAACGACTGATCACCGCGCGATCAATCCCGTAGAGTATGCACAAGACCCAACCGACCGCAAGATGCTCCGAGCCATTGGTCCCGACACGGATCTCCACAAACCGTGTGGGACGGCCTGAACTGTGCTCCGAGTTCCCAGTCACGGTCCGGGCTTTCAGGGTGACTCGGGTGCCGTCCCACGCTCGATCTAGGACCGAGCGACCCATGACCCGGACGATTCGCCGCACGGATCCTGCGTCCTGATCGACGACCAACTCAAGCCTGCTCAAAGCAAGCAGTATCGTTGACACCAAAATCGTGAGCAGCCCAGTGAGGAACACGAAGCCAATGAGATCACGGATCCACTGCGTGGATACGGCTTGCTGGAGAGCCCCCCCGAAGATCCCAAACACAAAGAGCCAGGCGATCGAGCAGCACAACCAACCAATACTCACAACAACCAACGAAGCGCGTCGGTTGAGGTGGATCACAGGAGATATCACAGATCGAGCATCAGACGTGCCGGATCTTCGATCGCGTCCTTGATCGACACCAGGAACTGCACCGCCTCGGCCCCGTCCACGATGCGGTGGTCATAGCTGAGCGCGAGGTACATCATGGGACGCAGGGCGATCTGGCCCGAGCCGGCGGGGAACTCGACCGCGCGCTTCTTGATGCCGTGCATCCCAAGGATCGCCGACTGGGGCGGGTTCAGGATGGGCGTGGACATCAGGCTCCCGAAGATGCCGCCGTTGGTGATCGTGAAGGTTCCTCCGGTCATCTCGGAGAGATCCAGCTTGCCGTCGCGGGCGCGGACGCCGAAATCCTTGATCGTCTTCTCGATGCCCGCGAAGCTCAGGTCCTCGGCGTTGCGGATCACCGGCACGACCAAGCCCTTGGGCCCGGCGACCGCGATCGCGACATCCTGATAGTCGTGATGCTCGATCGCGGGCTTGCCGTCCGGGCCGGCCACGATGTTCGCGTTGATCAGCGGGAACTTCTGCAGCGCCTGGACGGCCGCCTTCACGAAGAACGACATGAATCCGAGCCCGATGCCGTGCTTCTCGCCGAACGCTTCCTTGTGCTGCTTGCGCAGGTCCATGACCGCGCCCATGTCGACCTCGTTGAAGGTGGTGAGCATCGCGGCGGTCTGCTGGGCTTCCACCAGGCGGGACGCGATCCGCTGGCGGAGCGGGGCCATCTTCTCGACGCGGGCGACCCGCGACCCGCCGGCAGGGCCCGCCTTGGGAGCGGCACCGGACACCCCGTCCTGGTGGGTCTGAAGAAAGCCGATGACGTCCTGCTCGCGGATACGCCCGCCGGCGCCGGTCCCCGCCACGCCGGCCAGATCGATCCCCTTGTCGTCGGCGAGCTTGCGGGCCAGCGGCGTGGCTTTGACCTCGCCCGATGACGCCGAGCCGTTCGGCCCGCCCGGCGCCGACGCGGAACCGTTCGAAGACGGCGCCGGCGTGCTCGGAACGGGTGTCGCGGTCTCGGGTTTGGGAGGGGCCGCGACCGCGGCTCCGCCGTCCTGCTTGGCGGCCGCGGGCTCGGACGCGCCCCCCGGCTTGCTCGCGCTCTCATCGATCTCGCCGACCGCGGCGCCGACATCGACCTCATCGCCCTCCGCCGCGCCGTGCTTGACGATGCCGGCGGCCGGCGCCGGGACCTCCATCGTCACCTTATCCGTCTCGAGTTCGAGAACCGTCTGATCCCGATCGGCCCACTCGCCGTCCTTGACCAACCACGCGCCGATGATGCCCGATGTGACGGACTCACCGACTTCAGGGATCACAATGCTCTTCGCCATCGGGATGCTCCCTCACGCCCCGGCAGCGGTGACTCGCTGCGCCGCGGGCTTCTCCTCGGGCCGGGGCCCGATCGCCTTGGTCAGAATCGATTCCTGCTCGATCTTGTGCTGCGACTTCGAGCCCGTCGCGGGCGAACCGCTCGGTGCACGCCCGATGAACAGCGGGCGATCCAGCCCCAGCTTGCGCTGCACCTGATCGGCAAAGTACACGTTCGCCGCCGCGTTGTACGGCTCCTCCTGCGCGTAGATCAGCTCTTCCCGGTTGGGGTACGAGTTGAGGATCTCATCGAGCAACTCGTGATGGAACGGGTACACCTGCTCCATCCTCAGGATCGCGGTATCGTCACGACCGATCTCACGCCGGCGTTCATCCAGCTCCCAATACAGCTTGCCGCAGCACACGACCACCCGCTTCACGCCCGCTTTGCTGTGCCCATCGGCGAAGTACGGATCGTCGAGGAACTCCCGGAAGTGCCCCGAGGTCAACTCCGCGACCGGGCTCGTCGGGATCCGCAGACGGCTCTTGGGAGTCATCACCACGAGCGGCTTGCGGAAGTTCCGCTTCAACTGACGCCGCAACATGTGGAAGCACTGCGCGCCGGTGGTCGGGTAGACCACCTGCATGTTCTGCTGGCCGCAGAGCTTCAGGAAACGCTCGAGCCGAGCAGAAGAGTGCTCCGGGCCCGCGCCCTCGTACCCGTGCGGCAGCAGCAACACCAGCCCCGACCACCGCTCCCACTTGGTCTCCGCGGATGCCAGGAACTGGTCGATGACCACCTGCGCCCCGTTGACGAAGTCCCCGAACTGCGCCTCCCAGCACACCAGCATCCCCGGGTCACCCAGCGAGTACCCGTAATCGAACGCCATCACGCCGTACTCGGAGAGCGGAGAGTCGTACACGCAGAACCGCGCCTGGCGTGGCCTCCCGTCCGATCCCTCGCTGCCCGGAGGGGTCGCGGTCCCCTCCTCGCCGACCTCGCGGATGCTGTTCAGCGGGGTGTACGGCTCGCCGGTCTCGAAGTCCCGGACCACCGCGTGCCGGTGGCTGAACGTCCCACGCCGGCAGTCCTGCCCCGAAAGCCGGATCGGATGACCCTCGGCCAGCAGCGTCCCGAACGCCAGTTGCTCGGCGTCCGCGTAGCTGATCAGTTCCGCCTCGGCGAGCTCCGAACGCTCCTTGAACAGCCTCCGCAGCTTCGGGTTGAGCTTGAACCCCTCAGGCACCCGCCCGATCCCCGCGGCGACCTCGCGGATCGCTTCGATCGACACCGCCGTCTCGCCCGGCTCGAAGCTGAACTGGTGCGTCAGCCCGTTCCAACGCTCGCTTCCGGGATCGATCGTGGGATCGTTGGGCTGCGTCTTCGCGGCCTGCTGCGCCCGCTCGAGCGCTTCGGCCAGCTGATTCTGGATCGCCTGCTTGTCGGCGTCGTTGATCACACCCTCCGACTCGAGCCGGTCCGTGTAGTTGCTCAGCACCGACGGGTGCTGCTTGATCATCTTCGCCATCAGAGGCTGGGTGAAGCTCGCTTCGTCCTGCTCGTTGTGCCCGTACTTGCGGTAGCACACGAGATCGATGAACACGTCTTTCTTGAACTCCTGCCTGAACTCCGCGGCGATCTGCGCCGCCAGAACCACCGCCTCGGGGTCCTGCCCGTTCACGTGGAAGATCGGCGCATCGATCGATTTGCCGATGTCCGTGCAGTACCGGCTCGAACGCCCGTCCTCCGGAAGCGTCGTAAAGCCGATCTGGTTGTTCGCGACGATGTGGATCGTGCCGCCCGTGGTGTAGCCCTCGAGCTGCGAGAAGTTCAGCACCTCCTGCACGACACCCTGGCCCGCGACCGCGGCATCGCCGTGGATCAGAACAGGCATGACACGCTTGCGTTCCTTGTCGCCGCGGAGCCTCTGCTTGGCCCGGCAACGCCCCTGCACCACACCGTTGACCGCTTCGAGGTGGGACGGGTTGCTCGCCAGCGCCAGATGGACCATGCGCCCGTCGTTCATGCGCCGCGTGCCCGAGTAACCCCGGTGGTACTTCACGTCGCCCGAGCCGTCCGCGAACCCCTCCGTCCAGTTCTCTTCGAACTCGGTGAAGATCTGCTCGTAGCTCTTGCCCAGGATGTTGTTCAGGACATTGAGACGCCCGCGGTGGGCCATGCCGATGACCACCTCTTCGATCCCGTGCGCCGCACCGGCCGAGATCACCCGGTTCATCAGGGGGATCAGCGACTCGGCCCCCTCGAGACTGAACCGCTTATCACCCGGGTAACGCTTCTGGAGGAACCTCTCGAACGTCTCGGACTTGGTCAGCTGCTCGAGCAGATCCGTCCGCTCGCGTCCGTCGAGCTTGATCACACCGCCCGCGCTCTCGAAACGCTCGATCAGCCAAGAACGCTGGTCCAAGTCCGACACATGCATGAACTCGGCACCGATCGAACCGCAGTACATCCGCTCGAGCTGATCGACGAGATCACGCACGGTGACGGCGCTCCCGAGACCCATGCTCGAACCATCGACGCGGCTCGCCAGCACCGAGTCCGTCACGTTGTGGTACGTGAGGTCGAGCGACGCCGGGCGCTCACGCTCGCGCCCGAACGGGTCGATCCTGGCGCACAGGTGCCCCTGATCCCGGTACGCGCCGATCAGATCGTCCACGACCGCCTCGAACCGCGTCGCCTGCCCCGCCGGGCGCCCCACCGTCGGCGTCACACGCGGCGCCGAATCCTGGTCGCCCGGGGCGATCGCCCCGGGCGGCGCCGACGGTGTCGCCGCACCGTTCTGCTGCCCGAACAGCCGCAACTCGGACGCCATCGCGAGTTCGAAACCCTGGAAGAACGCCCGCAGGTGCTCCGGCATCGACCCCGGATCGCGCTGATACAGCGCGAACTGCTCTTCGAGGTACTGCGGGCTCCACTGGTTCACGCTGGGCACGACAGGTCGAGGCACGGCACTCATGGCACTCCCCAGCCGATACCCCGCCACGGGCGATTCCGACGCTCGCTGGCGGGTTTTCTCGGACAATGGCGGGGTACGGCACCCCGCGCTTCATGCTAGGTGTCACTATCGGCGTCAGGACGCCCCCACCGGACCAAAACCGGCGCTTTCGGGTGCAGATACACCTCGGCAAACCAAGTTCGGCCCGCCCCGGGGACCAACCGAGGCGCGGTCGGCAAGTTCTGCCGACGCCCCGGTAGACCGATCGGTCTCGAATCGACCCCGCTGATGCTCAGCCGAACCGCCCGGTGACGTACTGCTCGGTTTCGGGCAGGACCGGCTTCTGGAAGATGTCGGCCGTCCGCCCGTACTCGACCAGGCGCCCGAGGTACATGAACGCGGTGTTCCGGCTGACGCGGGCCGCCTGCTGCATGTTGTGCGTCACGATCAGCACGGTGTACCGCTCGGCGATCTGCCCGATCAACTCCTCGATCCGGAGCGTGGCGATCGGGTCCAACGCCGAGCAGGGCTCATCCAGCAGCAACACCTCGGGCTCGGCGACGATCGCACGGGCGATGCACAGACGCTGCTGCTGCCCGCCCGAGAGCCCGAGCGCCGATTGCTTGAGCCGGTCCTTGACCTCGTCCCAGATCGCCGCCGCCCTCAGAGAACGCTCGCACGCTTCCTCGAGCACCGACCTCCGACGCTCGCCATCGATGCGCAACGGGTAGACCACGTTCTCGAAGATGGACATCGGGAACGGGTTGGGCTTCTGAAAAACCATCCCGAGCCGCTTGCGGAGTTCGATCACGTCGACATCGGGGGCGTAGATCGGCGCCCCGTTGAGACCGATCCGCCCCTCGACCCGGACGCCTCCGACCAGGTCGTTCATCCGGTTGATCGCGCGGAGCAGCGTGGACTTACCGCACCCGGACGGGCCGATCAGGGAGGTCACCTGCCCCCGCGGGATCTTCATGGACACATCGAAGATCGCCTGCGCCTGCCCGTACCAGAGGCGGAACGCGTCGATATCGATCACCGCGTCGCACCCGACCAGTTCCGGATCGACCGCCGGCTCGACGGACTCACCCCGCCGGATCGCGTCGATCACACGGAAGTCTTCCTTGGGTCGGGCGTCCGGCTCGGCGTTGACGGCGACGTGTCGGATCGTGCCGGCGGGTTTCTC
>DIYM01000059.1:37775-38509 GCA_002429045.1 Phycisphaerales bacterium UBA6054
GGATCGTGCCGGCGGGTTTCTCGCTCATCGTGGTCTCAGCGTATGTCATGTGGGGTCACACCGTCGGGCCTGTCAGGCGAGCACGCAGTTTGGCACGGATCACGACCGCGACCAAGTTCAAAGACAGAACAATCGTCAACAGCAGCAGCGTCGTTGTCCACACCAGGGGACGGGCGGCCTGGGAGTCGGGGCTCTGGAAACCCAGGTCATAGATATGGAAACCCAGGTGCATGAAGCTGCGGTCCAGGTGCAGGAACGGGGCCTCACCAGACACCGGCAGGTCCTGGTTCAACTTCACCGCGCCCACGAGCATGAGCGGGGCGACCTCGCCCGCGCCCCGGGCCATCGCCAGGATCGCGCCGGTCAGGATCCCCGGGAGCGCCCCCGGCAGCACGATCCGCCAGAGCGTCTGCCACTTGCTGGCCCCGCAGCCATAGCTGCCCTCGCGCATCGAGTTCGGAACCGCCGCGATGGCTTCTTCCGTTGAGACGATCACCACCGGCAGCGTCAGCAACGCCAGCGTGAGAGCCGCCCAGAGCATCCCGCGCGAACCGAACGTCGGAGACCCGTCCGCGGCCCGGGCCTCGAAGAAACCCGAGAAGAACGGCGTGCGGACCACCAGCACCACCGCCAGCACGAACGTCATCGCCCACAGCGCCACCGCCGCACGACGCAGCAGAATCTGGCCCCGGCTCGCTTCCGTGCCCGGGATCGGCTTGGACCACACCGCGCAC
>DIYM01000079.1:0-2816 GCA_002429045.1 Phycisphaerales bacterium UBA6054
CGGCTTGAGGGGGTCGGGCGGATCAGCAACGTCGTGTTCATGGGGATGGGCGAGCCGCTGGCGAACTTTCAGTCGGTGGTCCACGCCACGCGGACGCTGGCGGCGCCGTGGGGCCTGGGGATCGGGGCACGGCGGATCACGATCTCGACGGTCGGGATGCACAGGGCGATCGAGAGACTGGCGGATGAGTTGGACCTGCCGGTGACGCTGGCGTTGTCTTTGCATGCGCCGAACGACGATCTGCGCCGGGAGTTGATCCCGTGGGCGGAGTTCACATCGATCGAGCAGCTGGTCGGCGCGTGCGGGAAGTGGTTCGCCAAGACGGGGCGGGAGATCACGCTGGAGTACATCCTGCTGCGGGGCGTGAACGACCGCCCCCGCCACGCCGAGGAGCTGGCGGGTGTGTGCAAGCGGCTGCGGGCGAACGTGAACCTGATCCGCTACAACGAGGTCGAGGGGCTGCCGTTCGATCGGCCTGTGACGGACGATGTGCGTGCGTTCCAGGCGGTGCTGCGTGGGCGGGGCGTGAACTGCCACATCCGTGCCAGCCGGGGGCGGGACATCGCGGCGGCGTGCGGGCAGCTTCGGCACGAGAACGCCGGGGCGTGACGCCCCGGCGGCTCTGTTCGGCCCGATTGATGACGCGGATCAATCGGGGCTATCGACCGTGTAACTCAGGCGTGCCGAGGCGAGGCGCACGTCGTTGCCGTTGCCTGTGGGGTTGATAAAGAAGGCAAAGAAGAAGTAGGAGAAGTTCTGGTTGTCGATCACCGGAGCCTGGATGGTGGTGTCGGTCAGTATCCTGTTTGACGGAGACGCGGCGAGGCCCGCAGTATCAACGACCGCGAGCGTTGATGCTCCGTTGCCTGTCGTCGTGAGGCTTTGACGCAAGACGTTTAGCCTGACCGAGCTCCCGTTGAGGTTGTCGAACAGGGCGGCTTGCAGTTCGGTGATGACGGCACCGTCTGGGAGGTTGATCGGGGCGAGGTACCAGGCTTGCGATACCGCGGCGTCTGGATAGAGACCCGAACCGAGGCTTGTGAAGGCCTCGTACGGGATGTTGTTCCCGGGCGTGAACGTGTTGCCGCTGACGCTGAAGTACCGCGTCTGCGGTGACTCATAGCTGAAGTCTTCGGCGGTCACACTGCCGCCCGCGACCAGATCATCCTCGACGATCAGGTCGCCGTTGGGTCTCATGACGAAGTTGTCCGTGAATCCGTCGATGACGAATCGGAGCTCGTTGGTGGCACCGTCGAGGTAGTGGTACGCGAATGCGTCGGCCCCGAAGCCTGTGTCGTAACCGTAGAACGGGAGCCCCGCGCTTCCGCTCGTCGAGACGTACATGCCGCCGAAGCTGTCGGTGTCGGCGCCTACGCCGAAGTACTCGGCTCCGATCCGGTTCTGGCGGTTGATGAGGACGATCTCGTTTCCATCGCCGAAGGTGAGGTAGTCGGACATGTTGCGGTCCCACTCGACGTTGAGGGCCTTGGTCGCGTAGGGCGTGGAGGCGATGAACGTGCGGGGGAGGAGTTGGGTGTAGCCGCCGGTGGACGCGCCGTCGCGGACGGCGAGTTCGAGGAAGCGTGCGTCGTCGGAGGGGGGCATGGGGAGGGAGACCTGGAACACCCCGTCGGTGACCTGGACGTCGTCGCGGGTGGCGGTCTGGAGCGCCGCGCCGCCGGAGATGGCGGTGTAGTACTCGAAGGTGAGGTCGTAGAGGCCGTCGGCGGGCTGGTTGTTGTCCGAGAGGCTGCCCTGGTAGACGAAGTCTTGTGCGAGGGCTGGGGCGGCGGTGAGCACGGCGGCCGCGAGGACGGCGGTGGCGGTGGGCGAACGCATGAACGGGTTCCTTGTGGTGGTTTGGGTCGGCGGAATGGCCGAGTGGCACAGACTAACGCGTTGCCGGGTGCGGCTCAAGGGTGGCGTCGGGGGTAGGCTGTGAAGATGGATGGCTTCGGTTCGCAGTTTGAGGCGTTCTCGCTGTTCCACGCGGTCGTGGTCGGTCTCTGCGTGGCGGTGATCGCGGCCGCGTGCGCGTGGGGACGGCGTCTCCGGGGTGCCGACCGGGGTGACGGGGGGCGGCGGGAGGTGCGGTTCGCGGTCGCGGTCGGGTGGTCGATCGTTGGCTGGCAGGCGTTCGCGACGGCGTGGCGTCTGCTGCCGGGGCAATGGGACCTGAACGAGTCGCTGCCGATGCACCTGTGCCGTTGGAACGGCTGGATCGTGGCGTTGTGCCTGATCAACGGTCACAAGGGCGGCTGGCGGTGGGCTCGGTCGCTGGCGTTCTTCTGGGGGCTGGGGTTGAGCGTGCAGGGGATGATCACGCCGATGTGGACGTTCGGGGCGGCGTCGGTGGAGTTCTGGCTGTACTGGGTGGGCCACCTGCAGATCGTGGGCGTGGCGGTGTACGACCTCGTGGTGCGGCGGTACACGCCGGCGTGGCCCGATCTCCGTTTGTCGATGCTGGCTGGTGTTTTGTACGCGTTGTTCACGGGGACGCTGAACAAGCTGCTGGGGACGAACTATTCGTACCTCGGCGAGTGGGACTACGAGCGTGCCTCGGTGGTTGACCGGCTGGGCGATTACCCGGAGCGGATGCTGGCGATGGGCGGCGGGGCGTTGGTGCTGTTCGTGATGATGTACTTCGCGGCGCGGGGGGCGCGTTCGCTGTGGTCGCGTCGATCGGCGGTGCCGGCTTGAGCGGGGGGGCGACGGGTGTTGGGTGGCTCGGCACGCCGTTCGCGTCGTTCGGTGCGACGCATGCGGCGATCCTGGGGTTGGGGGTCGCGGTGTGTCTGGGCTGCGGGATCGCGGCG
>DIYM01000079.1:2900-6014 GCA_002429045.1 Phycisphaerales bacterium UBA6054
GCGGCGCGGCGGGAGGCGACGCGGGGTGGGCGCGCGTTCGCGGACGGGTTCGCGGGCGTGGTGCTGGGCTGGAATCTGCTGGCGATCGTGTGGTGGTTGCTGCCGGCGAACTGGGATGTCGGGACGAGCCTGCCGCTGCACGTGTGCGACATGGCGAACCTGCTGATCCCGCTGGGGATCTGGTCGCGGGATCGGCTGCTGATGTCCGTGAGCGTGCTGTGGGGGCTCGGGCTGAGCACGCAGGCGTTCGTGACGCCGACGGTGGACGCGGCGCCCGGGCAGATGGAGTACTGGCTGTTCTGGGTCGGGCATCTGACGATCGCGGCGGGGTGCTGCGTGCTCTGCGGGGCGGGGTACCGGCCGGGTTGGAAGGACTGGCGGCTGGTCACGCTGGTTGGGTTCGGCGTGCTGGTGGGCCTGGTGCTGCTGAACGAGGCGTTGGGCGTCAACTACGGGTACGTCGGGAGCGAGAAGCCCGAGACGAAGACGATCATCGACCTGCTGGGGGCGTGGCCCTTGCGGGTGGTGTGGTTGTTCCTGATCGCGTCGGCGGCGCAGGCGCTGGTGGTGGTGCTGTACCCGGTGCTCATGCGGGTGCTGGGGGTGCGCGCGGCGGGGAGCCGATAGACTCGCGGCGTGGTTGGACTGGTGCTGACATTGGTGGCGGTGGCGTTCGTGCTGTCGGCGGTCGCGTGCGGTGTTGTGCTCCGTGCGAGCGTGCGTGCTGGGGCGTTGGACACCGAGGCGATGCCCGGGCAGGTGAAGGCGGCCCGGCGTGCGGTGCCGAACACCGGGGGGATCGGGATCGCGTTTGCCGTGTTCGGGACGATGGCGGGCGGCTTGGTCTTTGTCGGGCTGTGGGACGGGGCGGGCCTCCCGGGCTGGGCTTCGGCGGCGGGCGAGCATCTCGCGGGCATGAAGTCGGTGCTCGGCTTGGGATGGGCGTTGCTCGTGGGCGGTTTGTGGCTCCACGTGCTGGGGGTGGTGGACGACCGGCGTCCGCTGGGTCCGGCGTTGAAGCTGGTGTGCATGGTCGCCCCCCCGCTGCTGCTGGCGGGCGTGTTCGATACCCGGCTTTTGACCGTGCTCGATGGGTTTGTCGGCGGGTCGTGGCTGAGCGTGGTCGTGACGGTGGTCTGGTTTCTGGCCGTGACGAACGCGATGAACTTCATGGACAACATGGACGGGCTTTGCGCGGGCGTGGCGACGGTCGCGGGGTCGATGTTCCTGGCGGCGGTGCTGGTGGGCGGGCAGTGGTTCGTGGGCGGGGTGCTGGCGTTGGTGGTCGGTGCGTGCGCGGGGTTTCTGGTGTGGAATCGGCCGCCGGCGAGGATGTTCATGGGGGACGGCGGGTCGCTGGTGATCGGGTATCTGCTGGCGTTCGCGACGGTGCGGACGACGTACGTCGATCCGGGCTCGGGCGTGAGCGCCTGGTACGGGTTGCTGATGCCGCTGGTGGTGCTGTCGGTGCCTTTGTACGACATGGCGAGCGTGACGGCGATCCGCGTGAGCCAGGGCAGGTCGCCGATGGTCGGGGATCTGCAGCACTTCTCCCATCGGCTCGTGAAGCGAGGGCTGAGCACGCGGGCGGCGGTGGCGGTGATCGTGGCGTTGTCCGGGGCGACGGGCATCTCGGGGCTGCTGCTGATCGGTGCGGGCGATTGGCAGGCGGTGGCGATCGGGGGGCAGGTGGTGCTGCTGCTGTGCGTGCTGGCGGTGTTCGAGCATCGCGCCGGAGCCGGGGCGCGGGGTGATACCGATGGCTGACGGGCGGGCGATGCCGGGGCGTGATGTCGGCGTGTGGATCGGGATCACGCTTGTGCTCGCGGGCGCGTTCGCGCGGGCGGTGTGCCGGGCCGAGCCGTTCCCGTGGTGGGAGTCGGACCCGTACGCGTTCGGGCCTCCGATCGTGGGGCTGACGCCGGTGTGGGCGCTGGCGGTCAACGCGGTGGTGATCGGGGGCGGCGCGCTCGTGGTGGTGTGCGGGCGGCGGGGGCTGGGCGGGGTCGGTGCGTGGTCGGCGGCGGTCGGGCTCGGGGTGATCGGGTACCACGCGGCGATCGATGTGGAAACGGTGAGCCCGGGCGCGGACCTGGCGGCGGGCGTGTGCGGGGTGCTCGCGGGGTGGGTGGCGTGCGCCACGCCGGGCGTTCGGCGGGTTGTGGTCGGTGTGGCGCTGGGGTTCGGTGTGATGCTCGCGGTGGTTGGCGCTCACCAGACCTTCGTCGAGCACCCGGCGACGCTCGGGTCGTTCGAGGAGACGAAGGGGGCGTTCTACGCGGCGCGGGGGTGGGAGCCGGGGGGTCCCGAGGCGCTGATGTACGAGGAACGGTTGTCGCACGCGAACCCGACGGGGGCGTTCGGGCTGACGAATGTGTTCGCGACGTTCGCGGGTGCGGCGGTGGTTGGGCTGGCCGCGTGTGTGTTCGCGCCGGGCTGGTCGGTGTGGGGGCGTTTGGTGACCGGGGCCGGCGCGGGGGTTTCGGGCTGGGCTCTGGTCGCGACGGGTTCGAAGGGGGGGATCGGGGCGGCGTTGCTGGCTGCGGGCGTGTTGCTGGCGGTGTGGCGGATCCGGGCGGACTGGGTCGGGCGGGCGGTGGTGCTCGCGGCCGTGGGCGTGGTTCTGGTGGTGGGCGTGCGCGGGGCGATCGGGGGCGGGCTCGGCGAGAAGAGCCTGCTGTTCAGGGCGCAGTACCAGGCCGGGGCGGCTGCGGTGATCGCCGAGTCGCCGGTCGTGGGTGTGGGCGCGGGGAACTTCCAGGACGCGTATTCGCGGCTGAAACCGGCGGGCGCGGTCGAGGACGTGACCAGCACGCACAGCGTGTGGCTGGATTGGGTGGCGATGCTCGGGCTGGGCGGGGCGGCGTTGGTGTTTGTGAGCGGGCTTGGGTGGTGGTCGCTCGGGGGTGCTTGGGGGGGGCGTGTCGAGGGCGACGGGGTGGGCGCTCGGGCGCGGGCCCGTCTGGCGTGCGGCGTGGTGGCGTTCGCGGTGCTGTGCGCCGTGTTCAGCACGAAGGACGCGCTGTCTTTGGGGCAGGCGCTGGCGGTTCTTGGCGGGGGCGTGGGCTGGGTTGTTGTGGGCGGGTGGATCGCGGGGTCTTCGGGGGTGGTGCG
>DIYM01000017.1 GCA_002429045.1 Phycisphaerales bacterium UBA6054
CCTCGGCGATGCCCCCGTAAAACGGCAGGCCATCGCCGCCCTGCGGTCGCTGGATCTCGACCGGATCGGACTTCCTGGCATGCGGACCCTCGTGCTGCTCGGTGACGCCTCGGATCTGGACCGGATGGTGTTGCTGATCGCCGACCCGGACCACCCGCAGCGGGACGCCGCGGCTGAATCGCTGCTCGAACGCCCGGAAGGGCTGGCGCGTCTGCTGGATTGGTCGTCGGACCCGCGCCTGTTCGGAGTGATCGCTCGCGGCATCACACGCCATGAACCGACGGTCGGCGGGTTTGTTCGGATCGCCGGGCTGCCGCGGCTCGAGGACGACGCGGCGGATGCGGCCCTCCGCGTGCACGCCGAGCAGCTTGCCGACGAGGACCTCGCCGAAGCCGTGCGAACTTCGGGGCTCGGCGGGCCGATCGCCGAATCGGTGCTCGGGAGGCTGATGACGGCCGATCCCGGCGCGGATCCTCGCCTCGCCGATGGGCTCCTGAGGCTCGCCGAACTGAGGCTTCTGCGCGGCGACGCGGCCGGGGCCGGCGAGACGCTGGCGGTTCTCGGCGACGCCGAACTGCCCGAGCCGCGCAGACCGTCATGGCGTCTGATCTCTCTGCGAGTCGCCCTCGCAGAGAACGACCTCGGGCGTGCGTTCTCGATCCCGGGTGTCTCTGCGCCGCAATGGCTCGATGCCCTCGGCTCGATACCCCGGGGGACGGCGGCAAGACGCGAAGCCGCGGCACGCCTGCTGGCCGAGCGTGCAGGCTCGCTCACACCCGAGCAATCCGCGACCTTGGAGTCCTGGGCGACCGAGGGAGACACACTCCCATCAGACGATGCCGGCGGACCATCCGGCACGCGGCCCGAGGAGTCACCCGCACAGCCCGACAGCTCATCGCGTTCGGCCGAACCGGATCCTGGCGCTGCCGGCTCGGATAACACGCCCGCTTGATCCGGCTGGTGGGAGGGACCGAGGCCTCAGCGAGGAAGCCCGCCGGTCTCGCGGCGGAAACGGCGCATGACCGCGTTGATCGGCGTCGAGACAACCTCGTTGCTGGCCCCCTTGGGCTGGGCGGGGGCGTGGCGTCCGGGCAACGCCGCGAGCGCGTCGTCGATACGCTCGAACCCGCCGAGCGGATCGACCGCGGCGGCGATCCAGACTTCCCACGCCTTGGCCTGTCGGCCGGCGATCTTGGTCACGCTGACCGGAGCGAGGCTCGGCTCAACACCGGTGAGGAGCCACGCGGCGACCTCCGCGATCGCACGGATCTCGTCCGAGACCGGGCCGGGCACGGGGTCGCAGATGCGGGGATTGACGATGCCGTACAACTCGTACAACACCGATCCGCGCCGGTCGATGATGACACGCTCCGGATCGATGCTCTCGACCCACACCCCGTGCGAGCGGGCGTGGGCGATGGCTTCCAGGAGGTGCTCGACACACCGAGCCACTTCGGGGATCTCGAGACGCCCCGAGCGCCGGGCCATCAGATGCCCGATGGGGACAAGGCCTTCTTGGTTGCCCGTGTACGGAGAGACCAGGCAGAGATGACCGAACTCGTCGAAGCTGTACGCCTCGATCGGGAGCAGGTGCGGGTGCCTCGGGCGTGAGACCTTCGCGACGACCTCAAGCAGGCGTCGCCGTTCGTGAGCGTCCACCCGGCCGTCGTAGCGGTAGACCACGTGATCGGTATCCGCGTGCTCGTGGAGCGCGATCCATCGCTCCCAACGGCCCAAGGCGTTGAGCTTGCGGAACAGCTTGTACGGACCGAATCGGTGCAAAGTCTTGCCTGCATGATCGGGACCGGGGCGTTCCGGTTCCCGCGGG
The DNA here is from genome assembly GCA_002429045.1 of Phycisphaerales bacterium UBA6054. Classification (GTDB taxonomy): domain Bacteria; phylum Planctomycetota; class Phycisphaerae; order Phycisphaerales; family UBA1924; genus UBA6054. The sequence continues at coordinate 1,829 of DIYM01000017.1, forward strand.
GATGAGCGCTTGTTCGGCTCGGAAAGCCTCGTGATTGGCTCCGGGCTGGTCGGGATGATACGCCGACCGAAGAACGGACGCCCATCAGTATCGACACGGACCGCGCCGGGTCTCCACAAGGGGGTTTCGCGGGGTCGCGAGGGCCCGGGCTGGGTGCGGCACCCTAGAATCCCCGGACAACGGTTCGGCCCGGACGGATGGGGTGTTTCACCGTTCCCCCGGGCGATCGGGGCGGGCCCGACGGACCGAGCAACGCCCTCCCCCGCCGATGCACCCGCTCGGCGCGGGGAAGACCGAGAGCAGCCATGCCGTATTACACCAAGATGGGGCAGATCCCGAAGACCCGACACATCCAGTTCCGCCGCCCGGACGGGGCCCTGTACTCGGAAGAGCTGTTCGGCACAGAAGGCTTCGTGGGACCGTCGTCGACGATGTACCACATCCACCCCCCGACCCAGGTCTCGGGCTGGAAGACGCTGTACGAGACCAAGCCCGAGTACGTCGAGCAATCGGTGATGCGCATGCGTCACGCCAAGACCGCCGGCATGAAACCCGAGGGCGACGCGGTCACCGGACGCGTCGTGCTGTACGGCAACGCCGACGTCGAGATGGCGATGTGCGTTCCCGGCGAGCAGATGCCGTACCACTTCAAGAACGGCCAGGGCGATGAGTGCCTGTTCTTCCACTACGGCTCGGGCACATGCCGCACGATGTTCGGCACGCTCAAGTTCGGACGCAAGGACTACCTGGTCATCCCCAAAGGAACGATCTACCAGATCGAGTTCGACGAACGCCCGGATGATGGGTCGGACAGCGACGCGTTCGGCGGGTACTCGAAGGCCGACATGCCCTACGGCAAGTTCGTGCTGTTCGAGACCTGCAACGCCAGCCACATCCTGCCGCCTCCCGGGTATCTCTCGAAGAAGACCGCGCAGTTCCTCGAGCACGCGCCGTACTGCGAGCGTGACCTGCGCATCCCCGAGGAGCCGCTCACGTACGACGAACTCGGCGAGTTCGAGGTCCGCATCAAGGCCCGCGACTGCGTGCACTCGTACATGTATTCCTACCACCCGCTCGACGTGATCGGGTGGGACGGCTGCTACTACCCGTATTGCTTCAACATCGACGATTTCGCGCCGATCGTGGGCAAGGTGCACATGCCGCCCCCGATCCACCAGACCTTCGAGGGGCACAACTTCGTGATCTGCTCGTTCTGCCCCCGGATGCTCGACTTCCACCCCGAAGCGATCCCGGTGCCCTACAACCACAGCAACATCGACTCGGACGAGATCCTGTACTACGTCGAGGGCAACTACAAGGCCCGGCGTGGGATCGAGTCCGGCTCGATCTCCGTCCACCCCCAGGGCATCCCCCACGGCCCGCACCCGGGGACGGTGGAGAAGTCGCTGGGCAAGACCTACACCGACGAACTCGCGGTGATGTGCGACACGTTCCGCCCGATGTTCCCGACCAAGGCGGCGTTGGACATCGACGACGAGTCGTACCCGGAGTCCTGGCGGGCCGACCACCACGCCCCCGGCGAAGAACGCAACGGGGACGGCCCGGTGAACACCTGGACCTGATCGCACACCGATCGCAACGCCTGCAGCACCAACGCGGCTTCGGCCGCGTTTTTCGTCGGCCTCCGGCTCGCATCGTTCCGCCGACGCGCCTCGAATCACCACGACCATGCCAGACACCCTCGCCATCCTCGCCATCGGCGACGAGCTGACCTCCGGGCAGCGCGTCGATACCAACTCGGCACTCATCGCATCGAGAGCCGAATCGCTCGGCGTCAGGACGCTCGAACACCGCACCGCCAGCGACGAGTTCGCACAGATGACCGACGCGATACGCGACCTGTGCCGGACGGCATCCGTGCTCGTCGTGACCGGCGGGCTCGGACCCACCGCCGACGACCTGACACGCGAGGCTCTGGCAGAGGCGATGGGCGACGACTTGGTCGTCGACGAGGAGGCCCTCGGGACGCTCCGGGCCTGGTACGCGGGGCGCGGGCGTCCGATGCCCGAAGCCAACAGGTCCCAGGCGATGCGCCCCTCGCGGTCGTGCCTGCTCGACAACCCGAACGGCACGGCCCCGGGGCTGGCCGGCGAGGTCGGGGGGACGCGGGTCTACTGCCTGCCCGGACCGCCGCGGGAGATGGTCCCGATGCTCGAGCGGTTCGTGCTGCCGATCTTCGAACTGAGCGAAGCCGCCGCGGTCCGCGTCCGGACCATGCCCACGTTCGGGCTGGGCGAATCCGCCGTCGCGGACGGGCTCGGCGGGCTGATGGACCGGGCCCGCAATCCGGTCGTCGGGACCACCGCCTCGAACGGGATCGTCACCTGCCGGATCCGGTACGAGGGCCCCGCGGGCAACGCCGAGGAACAACTCGACGCCACCGCGTCAGAAATCAACGCCCGCCTCGGCGCCGCGGTGCTCAGCGATCACGACGCCGAGGACGACGGTCTCGTGCTCGTGCGTGCCGTGTCCGCCATGCTCCGGGATCGACGCCAAACGGTGGGCGTGATCGAATCGTGCACGGGCGGGATGCTGGGCGAGATGATCACCAGACTGCCAGGCTCCTCGGATGTCTTCGGGGGCGGGCTGCTCACCTATTCGAACGGACTCAAGTCCTCGCTCGCCCGTGTGGACCCGGGGCTGATCAACCACCACGGCGCGGTCTCCGCCGAGGTGGCGCTGGCGATGGCCCGGGGCGGGCTGGACACGCTTGGAACCGACCACGCCCTGGCGATCACGGGCGTCGCGGGGCCGGGCGGCGGGTCGGAGGACAAGCCGGTCGGGACCGTCTGGATCGCCCGCGCGTCCCCCGGAGGATCGGCCGAGGCCAGGCGATTCATGTTCCGGGGCGGGCGCGATTGGATCCGGATCTGGTCGGCGACCACCGCGCTCGGCATGCTCCGGCTTCACATGCTCGGGACCGACATGACACTGCTCGGGCAGACCGACCGGGCGTCCTCTTAAGCCCGTTCAACGCCCGGAATCGGGACGTGTCTGCCTATGATCTCTTCCCGCTCTTGCCGAGCCGAGCGCGGGCCTTTCTGCACTTATCCATGACCCACGAGGGATCCGTCATGCCGAACCAGCCCGTGATCGTCGCAGCCCGCCGCACCGCCATCGGACGTTTCTTCGGGGGGCTCTCGTCCGTCGCATCACCGCAACTCGGCGCGTACGCGATCGAGGCTTGCCTGGCCGACGCGCCGGCGGCCAAGGGCGCGATCGACGAGTGCGTGATGGGCTGCGTGCTGCAGGCCGGGCTCGGGCAGAACCCCGCCCGCCAGGCCGGTCTCAAGGCCGGTCTCCCCTCGACGCTCTCGGCCAAGACCGTCAACAAGGTCTGCGGCTCGGGGCTCGAGGCGGTCATGATGGCCGCCCAGTCGATCAAGGCGGGCGACAACCACTGCGTCATCGCGGGCGGCATGGAGAACATGACCGCCGCCCCCCACTTCGCCAACGTCCGCAACGGCATCAAGTACGGCCCGGGCACCATGGAAGACCACATGGCGTTCGACGGGCTGCGGTGCGCGTTCGAGTGCTGGCCCATGGGCAACGCTGCCGAGCACATCGCCGAGAAGTACAGCGTCTCCCGCGAGGAGCAGGACCGATTCGCAGCCCAGAGCCACAACCGAGCCGAGAAGGCCCAGGCCGAAGGCTGGTTCGATTCCGAGATCGTCGCCCTGTCCGGCAAGCAGGTCGGCAACCGCAAGAACCCCGAGATGGACGGCGGCGTGAGCAAGGACGAGGGTGTCCGCGCCGGGTCGTCGGCCGACACGCTCGCCAAGCTCCGCCCCGCGTTTACCAAGGACGGCTCGGTCACCGCGGGCAACGCGTCGCAGATCTCCGACGGTGCGGCGGCCACGATCGTGATGAGCGAGTCCAAGGCCTCCGAACTCGGCGTCGCCCCGATCGCCAAGATCGTGTCGTACGACACCTCGGGCGTCGATCCCAAGGACATCTTCGCGGCGCCCATCACCGGCGTGAAGGGCGCGCTCGACAAGGCCGGATGGTCCGTGGACGATGTCGATCTGTTCGAGATCAACGAGGCGTTCGCCGCACAGGTGCTGTGCAACGTCAAAGAACTCGGCATCGACGAAGCCAAGCTGAACATCACCGGCGGCGGCGTCGCGCTCGGTCACCCGATCGGTGCGTCCGGCGCACGCGTGCTGGTGACCCTGCTGCACCAACTCAAACGCACCGGCGGCAAGAAGGGCGTCGCCGCCCTCTGCCTCGGAGGCGGCAACGCGGTCGCGATGTGCGTTGAGATGGCGTGAACGGACCAAAGACCGCAAGTTAGCACGGAATAACCCGCAGGGCGTGTCGGTTTCTTATCGCGTCGGCATCACGCCGATTCGGAAAGGAGCCAGCCATGAGCACCCAACGTCACCCAACCCGGACCGTCCCTGTCTCTGCCCGTTCGAACGGGCTTGCGCTGCTCCTGGGCGTCGGTTCATACATAGCCCTGATCCCGGTCGCCTTGGCGCTTGCGTGCGTCGCCGCGTTTGGTGTTTGAGCCCGCTCGGATCCGAGATCCGGAACACACTGCGAACTGACGGCCGCCCTCTTCGGAGGTCGGGCGTCGTCGCGTGCTCATGCCGCTACGCTCGGGCATGCCATTCACCATCCTCATTACCGGCGCGAACCGAGGGATCGGGCTCGCACTCGCGAAGGAAGCCGCCGCCCGAGGGGACCGGGTCATCGGCACGGCCCGTGCCCCGGGCTCTGCCGACGAACTCCGGCCGGTCGCAGATCGCGTTGAGCCCCTGGACGCCGACTCGGACGGGTCATGCCGTCTGCTTGCTGCGTCGCTCGGCTCAGAACCGGTCGACATCCTGATCAACAACGCCGGCATCTCGCCGAAGCGGTCCGGACAACTCGCAGACTTCGATCCGGAAGCGTACCTCCAGTGCCTGCGGACGAACTCGGTCGGACCGCTGCTGGTCACGCGGGCTCTGCTGCCGAACCTCGAGGCAGGCCGGAAGAAGTTGATCGTCCAGATCTCCAGCCAGATGGGCAGCCTGGGCGATGTCGCACGCGATGGCAACACCGGCGGGCTTGCGTATCGGAGTTCGAAGTCGGCGCTGAACATGGCCAGCCTGCTGGTCGCCAATGAACTCAAGCCGCGTGGTATCGCCTGCGTCGTGATGCACCCGGGCTGGGTCCGAACGGATATGGGCGGGCCCGAGGCCCACCTCGGGCCCGAAGAGTCCGCCCGGGCGATGCTGGACACCATCTCCGGGATGTCCCTGGCGGACAGCGGGCGATACGTCCGCTACAACGGCGAACCGATCGCGTGGTGACCCCGCTTGGCGGGCCTCATTTCGGGCCCCGCCGCCTACCATCGTGGCCCAGGAACCAACGCCACCACCGGGGCTCCCGGCGGTGTCCATTCTCGATCGAAAGCACGTGATCCGATGCCGAAACGCACGCAGACCTGCGGCCAGCTCACCGCCGAACACACCGAACAGACCGTGACGCTCAACGGGTGGGTGAACGCCTACCGCGGGCATGGCCAAGGGCTCGTGTTTGTGGACCTGCGTGATCGCGATGGCATCACCCAGGTGGTCTTCGAGCAAGGCTCAACGCCGGACGGGGTCGTGGAAGCGGGCGGGCGTCTGCGGAACGAGGACTGCATCAGCGTGACCGGGTCTGTTCGGATGCGCGAGAAGTCCAACCCGAAGATCCCGACCGGCGCGATCGAGGTCGTGGTCGATTCGCTTGAGGTGCTCTCGAAGACCGCGCGGCTCCCGTTCGTTCCCTCGGACGAGAAGAACCTGCCCGACGAAGAAACCCGTCTGCAACACCGGTACCTCGACCTCCGCCGCCCACAGATGCAGGAGATCCTGCGCCTGCGTCACCGGGTGGCCAAAGCCACCCGCGACTACTTCGACGCCAATGGTTTCCTCGAAGTCGAGACGCCGATGCTGTGCCGATCGACGCCCGAAGGCGCCCGGGACTTCCTCGTGCCCTCTCGCTTGCAGGCGGGCATGTGGTACGCGCTCCCGCAGTCTCCCCAGCTGTTCAAGCAGATCCTGATGATCGCTGGCTGCGACAGGTACCTCCAGATCGTCAAGTGCTTCCGCGACGAGGACCCGCGCGCCGACCGCCAGGCCGAGTTCACGCAGATCGACCTCGAGATGGCGTTTGTCGACCGCGAGGAGGTGCTCGATGTCATGGAGGGCTTCGCACGCACGCTCTGGAAGGACGTGCTCGGGGTCGAACTGCCCGAGTTCCCCCGCATGACCTATCGGGAGGCGATGGACACCTACGGCATCGACCGCCCGGACACCCGCTACGACCTGCGCCTGCACGACATCTCCGACCTGGCCGGGCAGACCGAGTTCGGCGTGTTCACCGGCGCACTGGAGCAGCCGAAGGGTGTGGTCAAGGCGATTCGCGTGCCCGGCGGGGCGGACAGAATCAGCCGGAAGGTTGCGGACGGGTATGCCAAGTTTGTCCAACAGTTCGGCGCCGGCGGCGTGCCGTTCACCAAGGTCTCTGGCGGCTCGTTCGAAGGCGGCGTGGCCAAGTTCGTCGAGCCGATCAAGGACGCGCTGTTCCAGCGTCTCCAGCTCAGCGACGGCGACGCCGTGCTCTTCGGCGCCGACACCTACAACACATGCACCAAAGCGCTCGGCGAGCTCCGCCAGAAAGTCGCCCGAGAGATGGACCTCATCCCCGAAGGCGAGTGGAACTTCCTCTGGGTCTACGACTTCCCGATGTTCGAGTGGGACGAAGAAACCGAGCGTTTTTATGCCCTGCACCACCCGTTCACAGCGCCCACGCCCGAAGAGTCCGAGCGGTTCCTCGCGGCCGACGCGACGGATGTTGAAACCGTCGAGTCGATCGTTTCCGACGGGTACGACATGATCTGCAACGGCTCCGAGATCGGTGGCGGCTCGATCCGCATCCACCGCCAGGATGTCCAGAGCAAGGTCTTCAGCCTCCTCGGCCTGTCCGAGGACGAGGCCAAACTGAAGTTCTCCTTCCTGCTCGACGCCCTCTCGTACGGCGCCCCACCCCACGGCGGCGTCGCGTTCGGGCTCGACCGCATCGTGATGCACATGGCCGGCACCGAGAACATCCGTGAGGTCATCGCGTTCCCCAAATCGATGACCGGCGTGGACCTGATGTGCGAGGCGCCCAATGTGGTCGATCAGCAGCAGCTCGGAGAACTCCACGTCAAGAGCACCGTCACCTGAGCGTGATGATCCGACCACCCGAACGCCCTCTGCCGGAAGACGAACCGGAACGGGGCGGCAGACGAGCCCTGCCGCCAGCTCATCCCGCCGGGTCCATGCGCCGGCTGTCGGTGGTGTAGGGCTGCTGCCCGGTCAGAACGCGGTCGTAGAACAGCATCCAGCCCCGGGCCTGATCGAGGGGCATCTCCTCGTTCGATGATGGAACCGTTCCGTCATCGAAGATCAACTGGATGCGCCCCGATCCGAGTTCTCTCCGCGAGTACGACCCGCCATCGATCTCGCCGACCAGCAACTCTGTGACGACATCACCGCCCCGCTCTGAGGCCTCTCGCGCCATCGCCCGGAGCTTGAGCGATCCGTCCTCGTAGAACTCGATGATCTGGCCGGTCAGACGCCCGTCCTTGTGGGTCATGCCGCGTTTGATACCCCCGCCCGGGTGGAGCTCGACCGAGGGCCCCTGCAGCTTGCCGTCGACGACACAGCACAGCAGCCTCGGCGAGCCGTTCGGGTGCATCGCGTTGAGATATCCGGAAAACACCGCGTCGGACTCTCCGACCAGGTACAAGCCGGACCGGAACACGACGCCCTCGAACGGCGTGGTCTCTCCCGCCTCGAACAGCCCAACCAGCCGGTCACGGTCCTGCCCCGGCGTGCCGTTGGTCAGGTCGACGCCCTGCTGCGCAGCCGACAGCACCACCGACGGGCTCGGATCCGACTCCGGCGCGGTCGCGGCGGGGCGGGCCCGTACCGCGTACAGCACAGCCGCTCCGGCGATCGCGATGACCCCCACCCCGATGATGACCCGGACCGTGTCCGCCGAACCCTCGCCGTAACTCATCATGGACCTCCCATCAAGCCAAGAACGGCAATGCCGTCCGCCGCCAAGACAAACACGTAGTCGGCGGAGACACTCCACGCTTTCACCCCCCCACCCTACACGATTCCGCACAACGGAGTCTCGTATGTTCACGGCATGACGCTGGATAGCATGGCCGAAGGAGGATCCGAGCATGCTGCCCCCGACTCGCAAAGACGAACGCCTCGCCATGCCCAAACGCCGGGGCATCGGGACCGATGGCGGCCCGGGCTGCCGCGGTATATGGCTCGACCGGGGGGAACTCGACGAGGTCATCCAGCGATCCACCCGCGATGCCGAGCCGCCCCGCCTGAGCGGGCACGACCGCCCCCACCACCCGTCACCTGGCGGCAGCGAGTACACCAAGCACAAGCGCCAAAGCCCGACGCTCTGGCTCAAAGAGATCTTCGACTGAGCATCGCGGCGAACGTACGACGCGAACCGAAGCACATCACTCCCAATCACCAGCCCGGAGGCCGCCCATGCCCAAGGTCACCGTCATCGCCGGTCTCGTTCTCATCGCCCTCGGCCTCCTCGGCTACTTCGTGTTCGGGGGTGACGACCCCCACATCACGGCGCTCATCCCCGCCTTTGTGGGCGTGCCGATCGCCCTTCTGGGTCTGGTCGCGTTCAGCAGCGGCGCACGCAAGCACGCGATGCACGTCGCAGCGGTGCTCGCGGTGCTCGGGTTCCTCGCGCCGCTCGGGCGCTTGATCCCCAAAGCCACCAGCGGGGAACTCGAAGCGAACCCCGCCACGTTCATCAACGTCGGCATGTCGGCGACGTGCCTCGTCCTCGTGCTGCTCTGCATTCGGAGCTTCATCGCTGCCCGCAAGGCGTCCAAGTCCCAGGCGGGTGTTTGAGTCAACCCGCCGGCGTGATCTGCCCGCGGAGATAGGTGACCGCGTGCCCCGAGATCTCGATCCGCCCGGGCCGGTCCTCGGGCAGGTGCAGCCACAGCTCCCCCCCGCGTTTGGCGACCTGGTGAGCGGTCAGTCGTCGCTTGCCCAGCCGTTCGCTCCAGTAGGGCCCGAGCATGGTGTACAGCGAACCGGTCACGGGGTCCTCGTCGATCCCCACGGCCGGCGCGAACAACCGAGCCACAAAGTCATGCCCCGCGCCCGGCGCGGTCACGCCGACGGCGCGGACGCCCTCGATCCCCGCCAACGCCGGGAAGTCGGGCCTGAGTTCATGGACGTGCCGCTTGTGCCCGTAGACGCAGATCAGGTCGTACGAGTGGTACACCTCGTCGGGCATGATGCCGAGGGCCCCGGCGAGCCCCGCGGGCGGGTCGATACGCTCGATGGGGATGGTCGGGAAGTCCAGGGTGATCAGCCCGTTCTCGCCGCGGGTGACGGTGAGGACGCCCGACGAGCGTGACCTGAACCGGATGGCGTCGAGCTCGCAGCCGAGCTCGTTCCAGAGAACATGCGCCGTCGCGAGCGTCGCGTGCCCGCAGAGCGCGACCTCGGCCGCGGGGGTCATCCAGCGGAGCTCGTAGTCCGCGTCATCGCCCGCCCACGGCACGTAGAACGCGGTCTCGGAGAGGTTGTTCTCCTGCGCGATCGCCTGGAGCACGGCGTCATCGAGCCAGGCATCCAGCGGCACCACGGCGGCGGGGTTGCCGTCGAAGGGACGGGCGGCGAAGGCGTCGACTTGAAACAGTTCTGTCACCATTCACAGGCTGCCGATCCATCCGGCTTCGCAGATGTCAAAGCTGGTCCGCACGACCGACGTCCCCCACGAGCACCAGCGGGCTTGGCTTGTTCTCGATGTCCGAGTCGGGCAGCCGAGGCGATCCCCGGCCCTGCCCCTCTTGATCTGAGCTGGGCGTTTGTTCTCGGATGGCCTTACGCACGCCCTCGACTTCATCGCACAGCCTCTGCCGAGCATCACCCTTGCGCTCGTTGACGAGATGCTTCATGATGGCCGAGATCGCATTGGGCAATCGCGGCCTGTAGTAAGCCCTGTTCGAGTCTGGGTAGAACTCCGGGCGAGTAGCGAGCCAGAGCCATTGGCTGTTGTGCGAATCCGCAGGATGATCTAGGCTGACGATCGGGATGCCGTGGAATCGCGCAACGCTCCGGGAGGCTCTGAGCATCACGATCATCGAGGCGAGCCATTGGAACTGCCCGAACGCCGTTCGGTATCCATCGATCTGACGAACCCGATCGATGAAGCACTTCCACGTGTTGTAGGTGTCAACAATCTGGGGCCCGGACATCCCATCTAACGTCTTGATCCCATAGCACTTTCTCGCCACGCCGAGCCCCAGCTGCTCATGGTTCATGAGGTGGCCCCAGACGAAAGAGAAGAGCGGGAAATAGTCCATGATGGTTTTGACCAACTCCGGGTTCACCCGGGGGCGCCCGTGAGCTCGTTGGACCACCGCGTGGGTCGGGGAAGCGATCACCTCGATCACCCGGTCATACTCCCTCCAGAACGCGTCTGAGTCCTGCTTGATCGCCGGGTGTTCCTTGGCGACCCGGAAGCGGATCGCGGCATCAAAGAGCTCCATCCTCGGGCGGCGGCGATGGCGGTACATCCACGCGAGGTCGGCCATGAACTCGTTCTCGTCCTTGCGGAACACTTCAACGGTGTGCCGCAGGTGATCCAGTGTCCTCCAGCGCACCGACTGCTTGTCGTCTGCGATCTGTTTGATTCTCCCGAGCACGCTTTGGCGGAGCGCCACAAGGGCACCGAGCACAATGATCGGGATCGTCAGCGGAGCAGCGAGGTAGGTATCCGGCAGTTCGATGAGTCGCGGCGCAACCCAGTCCCGCCCGCCTCCGGAACGGATAAACCAGTCCCCTCGGGCGAGCATCGACTCAACCGGCGTCTTCGTGACGGCGACAAACAGGGGCCAGACCAGCACGAGCAGCACCGAGGCCCCGACGAGAGACAGGAGCGTCCATCCCCAATACTCGCCGAGGAACCTCTTCCATCGACGCCTTTGGCTCGAGGCTCTGTCTTGCTGCCGGATTTCGCTGGCGATCTCGTACAGCGGCCCACGCGGTGTCACAGATTGCCCCGCCGCTCCTGCTCGAGTTCGAGCGCCTCGAACAGCGCCTTGAAGTTGCCCTTGCCGAAGCTCTGGCTCCCGCGCCGGCTGATGATCTCGAAGAACAGCGTCGGGCGGTCCTGCAGCGGCTTGGTGAACAGCTGGAGCAGGTAGCCCTCGTCGTCGGCGTCCACCAGGATGCCCAGGTCCTTGATCCGCTCGTGGTCCTCCTTGACCGCCTCGTGCCCGTGGTCGGTCAGCGTCTTGTTGACGCGGTCCCACACGGCTTCGTAGTAGGTGTCGGGCAGGCTGAGGAAATCCACACCGCGGGCGCGGAGGGCGGCGACCGACGCCAGTTCGTCGTCGGTCCGGAGCGCGAGGTGCTGGACGCCGGGCGTCATGCTGTGCCACTCCAGGTACTCCTGGATCTGGCTCTTCTTCTTGCCCTCGGCCGGTTCGTTGATGGGCATCTTGATCAGGTTGTTGCCGCTGGCCATCACCTTGGACATCAGGGCCGAGTACTCGGTCGAGATGTCGGCGTCGTCGAAGTGCTTGAACATCTTGAACTCGAGCACATTCTCGTACCAGTCCACCCAATAGTTCATCTTGCCCTCTTCGACGTTGCCGACGAGGTGATCGACGAACATGAGCCCGGCGGGGTTGGCGGTGTTGTACGCGTTCACGGGCGAGTCGATCTTCTTGAAGACGGGCATGAACTCGGCGTCGCCGCGCTTGATGTTCTCGAGCGCGTAATGACCGGTGCGGGAGACGAAGGTGTGGATCACACGCCCGTAGGTCTTGATCGACGCGACGGTCACCGTGCCTCTGTCGTCCCTGATCTCGCGGGGCTCCTGGGCGGGCTCGGCGCCGTTGGCGACGGCTCGCTCGTACGCCGCCCGGGCGTCCTCGACGGTGAACGCGACATCCTTGACGCCGTCGCCGTAGAGCTTGATCTCCTCGGCCGCGGGGTGCGTGTCGTTGAGCGGGCTGGTGAGCAGCAGGCGGATGTTGCCCTGGGTGAGCAGATAGTCCGCCTCATCGCGGCTGCCGGTCGTGAGGTCGGCGACCTGGGAGATGTTGAACCCGAAGGTGTGGGCGTAGAAATAGGCCGCCTGCTTGGCGTTGCCGACGTAGAACCGAACATGGTCCACGTCGATCAGTGCCAGCGGATCGGTCGTCACTGACGGTGCGGTCTGGGTGGACGCGGTGGTCATAACGGCATGTCTCCAAGCATCTTGGGCGGTTCGGTGCCGGCACGCCGGCGGGAGCCCAGGTCCCTGATCGGATCATATCCGGAACAGGCCCCCTTCTCCAAGGCGCCACACCCCTCGCGGCCTGGCGAGCCCCGACGCCCGGACCGGGTATCCTGAAACCCGTGAGCGAGCAGACACCGCACATCCAGGCCGAGTTCGCGGAAGCCGCGCGGGTCGCCGCGTTGCTGGCCGGGGATACCGAATCCGCCAACCGCGTCGCCAGGGTCGCCGAGGCGATCGCCGAACGGGTCCGCGCCGGGGGCAAGATCCTCGCGGTCGGGAACGGCGGGTCCTGTGCCGATGCCGTGCATTTCTGCGAAGAACTGACCGGGCGCTATCGGGACGACCGCCCGTCGATCGCCGCCATCGCCTGCGCCGACGCGGGCCATATCACGTGCACCGGAAACGACTACGGGTTCGACAGGATTTTTAGCCGCTGGGTCGAGGGGCTCGCCCGCCCCAACGACACCGTCGTCGCCCTGTCCACCAGCGGCAAGAGCGCCAACATCATCGACGCGGTCCGGGCGGCCCGGGAGCGGGGACTCTTCGTCGTCCTGCTGCTCGGCAAGGACGGCGGGCTCCTCCGCGATTCGGGCGACGAGACCTGGATCGTCCCCGGAGCGACCGCCGACCGCATCCAGGAACTCCACATGCTGATCCTCCACAGCCTGGTGGGCGCGATCGAGCGATCGATGGGATTTGTGTAAAGCTAGGAACAACTCTCCGCTCTAGAAAGCCCGTTCGCGGCCGGGGCCATACACTCAGCCATGCAAGCCCGGATCATCATCGCGCTGCTGCTCGGCGTCATCCTCGGCGTGCCGTTCGCCATGACCGCCGGCGCGAGGCGTGACCACAACTCGGCGGAAGGCACCCCACGCCTGATCGTCGTCACTCCCCACGTGCCGCAGATCCGTTCCGAGTTCGGACGGGCCTTCGCCGCGTGGCACCGGGCGGAGTACGGCGAGCCGATCGAACTCGATTGGCGAACGCCGGGGGGCACCAGCGAGATCCGCAAGCAGCTCGATGCGATCTTCCAGAGCGCCGTCAAGTCGCTGGCCGAAGACGGGCTGATCCCCCGGGATGCCGATGACACCTTCCTCCTGCCGCCCGGCTCCGTCGAGTACGACCTTTTCTTCGGCGGCGGATCGTTCGACCACGGACAAGCCGCACGCCCCACGACCGTCAGTGCCACCGGACCCGGAGGCGAGGCGTTCACCGTGCGGATCCGCCAGACCGCGCCCGCCGACTTCACCCAGGACGAGCTCGACACGCTCTTCGGGCCCAACTCGATCGGCCCGCAACTGCTGTACGACCCCGAGCAACGATGGATCGGGACCGCCCTGTCCAGCTTCGGCATCGTGTTCAATCGCGACGTGCTCGAGCGCCTCGGCGTGCCCGTCCCGCAGACCTTCCGCGACCTCGGCAACCCGGACCTGATCGGCTGGGTCGCGCTCGCCGACCCGCGCCAGTCGGGCTCCATCACCACCACGTTCGATTCCATCCTCGGCAATGAGGGGTGGGAAGAGGGATGGAAGACGCTCCGCGCCATGTCCGGCGCGACCCGCTACTTCACCAACAGTTCCACGAAGCCGCCGATCGATGTGTCCCAGGGCGAGGCCGCGGCGGCGCTGGCGATCGATTTCTACGGGCGCGGGCAGGCCCAGGTCATCGCCGACTCGGGGGGCGGCGACCGCGTCGGATACACCGATCCCGCCGGGTCCGTGTACGTCGATGCCGATCCGATCAGCCTCATCAACGGGGGCCCGCAGCCCGACCTGGCCAAACGCTTCATCCGGTTCATGCTCACCGAACAAGCCCAGGCGCTCTGGCAGTTCCGCGCGGGCGACCAATCCAACCCCACCGGGCCCGACGGCCAACCGATGGGGCCAGCGGAACACGAACTGCGACGCATGCCGGTGCGACGCGTGATGTACGAGAACCACTTCGAAGCACTGACCGACAAGGTTGACCCGTTCGAGATCGTTTCGGACGTCCAGAACCCGGGCTGGCGCACGGGTGTGCAGGTGATGATGGGCTGCTTCGGTGTCGATCTCGCCGATGAATGCCGCGCCGCGTACACAGCGATCGCCAAGGCCGCCCGGTCGGGCGAGTTCGCCCCGGCGGAGATCGCCGCACTCGAAGCGAAGTTCTACGCGTTCCCAGAGACCGACATCCAGGCGACCGCCAACCTGCCGGGCTTCGGCGCGCTCTCGGAGCGAGCCAGCGAGATCGCCGCCGATCCCGCCCACCGCTGGGCGCCCGACCTGATCGAGCACGCACGGGCGATGCCCGCGGGCCCGGCCCGCGAAGAACTCCTCGCCTTCGCGATGCGCGATCACACGCTCCCGTTCACCGAATCCACATACCGCGCCGTGCGCAACGAGTGGCGCCAGCCGGGCCGCGAGGCCCGCCTCAAGATCGAGTACACACGTTTCTTCCGCGATAACTACCGGGCGATCGTCCGCGAGGTCCAATCTCGATGAGCACACTCCACCACGAACCCCGCAGCAACGCCCACATCGATGCGCCGACCTGGCTGCAGACGGTGCACGCCCGTCCGCCGCACGCCAAGATCGTCGCGACACTCGGGCCCGCGTCCGATTCGATCGAGATGCTCCAGAAGCTCGTGGATCAGGGCGTGAGCGTCTTCCGCCTCAACTTCTCCCACGGCGATCTCGACGCCCAGACCGAAAGGCTCGGTCGCGTGCGCCAGGTTCTGGACCACACGCCGCGCGCCGTCGCGGTCCTTGGCGATCTCCAAGGCCCGAAGATGCGCGTCGGCAGGGTGCCCGACGTCGATCCCGATGGGGGCATGATCGTCAACACGGGCGACGACATCATGTTCCGCAGCGGCCAGGGCGATGCCGACGTGATCGACGGCACCGCCACCTTCGGGGCGACCTTCGACCGGCTCTACCACGATGTCGAGCCCGGGCAGCGCGTCCTTGTCAACGACGGCGCGATCCGCATGCTCGTGGTCGATCGCTCGGACGGGCAGTGGCTCCGTTGCCGGGTCACGGTGGGCGGACGGATCACCTCTTCCAAAGGGATCAACCTGCCCGAGTCCGACCTCCGCATGCCCGCGATCACGGAGCGTGATTGGGCGTGCGTCGAGTGGGCCGCGAAGAACAGGCTCGACTATCTCGCCCTCTCGTTCGTCCGTTCCGCGTCCGAGATCATGGAACTCCGCGACCGGCTCGACCAGCTCTGCGACGACGTGCCCGACAAGCCCGGCATCCCCGCGCGCATCCCGATCATCTCGAAGATCGAGAAGCCGCAGGCCCTCACGAACCTGGGCGAGATCATCGATGCCAGCGACGCGATCATGGTCGCCCGGGGCGATCTCGGCGTGGAGATGGACGTCGCCGCGGTCCCGGTCGCGCAGAAGCACATCCTGGCGGCGTGCGCCGACAAGGCCAAACCCTGCATCGTCGCGACCCAGATGCTCGAGACCATGATCGAAAACGCCTCGCCGACCCGCGCCGAGGCGTCCGATGTCGCCAACGCCGTCTTTGATGGCGCCGACGCCGTCATGCTCTCGGGCGAGACAGCCGTCGGCAAACACCCGGATATCGTCGTCGACACGATGCGCCGGATCATCCAAACCACAGAGGCCCGCGTCGACGAGATCGCCGACCGCGGCCACGTGCCCGGCAGGCTCGAAGAGTACCCGCACCGCTCCGCGGCGCTCGCCCACGGGACATGGCACATCGCCCACGAACTCGGCGCCAAATGCGTCGCGGTCTGGTCGCAGATCGGAGGCATGGCCCGCTACCTCAGCCAGCACAACTTCCGCATCCCGATCTACGCCTTCACCTCGTCACGGGTGGCGGCCCGACGCATGGCTCTCTACGGCGGTGTCACGCCCGTGTGCATCGAGCCCGAGGGCGAGGGCAGACTCCGCGACTGGACCACGACGGTCGAGAACCGCGTCCGTGAGGACGGGGTCGCGCAGAACGACGACGCGGTTGTCCTCATCGCCGGCAAACCCCTCGGCGAGGTCCGCGCCCAGAACACGCTGGCCATCCTCCGCGTGGGAGACCCCGACTCGGGTTTCCGCTCCGCGGGCGACACGGGCACATAACGCCGAGACCCCCCCGGGCACTAGCCCCCGCCGACCAGCGTCACGATCTCCACCGATTCGCCCTCGCGGATCACACGCCCGGCGCGTTCCCGCTTCGGGACGAGTCGTTTGTCGATCTCCGCCGCGCAAATCGAATCCGCCAGGCCCATCCGATCGATCAATCCGCTGACGGTAAGATCATCGGGCAGGTCCTGTGGTTCGCCGTTCACGGTGCAACGCATCCCGGATACTACGCGGGGGTACCCTCAGCATGCCAGACCGACACGCGGGCACAGAGACGCCCCCCACCGACGAGCACGCAAGCCGGGGCATCCAAGGCCCCGCCCAGCCCGAGCCGCTGCCGCTGCCCGTCCTGCTGGCCGCGGTGTCGCTCTGCTCGCTGGTGCTGATCAGCGCCGCCGTGTGGGGCACGATGAGGCTCTGGCCCGAGAAGACGTATCCGACCGACACGCCCCGGGCCGTGCTCGACTCCGCGGCCCAGATGCTCGCCGACCGGCGTGCCGACCGGCTCGTGGAGTTGGTCGAGACGGTCCCACCCGCCGAGGCTGGATCCGAGCGCGACCGGCGCATGAGCGACCTGTACATCCGGGTCGGGCGCGTGCTCCGGGCCGCGCAGGACCTGCACGACGCGGTCCGTTCGGAGATGCCCGAGGACCTCGAGACCCTCCGGGCACAGATCGCAGCCGCCGAAGCGCGAGGCGAGTCGTCCTCTCTGCTCGCCACGCTGATGCCCGGGAGGCGCGGACGCGAGCGATCGCCCCAGCAACGCGAGGCCCGCGAGCGCCTGATCGAACGCCTCCTCGCGGACCCGTTCGCGGGGATCGACAACGCCGTCAGCGAGAACACCGACCGCATCGGCATCCAAGAGATCGGCGCCGACTCGGTCGCGATCACCTGGGACGGCCGGCCCGTGCTCCCCCCCTTCGGACTGACGATGCGCAACTCCGGCAAAGGCTGGAGGGTTGTCCCGCCCACAAGCCTGCCGATGGTCCGCCGTTTCCTGCCCGACTCCGACGCCGAGTACCAGGTCTGGGGCAGTCTGCTCGCCACGCTCGAGTCACTGCTCGACGACCTCGGGGGCGATGTCCGCTCCGGCCGCATCCGCACGATCGATCGGCTCACCCAGCAGGCCATCGAGGACGCCGTCATCCCGATGGGGATGATGATGGTCGCCCTCGGCAACGCGGACGAGGACGACTGAATGAACGCGCTCGAAAAACTCCGGCAGGTTACCGACTCGATCGCGCACGCCGACAACGGGCTCACAATCGTCGACGCGTGGGCATTGGCCGGGCGCCTGCTCGCGCGCTTCCCGGTCGATCAGGCCGAATCGGCCCGGGTGCTCGCCTCGCGGGATCACGAGGGGCTCGATCGGCTCGTGCACGCCCTGGAAAACCCCGCCCCGAAGCGAGAAGCGCCGACCGTTGCCGATGTCTCCGAATCGGATATGAAAGCCGCGATGCGGGCGTTCCACAAACGCCTGAAACTCACCCGCCTGGACGACGAATCCAGGCTCGGCGGGCGGTACACGTCGGGAGGACGCAAGTCACAGGTCGACGCCATCATGCCGCCGACCGAGTTTCCTCAAAGGGTCTGGGACGCCCTGGTCGCCGCCGGCCGGCTCACCCCGGTCGGCAAGGGCTTCTACGCCGACGCGGACAACCCGCCCAAGCCGCCGGTCTGACTCAGCACATGGCAGCAAGCGAGCACGACATCCCGAGAGCGGCCCGCCTCGCCGACCTGCTCGATTCGAAGTTCGAGCTGTTCGGCGTGCGCTTCGGGCTCGACCCGATCATCGGGCTCGTTCCCGTGCTCGGCGACACCATCACGCTGGTCATGGGGCTCTCGATCGTGCGTGACGCGTGGAAACACCGTGTTCGCAAAGCCATCATCTTCCGTATGCTGCTCAACCTGGGCGTCGACTGGCTCGTCGGGCAGATCCCCGTGGTCGGCGATCTCACCGACTTCTTTATCCGCCCCAACGCCCGCAACGCCAAACTGCTCCGCCGCGAACACGAGGCCGGAAGACTCCGGAACCGAGCGTGACCAAGCCACTATCAAACCCAAAGCGCCTGTGGCTATGGGCCGAACTCATGTTCCTGTACGTCCTCGTGCCCCCGATCATCGCGGGCCTGATCCAGCCAGAACTGGGCGACGGCGTCCTCAGCCGCGTCGGCATCGGCTGGGCCTCTTTCCAGACCGGGCTGCCCAGCGGGCTCTTTGTCTTCCCGCTGCTGCTGATCACCTTCGTGACGATGCTCCTGTACCTGCGTCTGGATCCGACGTTCGACAACACACGCCTCTGGAACAAGGCCGGGTTCAAGAAGGATCTACGCCGCATCATCGCCGTGTTCGTCCCCTCGGCCGCCGTCATCCTCGGTGTCACCTGGCTGCTGGCCTACAAGACCCCGCTGCTCCCCGAGTCCGGGTTCCTGCGCCTCCCGCGCGAGATGCCCATCGTGATCCTGTTCATCTCCATCGGGTACCCCTGGATCAGCGCGTACCCTCAGGAGATCACCCACCGGGCGTTCTTCTTCCACCGCTACCGCCGCATCTTGGGAGAGGGCTCGCTCGCGTTCTGGCTCAATGTCCTGACGTTTTCCTGGCTGCACATCACGATGTGGAACTGGGTCGCCCTGGCGATGACCATCCCGGCTGGCATGCTCTTCGCATACACATACCTCAAGAGCCGGTCGGCCCTGGCGGCCGGCTTCGAGCACGCGATCTACGGCATCTGGGCCTTCTTCTGCGGGCTGGGCTACTTCGTCTTCACCGGGAACGTGAACGGGGCTTAACACCGCCCCAGCACGCGGACAACCGGTACACCCGAGCGGCCGGCCCTCCTACCATCCCGACCCACGAATCACACGGAGGAGATCCCCATGCCGGCCGTCGCCGAAAACACCCAGGTCACCCTGCCCGCCGACTCAAACCAGGCCCTCGGCATCGCCAGGTTCGCCATCGACTTCCTGTCGGACGACGCGACCAAGCGCGGCGAGCCCTCCCAGGCGGTCCTCGACAAGACCAACGACTTCTTCACCGACGCCGTCCTCTGCGGGCTCTCAGCGCTGGCGCTCAAGACCAACGCCCCCACCGTGCTCCGCAACGAAGCGCTCCAGTACCCCGTGACCGACGCGACCCACCTCGTGGGGCGGGCCCAGCGCCGCGGCGCGACCGTGTTCGGCTCGGGCACCCAACTCCAGCCCGAGAAGGCGATCGTCGCCAACTGCTCGGCCGTCCGCGAGTGGGACTCGAACGGCACCAACTTCGGCTACAACCCCGAACTGAACCACACCGCTGGTGAGTTCGGGCACAACGATTTCTACTCGGTCGCGATCGCAGCCGCCCAGCTCATGGGCAAGGACGGCGCCTACGCCCTCCGCGCGATGGTCCTGCACGACGAGATCCGCGGCCGACTCGCCGAGGTGTTCAGCCTCAAGACCTACAAGGTGGACCACGTGGTGCACGGCGGGATCGCTTCGGCGGCCGTCTTCGGCGCGATGCTCGGCGCGACCGCCGAGCAGATCGAATCGGCGATCGGCATGACCGTCGCGCACGCGATCCCCTTCCGCGCCATCCGCGCCGGCAAGCAGCTCTCGGATTCCAAGGGCGCCTCCGCAGCGATCACCACGGAGTTCGCGGTCCTGTCCGTCAAACGCTCCATGGCCGGCTTCCTGGGCCCGCGCGACATCTTCCGCAACCCCGAAGCGATCTTCCGCATCTTCGAGGGCCCCGGACAGATGTTCAAGAAGGTCGACGCCGGTTCGGCCAACACCGGACAGGCCGACGCCTCCCCCTTCGACCTCATCCTCAGCCGGGCGGGCGACGACTTCGCCGTCATGGGCATGCACTTCAAGCTCGGTCTCTACGAGCACCAGTCCGCCGGCGCGATCCAGGCGATCATCGACCTGCTCAACAAGGCCCCCCACCTGCTCGATGACGCCAGCGGCTCGAAGATCGCCAAGATCAAGATCACCGCCTACGAGCCCGCCTTCGGCATCATCGGCGACCCCGCCAAGCGGAACCCGACCACGCGCCAGTCCGCCGACCACTCCATGGTCTACATCATCTCCACCCTCATCCGCAAGGCGCTCAGCCAGCAGAAGGCGGGCTGGACAGAACTCATGCTCGACCCCTACGACTACGCCCCCGACGCGATCATCAACGAGCGCACACGCTCGCTGATGGACCGCATCGAGTTCGCCCACGGCGGCGACGAGTACGACCGACGCTACCCCGATGGCATCCCCACCTCGGTCGTGATCACCGACACCGACGGCACCGATTTCGACTCCGGGCTGGTCATGTACCCCGGCGGGCACGCCCGCAACACGACGGCCGACCTCAAGGCCATCCTGAGCTTCAAGTTCAACCTGCTCGGCAAGCTCGTCCAGGAAGACCCCGCGCCGATCATCGAGCGGTTCCAGAATCTGGGCGCCAAGTCCGCCGACCAGATCCGCGAACTGCACGACTTCGAGATCCAGACCCGTGACGGCTACGAGTGAGCCCGCGGGGCGCGCCCCCGCCGACCGCCCGTACGTCGCGGTGTTCTGCGGCGCACGCATGGGCAGCGACCCGGTCTACGCCCAGACCGCCGGCGCGGTCGGGCGGGCGTTGGCGCGGCGCGGGCTCGGGCTGGTCTACGGCGGGGGCAACGTCGGGCTCATGGGCATCCTCGCGGACGCCGCACTCGAAGCCGGCGCCCCGGTCGTGGGCGTGATCCCGCGCTCGATGGTCGACGTCGAGCTCGCCCACACCGGTGTCACCGAACTCCGCGTCATCACCACGATGCACGAACGCAAGGCGCTGATGGCCGAGCGTTCCTCGGCGTTCCTCGCCATCCCCGGCGGCGTCGGCACCCTCGACGAGGTCTTCGAAGCCATCACCTGGAACCAGCTCGCGATCCATGACAAGGCGATCGGCTTCCTCGACACCGACGGCTACTACACACACCTCAAATCGTTCATGACGCACAGCGCGAGGCTCGGCTTCATCCCGTCCGACACGATGGACCGCATCATGTTCGACGCCGATACGGACGCCATGCTCGATCGGCTCTCGGCAGCCATCCGCGCGAGCGGCTGACGCTCACTCCCGGCTCGGCATCGGGAACGCCACAGGCGAGCGGTAGCCGTCCCGATCGTACGACCGGACCCCGAAGATCCAGTTGTCCTTGCTCAGGTCGACCGTGCCCTCGGTGGTGTCGCCCACATCCCGCGACTCCTGCCACACCGGGCTGGTCGTCGCGCGCCACACGATCTCGTACCCCGCCACGTCGGGCTCCGGGCTCGCCTCCCACCGCAGGGTCGTATCCGTGTCCAGGTCCGCCACGATGATCCGGGCGTTCGCGGGCACCGAAGGGGCGTTGGCGATATGGGCCAGCGTGACCGCGTTGAGCCGCGTCACATCCGCGAGATACTCGGCGTCCACGAACTCGGGCAGGTCGCCGTACCGGATCCCGCCCTCCGTCCTGACGTCCTGATGCTGCTGGGTGTAGTCCTCATGCACCTCGCAGAAGCGGACCCCCGCGAACCCGAGCTCATTGAAAGGCGTGTGATCCCCGCCCCGCAGGAACCGGTCCGGGCGGAAGACGAGCATCGCCCGGACCGGGGCGCGGTGGAGCTCGCCGATCTCGTAGACGTACCTCGCCAGCTGCCGCGAGACACCATCCGATTCGGATCCCAGCATTCTCGTCTGGCGCACGAACGTCGCCAGCCGCTGCGGGTCCTGCGCCAGCGCCTCGAGCGGCAACCCCTCCGACAGCACCCGCACCCTGTCGCGCGCCTCGCGTCCGTCCGCGCCCAGCGGGTTCCCGATCGTGTCGTTGTTGAGAACGCCCCGGATGTCCGCTCCGGCTTCTTTCGCGGCCCGGGCGTGGTAGCGGGCGCCGTAGAGCCCCTGCTCTTCTCCGCTCGTCGCCATCAGCACCACCGTCGAGTCCAACCGCTCATCGCTCAGCACGCGGGCCAGCTCGATCAACGCCGCGACGCCCGACGCATCGTCGTTGGCGCCCGGCGCGTCGGACACGGCGTCCGTCGGGTCGGACGCCCGCGAATCCAGGTGCGCCAGCACGTAGTACAGCCGCCCCCTCGACGCGGGGTCGGCGCCCGGGATCGTGCAGACCACGTTGACGACCTCGGTGTCCTCGAGGATCCGCCGTCCGTCCGCGGGCACCGTGTGCGTGTCGAACGCGACACGGGCAGCGAGTTCGCCGCTCCTGCCGGAACCAGAGACCGCCCGCTCGAACGCCGACTTCACCCACCGGCGCGCAGCCCCGATACCCCGGACATCCGAACCCGTCTCCGACGCGGTGTGACGCGTGCCGAACCCGGCCAGGGCGTCCACATGGGCCCGCAGGTTCGCCGGCTGCACCGCCGCCAACACACGGTCGGGCACCTCGAGCATGATCCGCTTCGCGATCGTTTCCATCCCGCCTCCCAAACCGACGCTGCGCCCGCGGGCGACCGCCGACCGATCGTCCAACCCCTGATTCACCGCGAGATGCGCCGCCCACATCCCGCTCGCACGCCCTCCCGACTTGCAGTGCAGCAGCACCGGAGAGCCGTCATCGACGCCGAGCGCCGAACCGAACGCCCGCACCCTCCCCAGATCCAGCTGGCTCCCGCCCATCGGCATCCAGACGTACCGCAGCCCCAACTCGTCCACCAACGCGGCCTCATCGAAGCCCAGCCCCTCCACCTCGCCCGCTGTCCGGAGGTTGATCACCGTTCTCCCCCCGTCCTGCGCGAACGCCTCGAGTTGCTCCCGCGTCGGCTGCCCCATCACGATGACCCGCCCGTCCCGGGGCTCGGCCGCCAGAGACAGACGGGCCTGAACGACCGGCGGATCCTGACGCACCACCGGCGTCGGATCGGACCTCTCGGGGCGCGGCTTGAGCTGCGGCGATCGGCAACCCGCCCCAACGCCGAGCACGCCGACGATCGACACCGCGCACAATCCCAACGACCAACGCTCCGGGTTCTTCATGCCCCGAGTCTATCGCCGAGCCGCCCCCGCGTTCCGCATAGAATGCCCCATGAGCACGCCCCACCCCGGACGCATCCTCCGCCAGCACATGTCAGAGGGGTGCGTCGCCGCACCGGGCGCGTTCAACGCCCTGGTCGGCATGGCCGTGCGCGACGCCGGGTTCCAAGCCGCCTACGTCTCGGGCGGCGCGACCTCCGTGGCCGCGGGCGTGCCCGACGTCGGGCTGCTCACGCTCGACCACTTCGCCGGCGTCGTCCGCGAGGTCTGCCGGGGCTCGGGCCTGCCCGTGCTCGCGGACGCCGACACCGGGTTCGGGGAAGAAGAGATGACCCGGCGCACCGTCATCGAGTACCACCACGCCGGTGCCGCCGGGCTCCACCTCGAGGACCAGGTCTTCCCCAAACGCTGCGGCCACCTCGACGGCAAAGCCCTCATCCCCGCCGACCAGGCCGCGAGCAAGATCGCCTGGGCCGCCAAGGCCGCCCGCGACTGCTCGGACGGGGACTTCATCATCTGCGCCCGGACCGACGCCAAGGGCGTCGAGGGCTTCGACGCCGCGGTCGAGCGGGCGAAGATCTACGTCCAGTCCGGCGCGAGCATGATCTTCCCCGAGGGCCTGACCACCGAGCAGGAGTTCGCCGACTTCGCCAATGCCATGGACACGCTGGGCGACCGACGCCCGTTCATGCTCGCCAACATGACCGAGTTCGGCAAAACCCCGATGATCCCGCTCGGCCGCTTCGAGGAGATGGGCTACAACATCGTGATCTACCCGGTCAGCACCCTGCGCCTGGCGATGGGCGCGATCACGACCGCGCTGGCCGACCTCAAAGCAACCGGCACGCTCGAAGCCCAACTCGGCGCGATGCAGACCCGCGACGAACTCTACCGCATGGTCGGCTACACGCCCGGCACGCCGTGGGAGTTCCCGGTGTGAGGACACTGCGAACGGTTTTCGCATGGGCGTTGCTCGGCTTCCTGACAAACACGCTGGTTGTCATCTTCCTGTCATGGATTTCGTTTAGTTCTTATGAGAACGAACGGTTTATTGATGGCCGGGACGTCAGGCACCTGACAAGTGATTTTTCAGCAAGCGTTCCTGCAAGATCGATCGACTCACTCGGATACCGCAGACGTGGCTGGTACTACAACCCCGGTTTTTCTGTGAGCATGTCACCCGGGCTGCCATTCAACTACTTTTTACATCCGAATCGCGGCAGGCTCGACTTTCCGTTTCGCAACGGCCCGTTCTTCGCCTGGGCTATCGGCGGCGACCGTGCTTGGGGACGCCTCTACAACGAACCGCTGACTTCACTAGAAGAAGTACGTCGTTTCAGCGGATTCGAGTGCGCCGCTGGCTTTCCGGCGCTTTCTGCCTGGCACGGACTCAACGTCAAGCGGGACGACACCGCGACAACGCCGGGAGGTATCAGACTGCCAGATCCGACGGGTATGGTGAATGCTGCCTACGAAGTCCGCGCCATCCCCTACCGCCCCATCTGGCCCGGCCTCATCTTCAACACCATCTTCTATGCCCTGCTCGCCTTTGTCACACACCGTCTCCTCCGCACCATCCGCGAGCACCGCCGCTTCACCAAGGGCCGCTGCCCGACGTGCAGATACGACCTCAACGCCAACTTCGCACCCGGCTGCCCCGAATGCGGCTGGCGCCGCGAGGCGACCCAGCCCGCCCCTCCCTAGCCACGCCCCCGCCGAGATCGATGGCTCCGAATCCCGATCTCCCGCGACCATCAGCGCCCCGGCGTGAACACCTAGCCGGCCAATCCGCCCACGAAGACCCGGGCAGACGCGCCAGCGCCCGCCCGGGTGTGAGGATCACCGTCTCAACTCGCACCGCTCACGGGCAGTAGTCGATCGCGACGCCCTCGAACCGGTTGAACACCTTGAACGGCTGGCCGAACGGCTGGTTCGAGGTGCGGTCGACCACCCAGGTCCCGTCCATCGTGAAGTTGAGTTCGTCGCGGACGTTGCTCGTGCCCAGCAGCTCGAAGCCCCGGAACGATCCCTCGAACCCGACTAGCCAGTCGTTGCCCTGCACCTGAACGTCGTAGCACTTCTCGCAGGCATCGCCGGCGATATCGCAGCGAGACTCACGGTTGGTCCCAGCCCCGATCGTGCCGTGGGCCTCCCCGCCATACACCGCCCCCCCGACGGTGACGTACTCCCATTCGCCGACCCAGGACCCGCGGAACGGGCAGCACGAATCCGCCCTCAGGATGTAGTTGAACTTGAGCGTCAGCCGGCCGTCGCGGAACTCGTCGCAACGCCCGAAGCATCCGGCGCCGAGCCCCCCGCACACCAACCCGCTCGAACGCATGTCCGTCACATAGACCGCGCTGGTGACGCGGATCGTCTTGCAGTCGATGGTGTTGCATCCGAGCCGCTCGTACCGCCCGGGCTCGACGAGCCCCTCGCAGCCGTCCTTGCTGAAGCTGGTCACACACGCCCCGGTGGGCGCCACGCTCTCCGTGCCCGCGCCCTCCGCGGCGTTGTACGCCATCACGCCCGCGGCACCGAAGAGGCCCCAAGCCGACGCCGCCGAACCGAAACCACACACCGCCAGTGTTGCCATCAAACGTTTCATCGATCATTCTCCTACAAGCACAAACAGATAACCAGCCGACGCACACGCGCCGGCCCTACGAGTCAGATTTGAGTGCATTCCCTACGAGTCGCGCCCGAACCGTCCGGGCCAGTCAAAACCTAAGTGATTTCAGGTAAAAGACAATACCCGCTTCGAGTGGTTTAGAGATAATTATATCGATGTTATAGAATCCGGCATCGCGTTATAGAACATGAACTGCCCACGGCCGCAGACGCCCGCGCGCCGCGAACCCTCGAGCCACAAACAGTTCTGACGAGCGACGCCCATCTTGAAGCACAAAACCACACAGAACCGCCGATCCGCGGGCACCTGCACCCACCGCTGTGGCGGCCCACGCCGCGAGCCCGCCCGCACAATCCGAAGCGCCCCGCGACGGTCATCGCGAACGCCCAACCGATCGCCCCGTGCTCAACACGGGATCGGGCGTCACAACAGCATCCGGCAGCCCGCCGGCGTCAAGAGCGCGGCGAGCCCTGCAAACAGAGAGCGGGTTTCGCTATTCATTCGGCGAGTTCTTCGGACAAGACAAAGACCGACGCGGCGCGGGCAGCAAGAGCATGTCGAGCGCGAGTCGAGAGCCAAATCGCCCGCCTTTTCGCCCCTCTCGGGCCTCTCCCCCGACCACGCCGCTCCCCTACCATACCGGCACCTGACCGAACCACATCCAAGGCGCCGCCGCCGAGAGGGATCCAGCCATGTCCACCACCGCTCCAGCCCCCGCCACCAAGGGCCTCGAAGGCGTCATCGCCGGCGAGACCGAGATCTGCAACGTCGAGCAGTCCGCCCTGATCTACCGCGGCTACGAGATCGCCGACCTCGCCGCGAACGCCACCTTCGAGGAAGTCGCCTTCCTGCTCCTGGAAGGCCACAAGCCCTCACCCGAAGAACTGAAGCGCTTCACCGCCGAACTCGTCGACGCCCGCGACATCCCCGAGGAAGCCAAGTCTTTCCTCACGCACTCGGCCAACCTCGTCAAGAACCACTCGGGCGTCCCGATGGACCTGCTCCGCACGGCCGTCTCGATCTGCGGCCACCTCGACCCCGATTGCCAGGACAACTCGGCCGACGCGAACCTTCGCAAAGCCAAACGCATTCTCGCCCAGGTCCCGACCATCATCGGGCACATGCAGAACAACATCGACGGCCGAGACTTCGTCGCCCACGACCCGGATCTCTCGCACGCCGGGAACCTCCTCTGGATGATGACCGGTGAGAAACCGACCGCCGAAGCCGAGAAGGTCATGGACGTCTCGCTGATCCTGTACGCCGAGCACGACTACAACGCGTCCACGTTCACGAGCCGAGTCATCGCCGGCACGCTGGCCGATATGCACGGCGCCATGACGGGCGCCATCGCCGCTCTCAAGGGCCCGCTCCACGGCGGAGCCAACGAAGCCGCGATGGACATGCTCAGCGAGATCCGCAACGACATCGGCCCCGACAACGACACAGGAAAGATCACCGACTGGATGCACAAGGCGTTCGAAGAGAAACGCAAGCTGATGGGCTTCGGGCACCGCGTCTACAAAAGCGGGGACCACCGCGCTCCCATCTTGCACGGCCTGGGACGCAAGGCCGCCGAAGCCCGCGGGCCCGAGTTCGTCAGGCTGTTCGAACTCGGCGAAACGGTCCAGAACATCATGGAAACCGACAAGAAGATCTACCCCAACGTCGACTTCCCCTGCGGCATGACATACTTCACGATGGGCATCCCCGTGCCCCAGTACACGCCGATCTTCGTCGCGTCCCGCGTGTCCGGCTGGGCCGCCCACATCATGGAGCAGCACGCCAACAACCGCCTGATCCGTCCCCGTGCGGCCTACAGCGGCCCCGAAACCCGCAAGTGGAACGGCTGACCAGGAATCCCAACAACCAATGGCTCTCCAATGCCTACTCAACCGGGATAGGCTTTTTCGTGCGCGGGTGACGCGCCGCAAGGGGCTCGACGTGACTCAGACATCCGACGACCACACCGATAGGCCGCGCGACAACAACGATGCGGAACCCGGCGCGACGCGGCGGGAACACGACGCCGACCAGCCGTCAGGCCGGGCTTCAGAATCCGACCAGAATCGGGAACACGCTGCGCAAGGGAGCGGAGAACGCACACGGGGCATCGATAAGGCCCAAGCCGCAGGATACCCGCCCGACAACGGGCCAGAAACCCGAGTCATCAAAGTACGCCGCTGCTGGTTCCGGAGCCGAACCGGCCGGTTCATCGTCACGGTGGCGATCCTCCTCGCCTGCGTCACAGGCTTGATCTGGGTTCCGGTTGCCGACAAATCCCGCTGGTGGCACCTGCTGTTCGCGCCGGGCGCCCTCACCACCGCGGGACTCCTCTCATGGTGGTGGATCGATCGCTTCTCGGCCTCCCTCGTCATCACCACGAAGCGAACCACCATGCACCGCGGGTTCTTCCGCCGATCGACCTCGGAAGTCGTCCACGACAACATCCGCAACATCCAGGTCGATCAGACGTTCTGGCAGCGGGTCTGGAAAGTCGGCAAAATCGGTATCTCCTCTTCGGGCCAGGACGGCGTGGAGGTCCAGGTCAACCACCTGCCAAACCCGGACACACTGCGGGAGATCATCGACCTCTACCGCCCGCTCTGAATCCGCCCGGCCGGGCAGTTTCTCGGCTATCATGCGGTCCGGCGGACGGAATCGCCGACGGGTGCGCCAGCGTCACCCGCGAGGGAGGATCAACCATGAACTGGCTCCACAAACTCCGCCTCCGAGCGTTCGGCGTGGTCGTCGCGTCGATCCTGGGAGCCCTCGCCGTGGTCGGCTGGCTTTCTGTGCCGGTCCTCCCGGCGCTCGGTGTCGCGATCGTCACAGCCGCCGCGGTCGTCAACACCATGGCCAACCGCCTCGCCATGCCCACCTGCGCCGGCTGCGGGACCGATCTCGCCAAGACCCCCGCGGGAACGCACGGCGTGATCTGCCACGAGTGCGGCACGATCAACCAACACTTCGACGAATCCCGACTCGCCCGCATCGCCGACAGACTCAACGACCGCCGCGACGCCTGAAGCCCCGCTCACTCGGACTCCACGAAAAAACGCCCGGGACATCCCGGGCGTTTCTCGTATCGACACGAACGGCCCGAATCAGGCCTCCTTCATCCGCTCGTTGAAGTCGTCGGCCGAAACCTCCTCGATCTCCGCATCCGCCAGGATCGCGTCCAGCGTCTTGTGCTCACGCACCTGCTGGAACAGGTTCTGGATCTGACCGTTCTTGACCATCGCCTCCCGCACGGCCGCGGGCTGCTGGCCCTGCTCCATCGCGATCCGCATGATCTGGGCGTTCAGTTCGCCCTCGTCCACCTGAACATCCAGCTGCTCGCCGGCCTTATTGAGCAGGAAGAAGTTCTTGAGCTCACGGACCGCCGCCTCGTTCGAGGACGAACGCAGCTCGGCCATGTTCTTCTCGACTTCCATCGCGTCCACGCCGCGGTACATCAACTCGAGACGACGACGCTCGAGCGTCCGAGCCGCCTGCTGGCTCGTCAGGCCCGCCGGCAGCTCGAAATCCGTGTTGTCAGAGAGGAACTTGAGCGCCTGCTGACGCATCACCGACTGCTGCTGCACCTCGGCACGCTGGCCCAAGCGCTGCGAGACCATCTCACGCAGTTGCTCTTCGCTCGCCAAACCGAACTTGGCGACGATGTCCGACACCGGCGCCGGGATGATCTTGTACACGTTCACGACCTTGAAGTCGACCGTGAGATCCTTGTTGCGGATCGCCTCGACCTCGTGGTTCTCCGGGCCCTGGACCTTCACCGTGACCTCGTCGTCCGCCTTCGGCGTGCCGAACTGCTTGCCGAAGTCCGAGACCATCACGCCCAGGATCATCCCAGAGCCGTCGCTGTCCGCCTCGGGGATCTGGACCACCGCGCCATCGATGTTGTAATGCTCCGTGCCATCCTCGTCGGTCATCTTGGCGACACCCATGACGTAGTCGCCAGCCTCGGGCTCGTCGCGGTCCTCGAGCGTGCCCTCGTTGATGCAGATCTTGTTGACTTCCTCGTCGAGCAATCCGTCCGGGATGCTGGCGTCAGGCTTGAGCACCTTGACACCCTTCAACTCGGGCAACTCGAACTCGGGCATCACCTCGATCTCGACCTCGAGGCTCATCGGCTTGCCGGCCTCGACCTCGACGCCCTCGAACGCAGAAGCCGGGGGCTGGCCCAGCACCTTGAGACCGTTGCTCTCGACCGCGTCCTGATAGGCCTGCGTGATCAGGCGGCTGCGCGCTTCGTCCGTCACCGCCCCCCCGAACCGCTTCTCGATCAGCCGGCGCGGCACACGACCCTTGCGGAACCCGGGCAACTGCGCCTCATGGATCACCGTCTCGAACGAATCCTGGATCGTGCCGTCGACCGTCTCGGCCGGGATCTCGATCTCGAGCCGCTTGCGGCACGGACCCACATCCTCGATCTTCACCCTGTTGTCGGACTTGTTGTCGGACTTGTTGTCGGACTTGTTGTCGGACATCCTCGAACCTCGATGTCGCGTGCGGGACTCTTGCACGGTCCGCCAGGGCACGCCTCCGACCCGGACCGGCCCTGCCGGTTTGTCCCGCCAGGACCGCAAGCATAGCGCGACACCCCGCCCAAACACCGATCTCGCCCTGACAAACGCCCCGCTCCCGACTACCATCCGGCACACTCGCCGGAGTGGCGGAATTGGCAGACGCGGTGGATTCAAAATCCACTTCTGGAAACAGAGTGGGGGTTCAAGTCCCCCCTCCGGCATTCGACGGGTCTCGACCGGCCACGGGGAGCGACCGCATGAGCTACCGGCACGCATTCACGCTCATCGAACTGCTGGTCGTCATCGCGATCATCGCCCTCCTTACCGGCATCCTCCTTCCCGCGATCGGCTCGGCACGGAACGCCGCGAAGCATGTCAAGTGCGCCTCGAACATGCGGCAACTCGCCCTCGGTCACGCCCTCTACGCCACAGACAACCGGGACATCAGCATTCCCGGGCGCATGGCCAAAGTCGGCGAGGCAGAAGACCCCGCCAACCACTACAACGTCGGCAACGGCATGCACTATCGACCCCGCTGGATGGTCACGATGGGCGCCAGCGCCGGGTTCCACGCCTACGCCGAGCCCTCCACGGACCCGAGCAAAGACAACGACAACAACCGCCACCTCGAACACGAGATCTTCAGCGATCCCATCGTCAGGGGCTGGACCAACAACCGCAACTACGCGCTCGGCTACAACTTCCAGTTTCTCGGAAACACCCGGCGTGACGCGACCGGCCGATTCGTACGCTTCCCCGTCAAGCTCTACAGCATGAACTCCATGACGGTCCTCTTCGCCGACACGCTGGGCACCGCCGCAACCTTCGCCCAATCAGAACGCATGCCCTACAACCCCGCCCCCCATCCCGACAAGGACGCGCGTGAACTGGGCAACCACGGCTGGTCGCTGGACCCACCACGCCTCACACCGAACAGCGACAACTGCGACGGCAGCCGCGACCAGACGACCCGGTCCGCGATAGACGAACGACACGCCGGCAAGGCCAACGTCGCCTGGCTCGACGGGCACGTCGCCGCCAAATCCGCCCCCGAACTCGGGTATGTGCAGAGCACGAACGGACCGTTCGAGTACGCCCCCGAGGACGCGACCAACAAGCACTTCTCGGGCGACTCCACCGACAAGGACCCCCCTCCTGTCCGCTGATCGCCCGCCCAACAATCGACCATGCCCAAGCCCTTCCACATCGCCTTCCCCGTCGACGACCTCGACGCCGCCCGATCCTTCTACGCCGGCGTGCTCGGTTGCCCAGAGGGACGCTCCAGCGACCACTGGATCGACTTCGACCTCTTCGGCCACCAGATCGTCGCACACCTCGCCCCCGCCACCGGTCGACCCGACCCGTCCTAGAACCCGGTCGATGGCCGCGCCGTCCCCGTCCCCCACTTCGGAGTCGTCCTTGGCATGGACCAGTGGCACACCCTCGCCGACCGCGTCAGAGCAGCCGGAGTCCCGTTCGTCATCGAGCCGTACGTCCGCTTCGAGGGCCAGCCCGGCGAGCAGGCGACGATGTTCTTCCTCGACCCCGCCGGCAACGCACTGGAGTTCAAAGCGCTCGCGGACATCCGCCAGCTCTTCGCGTCCTGACCACCCAGAGCCCCCGCCGACCGCCCGGGCTCGGCACGGCTGCTCGCTCCTGCCGGTCTACAATCACAGCCCGGAAGCCGCCGCACGCACCACGCCCCGCGGCAGCACCCGAGACCATCCTGAACCCGCCCATCTGAACCAGCCCAGAAGACCGACACCAACCCACCGAGGACACCTCCCATGGCCGACCAGAACCCCCAAGGCAACCCGCAGCAGCAGATCCAGCTCCGCATCGACGAAACCAAGATGACGAGCACCTACGCCAACACCATCCGCACCTCCAACACCCAGGACGAGGTGGTCATGGACTTCGGGATGAACCTGCCCATGCAAGCCCCGGGCCAGGCCCCGACGATCGTGTTCAACGTCGGCTCCCGCGTCATCATGAACTGGGCCGGCGCCAAGCGCCTCGTGATGTCGCTCGGCAACGCCGTCCGCCAGTACGAAGAGCAGTTCGGCACCATCGAGATCAACCAGGGCCAGCAGCAGGCCGCCCCCCCGCCCGCGCCCAACGCCTGACCCGCATTCACCCACGCAGACTCCCGCAACCGATACCTCGGGTGACGGGAACTTCAGCCGCGGGCATCCTGTAGCACAACCACGCCCGCGGCCCGTCGTCAGCCAAGCCGCGAACCAACCGTGGACCCCGTCCGTACCCACACGGACCGCCTCAGGAGGAGCCCACCTTGACCGATCCGACGATCGCGCCGCCCGTCGCCCCGCCCGACGAGCACGACGTGCTGGAAGCCGCCCGCCCAGTCCAGGGCCTGGCAGAGCAGGTCGCGCGCGTCGTGGTCGGGCAGGAACGGATGGTCCGGGCACTGCTCATCGGCGTGCTGACCGGCGGGCACGTGCTCCTCGAGGGCGTCCCGGGGCTGGCCAAGACCCTCACCGTGACCACCCTGGCCAAGGCGATGCACGCCGACTTTTCACGCATCCAGTTCACGCCCGACCTCCTGCCCGCCGACCTGATCGGGACACTCATCTACGACCCCAAAGAAGGCACCTTCACCCCGCGCAAGGGGCCGGTGTTCGCTAACCTCGTCCTCGCCGATGAGATCAACCGAGCCCCGGCCAAGGTCCAGTCCGCCCTGCTCGAAGCGATGCAGGAACGCTCCGCGACCATCGGCGATACCACCTACCGCGTGGGCGATCCCTTCCTCGTCCTGGCGACCCAGAACCCGATCGAACAGGAAGGCACCTACCGCCTCCCCGAGGCACAGGTCGACCGCTTCATGCTCAAGCTCAAAGTCGGCTACCCCACGAAAGCCGACGAACGCGCCATCATCGACCGCATGGTTGTTTCCGAGCCCGTGGAGGTCGAACCGATCGTCACACTCGACGACATCCGCGCCGCCAAAGCCGCCGTCGGAAGCGTCGCGATCGACGAGCGCATCCGAGACTACATCGTCGAGATCGTCCACGCCACGCGCGACCCGGCGACCTCGCCCACACGGTTCGGCCTCGACCTGCCCAAACTGATCGAGTTCGGCGCTTCGCCCCGCGCCTCGATCTCACTGGCCAAGGCCGCCCGCGCCCACGCCCTGCTCCAGGGACGCCCATTCGTCACCCCATCGGACATCAAATCCGTCGGGATGGACGTGCTCCGCCACCGGGTCATCGTCGGGTACGAAGCCGAAGCCGAGGGCGTCACGCCGGAGGACATCGTGCAAGAGATCTTCAACCGCGTTCCGATCCCCTGACCGACCAGAAGCCCGCACGCCGAGGCACCCGGATGCTCACCGAAGAACTCATGCAGGAGGCCCGCAAGCTGGAGATCCGCGCCCGCCGACGCGTCGACGATCTGCTCTCCGGGCAATACCACTCGGCCTTCAAGGGCCAAGGCATCGAGTTCTCAGAAGTCCGCGAGTACCAGCCCGGAGACGAAGTCCGCTGGATCGACTGGAACGTCACCGCACGCGCCGGCAAGCCGTTCGTCAAGCGGTTCGTCGAAGAGCGCCAGCTCACCGTCATCCTCGCGATCGACTGCGGCCCGTCGTCCATGTTCGGCTCGACCGCCAAAACCAAGCACCGGCTCGCCGCCGAGATCGGCGCGTGCCTCACGCTCGCCGCCACACGCAACAACGACTTCGCCGGGCTCCACCTGCTCGGAGCAAAGCACCCCATCCACCTGCCCCCCGCACGCGGACGAACCCACGCCCTCCGCGTCATCCGAGAGCTGCTCGCCGCAGAGCCCGCCGACAACCCCGCGCCATTGGCCGACGAACTCGCGGACCTCAGCCGCACACTCAAACGCTCGGCCATCGTCTTCCTCATCTCCGACCTGCTCGACGATCTCCCAGAATCCGACGGGCCAGAACCCGACTGGGCCCGCCCCGTCCGGCTCATGGCCCGCAAGCACGATCTCATCGCCGTCACCCCCGAAGACCCCCGAGAACGCGAGCTGCCAAAGATGGGCCTGCTCCGCATGGCCGACCCTATCACCGGGCGGAGGGTCACCGTCGACACATCGTCGGCCCGAGTGCGCGCACGGTACTCCGCGGCAGCCAAACGCGACGACCAGGTCATCGACAAAGCGCTCGGCAGGGCCCGCGTCGATCGGGTCCGCGTCTCGACCGCCAACCCCTTCGCCGACGATCTCGCCAGGTTCCTCCGGACACGGGACCGCCGGGCATGATCCGCGTTGCGCCGACCATCCTGTGCTGCCCGCTGCTGCTCCTGGCCGCCTGCCAACGCGAGCACACGCCAACGCCCCCCGTCCCCGCCGCCGAAGTGACGGCGTCCGATGACCAAGCCGGCATCCAACTCGCCCTCGCCGCAGACCGAACCGACATCACCACCCTCGACCGGGTGAAGGTCACCATCACGCTCCGCCGGCCGATCGCCAAGGCCGTCATGCTGATCGAGCCTGACTGGGAGTCCACCGGGTGGACGCGCGTCGGATCGACCGACTCCGATCCCGTCGCGATCGACGCGCGGCGCATCGAACGATCCCGCACCGTCACGATCGAGCCGTTCCTCCCCGGCGATTACACGATCCCGTCGGCCGGCATCCAGTGGACCACCCCGGACCTGACCCGGACCCTGCAAACACCACAACTCGGGGTGACCGTCGCCAGCGTCCTCACACCCGACGACACCGAAGAGTTGGACCAGCCCGCCTCCACCATGCCCCCGCCGGCCCGAACCGATGACGACCCGCTCGCGCCGCTGATCGTCTCGCTGGTCGTGCTGACCGGCGCCCTCCTGGCATGGAAAGCGACCAGACGCCCGCCGCACACCGACCACGACCCCTCGCCCGCAGACACCATCCGCGAGATCGCCAACGGGCGGCACGAGGGACAAACCCAGCTCGCCGAACTCCACCGAGCCCTCGCGATGGCCGAGCCGATGCCCTCATCGAAGCAACGCCTCGATGAACTCATCGCCCGCTGCGAGACCGCGCGCTTCTCGCCACCCGGGCGCGGCCCGATCGAGCCGACCGACCCCAGACAACTCGCGTCCACCGCGCTCGAGCTGATCGTCACCGATCCGCCCGACAACGCCCCCGGCGCCGACACGACCGGGAGGGACGCATGACCACCTTCCGCTTCGCCGAGCCCTGGGCGTTCGCTGCCCTCGCGGTCGTGATCCCCTGGCTGCTCATCGCCTTATGGAGACGACCGAGCTCGCCGGCGGTCCTCGCCCCCGTCTTCCGCCGGGCGCAGTCCGCGGGCTCGTCCCCGGTCGCGTGGCTCGCGACACTCCCGCCCCTGGCCCGCGTGGGCGCACTGGCTTTTCTCGCGTACGCCCTCGCACGCCCGCAACACCTCACCCAGAACGCCGAGAGCTCCCGAGACGCCATCGCCCTCCAACTCGTGGTCGACCGCTCGGGATCGATGGACGACCCCGCCGAGTTCGAGGGCGAGCAGACCAACCGCCTCGAAGCCGTCAAGAAAGTCGTCCGCCGGTTCGTCCTCGGGGACGAGAGCGGCACGAACCCCGACCTCGACGGACGCCCGGGCGACCTGGTCGGACTCATCGTGTTCGGCTCCTACGCCGACACCCTGATGCCCATGACCACCTCGCACGAAGCGCTCATCGACTCGCTCGAGCGAGTCGAGGTCGCCCGAGACCAGCGCGAACGATCGACCGCGATCGGTGACGCGCTCGTTCTCGCCAACGCCCGGCTCCGGGCCGCCGAGGACATCCTCAGGTCCGAGTCCGAAGACCCGGACTTCTCGCTCAACTCGAAAGCCATCGTCCTGCTCACGGACGGCGAGAACCGCGCCGGCCAGTACTCCCCCGCCGACGCAGCCGGGCTCGCCAAAGAATGGGGCGTCACCATCTACATCGTCGGCATCCGCGGAGGCACCAGGATCGGCGCGGGCCGATTCGGACGGGGCGTGCAGCCCGTCAACGAGCGGGAGATGCGAGCCGTCGCCGAGCACACCGGCGGGCGGTTCTGGCCCGTCGATGACCTCTCCGACCTGCCCGACATCTACGCCCAGATCGATCGGCTCGAACGCACCGAGATCCGCGTCAACGAGACCACAGAAATCTCCGAGCTCTACCACCAGCCCGCCCGCGTCGGGATCGCCCTGCTCGCCCTCGAAGCCCTCCTCCGCCTGCTCCTCCTGCGGAGGCTCCACGCATGATCAGCAGCACGCCCCTCCAACTCGCCGGCACCTGGCAACTCGCCCACCCCGCGTGGCTGCTCCTTCTGGCCCCCGCGCTGTTCGCGCCCCCCGCGCTCTGGATCGTCCGTGCCCTCAACAACCGTCGGCTCGCGCGATACGCGCACCCCGACCAACTCGAGCACCTCGCCGGCAGACCGCTCCGCCTCGTCCACATCATCCGCGGGCTGACCCTCTCGGCCGCCATCGCCTGCCTCGCCATCGCCATGGCCCAGCCCCAATCCGATCCGGTCGAGATCGACTCCGAACGGACCGGACGCGACGTCGTCTTCCTCCTCGACGTGTCACGCTCGATGCTCGCCTCCGACGTCGCGCCCACCCGCCTCGACCGCGCCAAGCTCTGGATCAAGGACCTCGTCGCCGAACTCCGGGGCGACCGGTTCGCCCTTGTCGCCTTCGCGGGGTCGGCATCGGTCCGGTCCCCCCTGACCAGCGACAACCTCTTCTTCACCCAAACCCTCGATGAGCTCACCCCCGCCTCGGTCGATCGAGGCGGCACCAACATCGGCGACGCGATCCGCAAAACAATGGAACTCGTGGTCCCAGAACGCGACGATCGCGACGCCGGCGCCTTCACCGACCTCATCCTCATCACCGACGGCGAAGACCAAGAATCGCTGCCCGTCCAAGCCGCCCAGGCCGCGGCGCAACGCGGCGTCCGCATCATCTCCATCGGCATCGGGTCGACCACCGGAGCCACGATCAGGTCATCGGAGGGGTCACCCGACACCGTCAGCACCCGCCTGGACCCCACGACCCTCACCCGGATCGCGGGCGCCTCGCCGGCCAACGCGTATCTCGAGGTCGGGACCGGCACCCTCGATCTGCCCAGGTTCTACAGAGACCTCATCGCGACCGCCGAGCAGGCCGCCCTGGAGCAGACAACCACCATCCAGTACACCGAGCGGTTCTACTGGTTCATGTGGCCGGCGTTCGCCCTGCTCGCCGCAGACCGCATCCTCATCCCCCGCCGGACAAGGAGCACGCCTTGGTAACCGGAACCGTTCTATCAATCGCCATGCTCCAAGCCGCGACCCAACCGCTGCCGGACATGCGCGACCAGCCGCCCGCGCAGCAGGACGCGGCCGTCGCACGGGCACCCATCTCCCGCGAGACCGCCGAACGGCGCCTCGACGCCATCCTCGACTCGGGCATCGCCAACAGAGAGACCGTCGCGCTGCTCCGCGAACTCGCCGAGCGTGTGGACGACCCCGAACTCGCCCCGCTGATCCGCTACAACGCAGGCGTGATCGCGATGCGGACCGACTCGCCCGAGTCGCGGTCCGACGCCCAGGAACTCTTCCGCGAAGCGGACCGCGACGCGACCGACCCCGCCCTGCGCGCCTCCGCCAGATACAACCTCGCGCACACGATCATCGACGCCGCCGACAGCCAGTCCCCCCCCGAACAACTCGAGAGCATCGCCGACATCGACGCCCGGATCGCCGCGTACCGACGCGCCGAACGCGCCTTCCGAAGCACCCTCGACGCCGACCCCACCCACACCCAAACCGCCAAGAACACCGAGCGTCTCCGACGACGCATCCAGGAGCTCCGCGACAAGCGGGATCTGCTCGACCAACAGCAGCAGACACTCGACGAACTCGCCGACCAACTCGACGAACTCGCCGAGCAGCAGCAACGCCAGGCGGACCAGAACCGGGCACGCTCGCGACAGAACGAAGAGAACCCCGAACAAGCCGACCAAGACGCCCGCCAGCAGCAGCAGGGCCTCAGCGAGCAGACCGAGCAGGCCGCCCAAGAGTCGCGCCAAGCCCGATCGCCCGAAGAGACCGAGTCCGCGATGCAACAGGCCCGCCAGGCCCAAAGCCGCGCCGAGCAACAACTCGGGCAGGGCCAGACCGACCAGGCCTCCGAATCCCAGAGCGAAGCCGCCGAGCAACTCCGCCAAGCCGCCCAAGAGGCCCGAGATGCCGCACGCCAAGCACGCGGTCAGCAAGCACAGCCCGGCGGCGATCCGCAGCAGGGCCAACAGCAGCCCCCGTCAGAGCTCGACCAACCATCAGAAAACCGCGACCAAACCGCCCAGCAGCCCGGGCAGACCGAGGCCCCCGAGCCCCCAGAAGTGGACCCCATCGCCGAGGCGCTCATCGACAAAGAACGCCGCGAACGCGCCGAACGGATGCGCTACCTCCAACGCACAGGCCGACAACGCGTCGAGCGAGACTGGTAAACAGCCAGGCACCGACCATGATCAGAACCCTCCTCACCATCCTTGTCTGTCTCACGGCCGCGACCACGCACGCGAGCGGGCAGACCCTCGCCGCCTCCGTGTCGCGCGAACGCGTCTACGTCGGAGACCAGTTGCTCTACAACGTCGTCATCACCGACGCACGCACCAACACACGCCCCGAGGTCGATTTCCCCGCGGGCGTCACCGCGAAGTACGCCGGGCAGAGCCAGAACTCGTACACCACGACCCGCCGCGTCGGCAACCGGAACCAACGGGTCACCGTCAGCAACATCACCCACCAGTACCGGATCACCGCGCTCTCCCCCGGCATCAACACCATCCCCGCCGCGAGCCTCAAGCTCGCAGACGGGTCCGCCCTGACATCGAGCCCGGTCCGCTTCGAAGCGCTCCTCCCCGAGCCAGCACCCGACGCACCGATCACGATCACGACCCCGCGCACCACGCTCTACGCGGGCGAGTCCATCGAGATCACGGTCACGTGGACCATGCCCGACTCGGTCCGCAGCGCCAACTTCGACACCTCCGAGATACCCGCTTCGCTCAACCCCACGCCGGTCGACCTCTCCAACACGCGGACCGGGCGTATCGCCGAGTTCGAGTTCAGGGGGCAACGCGCGTTCGGAACCGTCGAACAGGTCTTCACCGCCGACGGTCGACAGGTCAACCAGTTCCGTTTCGCCCTCCGCATCAGCCCCGATCAGACCGGGGCCATCACCCTCGGGCCCGCACGCGTCGTCTTCAACAGACCGCGCGCCGCCGACGGCTGGTCACGCGTCTACAACGAATCCGACCCCGTCACCCTCACCGTGCTCCCGGTACCCGCCCAGGGAAAGCCCGACAACTTCTCGGGCCTGATCGGACGCTACACCCTCCGCGCCCTGGCCAACCCCACCTCGGCCAACGTCGGGGACCCGATCACCCTCCGCGTCGAACTGCTCGGAAACGAACCCCTCCCCGCACGCAACCCCCTGCCCGATCTCAAAGAACTCGACGCCTTCGATCACCTCTTCAGGCTCGCGCCCGAGGGGTGGACCGAGCAGACCCCCCGCCAGGCCGAAAAACGCGTCTACACCACCACCATCCGCGCCCTGACCGATGAGGCCACCGCGATCCCCCCCATCGAGATCGCCACCTTCGATCCAGAGACCGGCTCATACACACCCGTCCGCTCCGATCCGATCCAACTCGACATCCGCGCCGTCCGCGAAGCCACCATCGCAGACGCGATCGTCACCCCCGGCATGCCCCCAACGACACCCGACACACGCCGCACGCTCACCCCGTCCGACCCGGCCTTCTGGGCGCCGCCCTCGATCGACGAGGTCAACAACGCACGCCCCTTCGTGCTCGCAGATCAGCTCAAACGCCCCGCGATCATCGCGTCGATCGCCGCCGGGCCCGCCACCCTCGCCACCGCGCTCGCGTTCTCCCTCATCTCTCGCCGGCGCAGCCACCCGGCCCGCACCCGCGATCGCAGGCTCCGCGCCGCCGAGCACGAAGCACTCCGATCCACACCCCAGCAAGCGGTCCGCTCCGCCGCCAGCGCCGCCCTCGGCTGCAACCCAGAGTCCGTCACGCTCGCCGACCTCGAACGCCTTCCCACGCACACGGGCATCATCAGAGCACTGCAGGACGCGCTCGCTCCCGCCGAGCAGCCCGACCCGGGCAACCAGGCCGAACCGGTCACACCCAAGGACACGCGACTGGCCATCCGAGCGCTCCGAGCCCAGCTCAAACGCCAGCCGCACACCGCGGAGACCACGACATGAACGCACCAGCGCGCCGTCCCCGCACCGTCCTCCCGCTCGTCCTGGCGTCGATCACCCTGCTGCACACCCCCGCGCACGCCTCGCCCACGCCGCTGGGCCCGGCGCTCGAGATGCTCGATCGCGCCGCGCAGGCCCGCCCGATCGACCCCGACACGTCCGCAACGCTCGGAGCCGACGCCGCGGCCCTGCTCGCCGCATCCGATCTCCAAGCCAAGCACGCCAACCCAGCGTTCCAACGCGCACTCGGCAATGCGCACCTGCTCGCGGGCGATCTGGGCCGGGCCACCCTCGCCTTCCGTCGAGCCCACGCCGCGGACCCATCCGACCCGGCCACCGCCGCTTCGCTCGCGTACGCAAGGTCGCTCATCGACGCCGCGCCCCCCGAGACCCGCGCCGCCGCCTGGCGACGCGTCGCCCTGGCCGCGTCGGACCGCGTGCCGAGAGCCCCGGTCTTCTTCGGAGCGATCGCCACGCTGTTCGCGGCCTGCCTGCTGTTCGCCCGCCGAGCAGCGGCGCCCACACGCCGAGAGCCGGGCACCTGGCACACCCCCACCGCCGTCACGCTGCTGACGCTCTCGGGCGCCGGGGCCGCGTTCCTCGCCGCCGACACGCTGACCACCGACCGCCAGGCCGCGGTCGTCATCAACCAGGCCCCGGCCCGCACCGGCCCCGACACCGACATCTACCCGCCCGCATTCTCCGAACCGCTCCCGCCGGGCACCGAGGTCACCATCGTCGAAACACGGGACCAGTGGGCCCGAATCAGGCTGGCAAACGCGTCTCCGGACACGCAGGCCTGGCTCCCCGCAGCCTCGATCGAGACCATCCGCCCCCCCGCACCACTCGCCGAGCCCGCCCGAGCTGACTAGCATCCCAAGAACACACGCGGGTGTAGTTCAGTGGTAGAACGTCAGCTTCCCAAGCTGAATGTCGTCGGTTCGATCCCGATCACCCGCTTTCGGCCCGAGAACCCCTTTCCTAGTTGTGGGGTCGCTCGGTCCGGCCAGGCGTAGTCCCCGCTTGAGCCTGGCGAACTGCGGGGCGGATTCGGAGCTGGTAACTCCGGCCGGAAAGAGGGGCTCTGCTTCGGCACAGCCCCTCTTTTTTGCGGGCTTCCTATGGGCAACGACATTCACATTGAAGCCTGGCTCCGCGACGTTTCGTGGTGCCCCGACCCATACAACCAGAGGGAGTACTTCGCGAAGTACGTGCTCGGGCTTGAAGGCCAATCGGCATGGGTTTGCCGGAAGCGAGACGGCCGCCTAGTCGGCTTCCTTGGACCCGAAGAGTACTCGCGGCTCCATGTTTTGATCATCGGTGATGCTCCGTTCCACATCGACTTGGGCATCTCGAAACCATCGGACAAGATCGTGTCCGTGGTGATTCAGCTCGACGAAGAGGACATCGGCCCAGCGTTTAAACGCGGGAAGGCGCGACTCGCCAGAGTTGAAGCCGCAGCGGAAGAGGCGGCGTTTGCAAAACGTGAAGCGAGGGCGGCGCGCCGCGCATTCGCGAAGGCCGTTTGCTCATCGGCGGGTCGCACAACTCGATCCCTCCTGGCACTAGCATTCAAGGCGTCAGGGAAAGCACTCTCATTCACACGACGCTCAATCGGGCGATACTGGGCCTGGATCGTCTCGCGGACCCAGGCCTGATTCAATCCCTCCACATTCGCGCTGTTTGTGTTTGACACAAAGCTCGCGGACCGATAGATTCCTCGCGTCAGGGCAAGCCGCTCCCTGACGTTACCAACCAGCGGCACAACTAGGCCCCACTCACAGCAAGGGGCACGAATCACCGCCCGTCTGATCGACGGGGGTCTGTCCGATGGCCGTGTCTTCCTGTGCGCGGTCTAGATGCACGGACGCGGCGCGTCGCCGTTCGACCTCCATTCGACCAGGGGCCCGCGTTCGGGTGTCTCCAGGCCCGTGCGCGGATTCTCTCCGTCCGCACGGAAGCGGGCTCTCTCCGGGCCGTGGATATGGCTCGACCCTCGCGGCTCGCCGGCTCACCCCGCCGGCGTGCCGTTTGAAAGGCGGTCGCGTTGATCACACCGAAGAACATGAACTTTGAGGGCGTCCAAGTCCAAATCCCTGACGATCTGGGCGCTTCCTCCGGACGCTGCTCGGGACGATTCTCGGCCTTCGTCGCTGGGGCGTACGCAGCGGCATATGGGAAGCCCGAGTCCGCGTGTCCGTATGAATCGAAGCGCGGCTCCGGATCCTTTCGAAAGGCGTGGATCCGAGGTCACCGGGCCCGAACAGAGTCGGGTGCTCGTTCATCTGCGAAGGGTGTCGCGTGATGGCCGAGGCCCCTGCCATCACCGCCCTGGCGCCGTGGTTCGGCGGCAAGCGACGGATGGCGCCCGCCATCGTTCGGCAGTTGTGTTGGGATCCCGAGAGGCAAGTCGAGCGCGTGCCCGACTACTTTGCCGAGCCGTTCTGCGGATCAATGGCCGTGTCGATGGCGATGCCCAAGGTGCAAACGCATCTCGTCAGCGATCTCCATCGGGAGCTGATCGGCTTCGCGGAGGTCCTCGCCGGCCCGAACGGCCCGGCACTCGTTGCTCGGTGCGAACGCACACTCTGTTGCGAGAGCATCTACGACGACGCGTGCAAGCAAATCGAACGGTTCCGCGGAATGCGGCCCTACCTTCCCGATACACAGTCGGCATTCGATCGAGCGTGGGCGTTCTACGTCGCAGCTTGGCTCGGTCCGAACGGGCTGATCGGCACGGAACACAATGCTCGATTCTGCGCCCGCTTCGGCCCGGGCGGCGGCAGCCCTGCCAAGCGATTCCAGAGCGCCGCCGATTCGCTCCCGTGGTTCATGGAGCGGCTTCGCGAGATGGTGATCCTCAACCGCGACGCGTTCGAGGTCATCGGTTCGATCCAAGACAAGCCGGGCGTGGCGATTTACATCGACTCCCCGTACACCCGTGAGACCCGCGTCTCCGGCGAGTACGTTCACGAGTTCGAAGACAAACAGGGCGCGACGATGTTCGGCGCCGAGGATGACCACGACCGGCTTGCGGCCGCTCTCGGCCGCTTCAAGCACGC
This sequence comes from Phycisphaerales bacterium UBA6054, assembly GCA_002429045.1. GTDB lineage: Bacteria > Planctomycetota > Phycisphaerae > Phycisphaerales > UBA1924 > UBA6054. Next base: position 45,678 of record DIYM01000017.1, read on the forward strand.
TCGCATCGTGGTCAGCTACGAGGATTGCGATCGAGTCCGCGAGCTTTATGCGGGCTGGGACGTCATCGACATGGGCCAACACAAGAACACGAGCAACGCCGCGAAGGCGGGTCGATCGAGTGATCAGGCCCCCGAGGTGTTGCTCATCAACAACGGGGCACGACCAATGGAGGCTGACCGATGAAACAGATCCGAAGATGGTGGACCGATCGTGTCGCGAGCATCAAGCTGCTGCGCGTAGAGCTTCGAGAGTCGCAGGCCACGGCTGATGAACTGATGCAGCTCTACCACAGCGCATCGGTCGTCAGGGACCAGCATCGCCGCGCCCGTGATACGACCGAACGCCAGCTCGCATCGGAAAAGCGATTGAGACTCGCCTCCGATCAGAAGCTCCATGCGCTGCTGATCGAGAAACGTCAGCTCGCAGCCGAGGTATCCCGGCTCCGTTCCGAACTCGCCACAGCACGCGCCGAGTCCATCGTCTGCATCCCAGATCAGCAACCGCTCGGCCGCACCGGCTCGTGAACGGAGATCCGCACAGATGACCCAACTCCAAGTCGATTTCGATGGTCAACCCCTCGGCGGGAGCATCGCGCCGATCGGCGATGCCCCGATGTACCACCACCGAGCCCATGCCGTGTTCGGATCACCGGGGATCTTGCAGCTCGACGGGTTCTACCCTGCCGCGCAGAGCGTGCGGGTCCATCGTGCGTCCGTCTGGAATGGCCAGGACGTCATCGCGATCCATGCCGACTCGGTCTTCCGCCTCGACATCTGGTTCGGCAACCCCGCAGGCGAAGGCACGCGATCGTCCTACTCGACCGACAACGGATCCGGGCAGTTCGACATCCTTGCGGGCGCCATCGCCGGCTGGCGGTTCTACCCGTTCCAGTCGGAGGTGATCGGCGGACGCATGCTGTTCTACTGCTCGGGATCGGAGATCAGCACCGGGCGCGTCGCCCGGGTCGCCGTCGTCTCGGCGACCTTGGCCGATCTCCAGGCGGGCGCCACGGACCCCTGGACACTCCACTACGTCAGCGACGAGTTCGCGGCGACGGCCGAGGGCATCGGTGGTCTCTGGATGGCATCGAAGTCTGTCGCCGACGCCGGGTCCCGCTGGGTGGTGATCTGCGACTACGACTCCGATTCGAAGACGGGCGGTCAGACGTTCGTCCTGAACGTGGCCAACGACGGAACCGTTGGCGACATGGTCAGGATCGCCAACACATCCGGAGGGACGAACGAACACTACCACTCGGGGGTCCTGCTCAACGACGGGTCGCAGCACCGGGTGGTGTGGCACATCGGGGACGGCACGATCCGCACGCTGCACCGGTCGATACCGGACATCGCATCGTTCGCCGCGAACGCCACAGAAGACGCCTCATCCGGCATTGGTGGTTCGTACCGCGTGAAGAACGCGTCATCGATCGACTGGGGAGACCCAGAGGTCGCGGCCGGGCCGCTGCTCACCGGGTCGACCATGACGAGCAACAGCCGCTCACAGAACCTCTTCCCGCTCTGCGTGGACCCACGCGATCCCTCCAAGTACCTAAAAGGTGGCGATACCGATTCGGGCCTGATCCAGCGGGTGTCGCTCGATGCCAATGGGATCGCGGTCAACGAGATGGTCTTCAATCCGGTCTCGAACCACATCCCCCAGGAGAGCACGGCCCAGTCGTTCTACCTATCGACGTTCCTGTGCGATGTCACGGGGGACCGCGTCGCGGCGATCGTCTCGAACGAGTTCAACAACGGGTCGCCCGCGCCGGCGTTCTCCGGGATCGCTCTGTCGACCGACGGCGGCCGCTCGTTCGGATGGGCGTTCAAGGGGACGCCCAGCTCGGGCGTGGTTCAGAACTGCGGCGTGGCGGTGCTCCAGGATGGGACGCTCATCACGGGCACCGTGGATACGACCGCGTCCGTCCGCGTGATCACGCCTGGCACCGAGATCAATGGCCGCCCGCTGTTCGTTGGGTTCCGGCCCGCGAACGTGCTCCCTGACCTCGACGAGAACGCCAACGATGGCATCTCGGCATCAGCGGCGCCGACCGTCACCGCGGCCCACGACGGGGGCACCGAGAAGCCCACTCCAACGATCGTCCACTCCCAGAACGGGTACACCCTGGAACGCGGCCCGGCGGACAACGCCGGCGCGTTGAGCCTCTTCGATTCAGGTGCGCCCGCAGCTGGTATCGCGGCCTCGAACATGGTGCTCGCGGTCTGGATGCGCAAACGCACCCCCGACGACAACGCCGAAGAATGGCGGATCAAGGACGAGGTGCGGCACTTCCTTTGGACCGCTGCGGCTTGGGGATCCTCCGGACCGCTGACCGGGATCCCGAACATCGATGGTGATTCGGACGATTGGGTCCGTGCGATCATGATGTACGACGGCTCGGGCGTCACTGGCTCACCCGGGAGCATGCAACTGCTTCTCCGTGGAAACGCGCTCAATGCATCCGCCGCCAGGTGCGAGCGGGTCTTCGAGTCCCTCGTGGTCGACCACGACCGGCCGCCACTCCCCTACCCCGACCCAGCTCTCTCGGGCGTCTCGTCTGGCAAGCTGGAAAGCCTCGGTCTCGGGACGGCCTGGACGGCCCTCGTGGTCTACCAGATCCCCGAGGAATGCTGGGATGCATGGACGGCGAGTGAGGACGGAGCGTGGCACGGGCCTGTCCCGATCCTCTCCATCGCTGACGCAAACGGGGGCAACGCCATCACACTGTCCGGATTCATGGACGCTCGCGCATCAGGCGGATCGGGTGTGGCGATGACCGACGCGAACTTCGGCTGGGAGATCGCAGACACCGACTCGTCGCTCGCCACATCCATCGCCGACCAGCCGATGCGAACGGGCTCCCTGATCGTCGCGATCAGCAAGGACGGCGCTGGCGACATCAACTATGTCATTGCCGGCCCGCAAGGCACCACCGCCGGCTCGCGTCCGATGTCCTCAGTGGTCGACGCAGACGCGATTCGGTTCTCAAACGTGGCAGAGGACGATGCCCTGGAGATGTACGTGCTATCCGCGCGAGCTGATTCGGAAGCTAGGTCCGGGGATGATCTCGTGCGCGTGGTCGCCACGCTTGAGGTCGGGATACCAGATCCGGACGAAAGCGGCGGTCCCGATACGTCCATTCTTTCGTCACCGTTCCCACCCACCATCGTCCTGTAGAGATTTTCCGTTTGTGCGGTCACAGACGACCGTATTCCCAATCCTGTTTGTTGCACGGATGCCCGTTCCTCGCGATGTTTCGCCCGGAGGGCAACACATGATCGCTTCGCCAGAGCTGAAAGTAACAAAGGCATTAGATTTGTTCTTGGACTATGTCAACCGCAAGTACGACCACGGAGACGGGCGCGGCCCGACCCGACAGGCGGACAACGTGCGCTCCGCAGTTGAGCGATGGGTGCGCCCGTACGTAGGCGACCGCTGGCTTTACGAGTTCGACGGACCGGTGTTCGATGCGATGGTGTGGTCCTGGGTAGACTCCGGCAAGCTCGGCCGAAAGCAAGTTAATCGTTACATCTCGTTCGTTCGTGATTTCATCAAGTTTTGCGTCCGAAGCGGATACGCACAGCCTGACCAGATCGAGGCGATCAGGTCCGTAGATCGGATCCGTCAGAACCAGTTCGGGATCGCCGATCCCGAGCCCCGTCAACCCGTCGACGATGAACGCTATCGCCTCGCGCTGCCCCATCTCTCCCCGATGGTCCGAGTCATGGTCAAGCTGCTCTATCACACTGGCATGCGACCAGGCGAGGTCCGGGCGATGAGCGCTCGTGATCTCACCCAGACGGAACGCGAAGGGCGGGAGGTTGTCCTGTACACGCCGAAGCACCACAAGACCGCCCACCTTGGGAAGAGACGGATGATCCCGTTCGTGGGCGACGGGCTGGCCGTGCTCACCGACTGGATCGCCGGACTCGATCTCGATACATCCGGCCCCGGCTACCTCTTCTCGCGTGATCCCAGGGGCCGGCACATGATCGCGATCGATCGGATCAACCGTGAAGTGCGCCAGGCATGCTTGACAGCCCGGATTGAGCCCTGGACGCCAATGCAGCTCCGCCACCGCTTCGCGACCGAGGCAGAGGCCAAGCTCGGCAACCTGAAAACCGTGTCGCCCATGATGGGCCACACGAGCGTGAATACGACCAGGATCTACGCCCACCCCAGCGACGAGGCCGCGATCGCGACAGCACTCAGGCTGGCGCACTGAAGACCATCCCTGCGGCACGGAGGCCGAGACATGAAGGCAACACACGAACCCCACATCGATGCCGGTCAAGCCACGATCATCGTTGATCGCTGCGTACCGCCAGCTGGGGATCAGCTGGCTCCGTCGGCGATCAAGGCGGTCCTGTGGTGCATCAGGGGGCTGGGAGCACCCGGCACTACCTTGGGCGTCGCGAGCGGCGTTGTTGCCCGCAGAACGTGCCTCAGCGATCGCACCGTCCGCCGTACCATCGCGTTCCTCTGCGATACTGGTGTGCTGGAGCAGGTCGCCAAGCCCGCTCCTGGCCGCACAGCGCTCTACACAGTCGACTACGTCCGCCTGTCTGACTGGCTCGCAGATGACGACCGAGAGCAAGCACGGATACGACCCGACGCCGGACGACACGGCCGGCGTACACCGGACGACACGGCCGCCGAACGCAGGACGACACGGCCACCGTCACCCTCAACGCCGGCCATCTCGTCCGCAACGCCGGACGACATTTCCATAACGCCGGACGACACGTCCCCCGTCTCTAAGGAAGAAACTGCATTACCTGCAGATACCTGCAGCAGCAGCAGCGCGGCGGCGGATGAGGCGGGGTCAAGCTGGGAAGAACTCGACGAGCTGGCAAGACACTCCGGGATCGACTCCGGGATCTCGGGGCAACTCGCCGAGCTGCTCGTCGCTCGGGGCGCCCAGTCCGACCACCCCGACACGCTCAACGCCCTGGAGCGGTTCGCCGAGGTGCTCGCGACCGGCAACGTCGACAACCCGCCCGCTCTGTTCCGGTCGATGCTGGACAAGGACGGCGGGGTTGAGTTGAGCAAAGCCGCCGTGAAGCGGCGGAGAGAGCGGGAACGCCGCGAGAGCGAGTTCGGCGTGTTCCTGTCGTCGAAGACCCCCGAGCAGGCTGTGAGTGTCTCCAGGGCACTCCACGAGCTCGCAGAGCGGAAGCGTGGCCCCGCGTTCCTACGCCGAATTCGTGCTGATCGCCGCTGGTCCGCTGACCTGGTCCGAGAGTTCGCGATCGACCACTGGGACACCCTCAAGCACGCCGCGAACCAGCACCGGGGGGCGGCATGAGCGGGCGCCGAAGGTACATCCCAGCGGAAGCCCGCGTCGACATCCTCCCGGTCGGCGAGTGGCATCGGCTCGCGCATGTCGTCATGGGCATGGAGGCCGAGATCGAGAACCGAGACGACATGGAGGCCGTCTTTCGATCGGTCAAGCGGGACGCACGACTGAGACATCCGGAGCTGATCCAGATGCAGCACTTCCGCCTGGTGCTGACATTGGTCCAGATCGGCCGCCGGTACCAGGCCAAGCATGGATGACGGGGGTCATCCAAATCAAAGGGGATCGAGGTTCGATGATTGTCACTCTCAGCAAAGCTCGCCACGGCGATCGGTGTCCCGATCTTCACGGCCCTGGGTCAGCTCGTCGCGAAGCGTGTCGCCAACCGAGCCCGTAAACGGACTCGCGACTACTGGATGCGGATCATCGAGACACACCGCGAGATCCAGGCATGCATCGACGAACTCCGAACACGGACCGACGCATGCCGCGTGATGGTGCTCCAGGCGAACAACGGGAACGCACCTCGCGTCGGCTGCCAGCTCAAGAGCACGGCGATCTTCGAATCGATCGCGAACGGGATGCGTCCAGTGCTTCCCGATTGGCAGGGCGAGTTGATCGACACAGACTACGCCAACATGCTCCGCGAGGTGCTGGCCGAAGGGCTCGCTGTCGTGGAGCGTGGCAAGCTGCCCAAGCGCTCAACGCTGCGGGCGTTGTACGAGGCTCATCAGGTGGACACGGCGTTCGTGTTCCTGATCGCTCAGGAGCCCGACAAGCTCGTCTACGGCTCGGTGAACATCAAGGACCGAACGAGCGTCGCCATCCACACCCGCGAGGCAGTGCGGGCCGGCTCCACGCATCTGCGAGAGCTGTTCAGCGATTCGAGCCGTTGGAGGGCATGAGATGAGCGGGCCACGAGAGCAGCTAAGCACACCGATCCAGATCAAGCATGAGCCCAATTGCTACTCCGCTCAACGCAAGGCATTCATGGAATCGAGAGATCCGAACGCGCTCCTAGTGCTTGACTCGATCCTCGCCGTCATATGTCTGATCTGTTTGCTCAGCGCAGTTTCGACATTCTACCAAGCCTCATTGATTGGCCGCTCGGGTCCTTCCCGGAGCCCCTTGAGCCGTCATACCTCGCGGAAGAGCACCCGTATTGAGTAGTGTTTGTTTGCGCAGCATCAGAAAAGGGACCGACCAATGCCGACCATATCCGACGTTCACACCGACCGGCTCGTTGTTCATACATGCTGGTGCGGTGTCAGGCACGCCATACCCAGTTCAGTCAGCCGCCAGGCAAAGAACAACCGGAAGAGTGTTTACTGCCCGCTCGGGCACAGTTGGGTCTACCGAAAGTCCAAAGCGGAGGAGCTGGAAGAGCAGCTCCAGAGGGAGCGGGCCACTCACGATCAAGTCCAGGCGCGACTTCGCGATGAGCTAAAGCAGACCGAAGCCCGGCGCCGCGGCGAGAAAGCCGCCAAGACCCGGCTCAAGAACCGAGCGAAGGCGGGCGTCTGCCCATGCTGCAATCGCTCGTTCCAGAACCTCCGGCGGCACATGGAGACCCAGCACCCAGATTTCGCGTGTTCGGAGGATTGATTGGCAAAGCGGCCCAGAAAATCGGCAACGCCCGAAGCCATCGACATGGCTGTTCTCGCACTGGTTCGCGGGGCGACGGATTCTGCGATCGCTGCCGAACTCGTCTCCGCAGGCACCCCGCGTGACGATGCGGGGCTGGTTCTGACCGAAGCCCGGAAGCGGGTACAGCTCACCGCCGACTACAACCGCGACGAGCAGCTCGGGCTCGCGATCTGCAGGCTGACCAAGATCGTCGAGGCCAACATCGATAACAAGATCAGCGAAGCCCAGAGCGTTGCCCTGCGTGCCCAGAACGAACTCAACAAACTCCTACGTCTCCATGAGGTCAGGAACGGCGTGACCGGGGAACCCCAAGAAGACGACAGCGCCGAACGGATCACCGATCTCAGCAAGGTGCGCGAACATCTGGCCCCGCTGTTCAACGTCCCAGAGGATTACCCAGCCCCAGAGCTTGCCAGGATGGCAGCTGAACGCATCAGGATGGCCGATGGTGGCGAAGACTAGGAGACTCGACTACGAGCGAGTGAAGGACGACGCAGCCCGACGCCGCCGCGAAATCAGCCGGGCGGGGCGTGACATCGGCGACATCCCTCCCATCCGAAACACCAAGCTCCGCCGTCAGTGCGAACGCCATCTGCAAGCGTACTGCGAGACGATGTTCCCCGAGCGTTTCCAGCTCGCATGGTCGAAGAACCATCTTCGCGTTCTCTCGCTGATGGAACGCACGATCCGCGAAGGCGGACGCATGGCACTCGCGATGCCCCGCGGCGACGGCAAGACATCCATCGCGGAGTGTGGCGGGTGCTGGGCGACGATGAACGGGATCCACCGATTCATCATGCTGTTCGGCGCAGCCGGGCCCGCCGCAATCCAGATCCTTCAGAACATCCAAACCGAACTAGCGACGAACGACGAGCTGCTGGCGACCTATCCCGAAGTTGTCTATCCGATTCGCTGTCTTGAAGGTGAGGCGCGCCGCGCCAAGGGCCAGCTTCACCACAACGAGCGGACGCACATCGCATGGTCCGACAATGAAATCCGCTTCGGCATGATCCCGGGAGCACGGGCCTCCGGAGCAATCATCCAGACCGCGGGCCTCGACGCCAACTTCCGAGGCCGGCGTGTGATCCTGCCGAGCGGAGAGTCTGCCCGGCCGTCGCTGGCCATCCTCGACGACATCCAGACCGACGACTCGGCCCGAAGCCCGACACAGTGTGAGGTCCGCCGTCGGAAGATTGAAGGTAGCGTCGCAGGTCTCGCCGGCCCCGGGCAAGAGTGCTCCATGATCTTCCCATGCACCGTGATCCAGCGAGGCGACGTCGCCGACCAGCTGCTCGATCGGAAACAGAACCCGGGATGGCGGGGTGTTCGGTTCAGGATGCTGGAGGCATTGCCCGAGAACGACGACCTCTGGGAACGGTACGCGCAGCTGCGCGAGGAATCCCTCCGATCCGAGCGCGAAGACATCAGCATGGCGACCGAGTTCTACATCGCCAACCGGAAGGCGATGGACAAAGGCGCTGTCGCGGCCTGGCCAGACCGTTTCAACGCCAAGAAGGGCGAGGTCTCAGCCATCCAGCACGCGATGAACATCAAGCTCGACGACGAGCCCGCGTTCTTCGCGGAGTACCAGAACGAGCCGCTCGACGAGGCCGCAGCCGACGACGTTCAGCTCGTCGCTTCGGACATCGCCGCCCGGACCAACGGCCTACCCGCCGAGGCGATCCCGCCCGAGACTGATTTCCTGGTTGCGGCGATCGATGTTCAAGCGAAGGTGCTTTTCTACCAGGTCGTCGCGATCTCGCGGAGGTTTGGTGGATCTGTGATCAAGTACGGATCCTGGCCTGACCAGCGGCGGGCATACTTCACGAATCGCGACGTCAAACGGACGATGGGACGGGCGAAGCCAGGCGTCGCATTCGAGGCCCAGCTCTATCACGCGCTTGAGCAACTGACGAACGATGTCTGCGGGCGGGAATGGCACGACACCGAGGGTAACCCGCGCCGGGCTGACCTGTGTCTGATTGATCAGAACTGGGCACCCTCGACCGAGGTTGTGTTCAAGGTATGCCGAGCGAGCCCGTACGCGGCGCAGTTGATGCCAGCGCGCGGAAAATATTACGGTGCTTCGACCCGACCGCTCGCCGAGCGGAAGAGGAAGCGTGGCGAGCGGGCCGGCCTGAACTGGTACATCTCCGCAGCGAAGGGCCGCGTGCGCCATGTCACATTCGACACGAACTGGTGGAAGACGTTCCAGGCCGCCCGCCTCGCGGTCCCTCTCGGAGACCCGTCCGCGCTGGCGCTGTTCGGAAAGACAGGTCAGGACCATCGGATGTTCGCCGATCAGCTTGTCGCCGAGCGTCCCCACCGCGTTGAGGGCAGCGGTCGGGTTGTGGACGAGTGGAGGCTGAAACGCCCCGGTCTGGACAATCATTTCACCGACACCAACGTCATGTGCCTCGTCGCCGCGTCGATCCAGGGCGCGAGTCTTGAGGACCAGGAGCAACCGCGGGGCCGCCGTCGTCGCCGCGTCACCCAGCAGCAGATGAGGGCCACCGGATGATGGGACGATCAAAGAAGCCCGCGGAGCCCGAGAAGGGGATCCGCTGCCCGAAGTGCAACTGTGGCGATCTCCGAGTCCTCTACACCCGGAAGGCCAAGCGGGGAATCCGTCGCGTTCGCCGCTGCCGGTTCTGCGGGAGACGGATCAGCTCGATCGAACGCGCCACGTAGCAGATTTTGTACACATCTGTACGATCTGCGGGCATCTTTGCCTTTGACACAAAGATCCGATCCGGCTTGGTGTATCAGCATGTCGTGAGCGGAACACCGACCAACGCGCAGCAGCAGATCGAGCAGGCGATCAACGAGCCGGCCCGCGCTCGCGATAACGCGATCGAGGTCCAGAATCGATCCGTCGATGAACTCATCAAGGCCGACAAGCATCTTCGCGGATCGCACGCAGCCAAGAGCCCGTTCAGAGCAATCAAGCGTGCGATGATCAGGTTCGGAAGCTCGGGGGGGATCTGATGGGCTGGCTCCAGAGATTCTCAGGGCGTGCCCGTGGCGTCTCGTCGGTGATCCGCGTTGGCGCATCCCAACGCCGGGCAGGCAGCGCCAGTGCGTTCATGCGTGCGTTCTACGAGTCTGCCGAACCAGGCGGCGATGACGCCAAGCACTGGACCAAGGCGGGGTCGTTCTCCGCGCGCCAGATCAACAGCCCGGAGGTCCGCGAGACACTCCGGAATCGATGCAGATTCGAGGTCGCCAACAACAGCATGGCCCGCGGCATCGTCGACACGCTCGCCGACACACTGATCGGAGACGGCCCCCGAGCGCAGATCGCCGATGACGAGTCGCTGTCACGCGAGGACGCCCAAGCGGTGGAGAGGGCCTGGAACGACTGGTGCGACGACATCAACCTGTGGGAGAAGCTCCGCACTGGTCGGAAGGCGAAGGCGCACGACGGAGAAATCTTCTTCGTCAGGACAACCAACCAGGCTTTGGGCGGTATCACGCTCGACATCGTGCCCGTGGAGGCTGAACGCGTCGCGCACCCCCGTCAGGTCGACCGGGATCCGCGAGAGGTCGATGGCATCCGATTCGACGCGGCCGGGAACCCCAGCGAGTACCGAGTCCTCCGCTACCACCCCGACGATAACTTGCTCGGGATCGATGTTGACGAACACGACTGGGTCGACGCGGGCGACGTGATCCACTACTTCACCCGCGACCGTGCGGGTTCCGTGCGTGGGATCCCCGATCTGACACCCGCGTTGTCCGGGTTCGTCAACCTGCGTCGATTCACCCAAGCGGTCATCAAATCGGCTCGCACCGCCGCTTCGATGTCCAAGGTGATCCAGTCGGATCTACCGGTCGACGCCGATGGGGAGATCGATTCGGCCGACCCGTACGACGAGATCGAGATCCCCGAAAACCACGCGCTGGTCCTGCCCGAAGGCTGGAAGCTGAACGGGATGAAAGCCGAGCAGCCGACGACTACCTTCGGAGAGTTCCGACGCCATGTCGCCAACGAGATCGGTCGTTGCCTGGGGATGCCGGTGAACCTCGTCCTCGCCGATTCGAGCCAGCACAACTACGCGTCGGGCAAGCTCGATCACGCGACATGGTTCCAGAAGCTCCGCGTCGATCGACAAGAAGTCCGTACGAAGATCCTCAACCGGATCTTCCTCTGGTGGTTGGAAGAGGCCCAGCGGACGGATGTGCTTCCGCAGGCAGCCCGCCGCGCCCGTCCTCCGATCCGACCGACCTGGACCTGGCCGACACCACAGCACGCCGACCCGAGCAAGGAAGCCAACGCGATGAAGGTCCGGCTTGAGACCGGAGTCACAACGCTGGTTGAAGAGTGCGCGGCCCTCGGTCACGACTGGCAGGATGTCTTGGAGAACCGCGAGCGTGTGCAGCGTTTCGCGTCCAGGCTCGGGATCACGGTCGCCCCCAACACCCCCGAGGCCCGGCCCCCCGCATCCCCCGAGGGGTCGGGCCAGGGGGTCAACACACGGGAGGACGACGATGAGTAGGCGAAGCAAGCAGCGCCGCCGCGGCAAGATCCGGGCCAACGACGCGTCGAGCCTGGTCAAGTTCTCCGCGGGCGCATCCTGCGACATCGTCGCCCAGGACGGCCAAAAGGGACGCCCGAAGATCAGCATGATCGCATACACCGGTGACGCGATGAAGGTCGGGTTCGGATTCCCCGTCGTTGTCGACCTGGCCGGCATGCGAATCTCCGCCAAACAGCGCCCCCTCTTCGCGGACCACCGCCCCGATCAGGTCGTCGGGCACACCACTGCCATCCGGAAGACCGTCGCCCAGCTCGAAGTCGAGGGCGTCCTCAGCGGACACAACGCAAAGACCGAAGAGATCATCGCAACCGCGGGGAACGGGTTCCCTTGGCAGGCATCCATCGGTGCCGACATGGTCCGCCGCGAGTTCGTGCGCGCAGGCGCGTCAGTCAAGGTGAACGGTCGCACGTTCCGAGGTCCGCTGATCGTCGCCCGAGAAACGGTTTTGAAGGAAGTCTCCGTCGTGTCGCTTGGCGGCGACGACAACACCAGCACCAGCATCGCCGCGAGACGGCGGGAGGCCCATATGGACGAGTTCGAGAAGTGGCTCAAGGCCAAGAACATCAACCCGGACTCGCTCGATGACGCAACGCGGGACTACCTCGAAGCGTCCTTCAAGGCAGAGACTGGGACTGACGGCGGGAATCCGCCCGCGAACGGTACAGTGACCGCCAGCGCCGGCGATGTCGATAGCATGGTCGGCGCGATCCGGGGCGCGGCAGCCTCCGAGCACCAGCGAATCGCCGACGTCAGCGCGATCCTGCAGGACCACCCGCAGTTGCGTGCGAAGGCCGTAGCCGACGGCTGGGACAAGACCAAGGCCGAGCTGGAGAAGGTCAAGGCGGAGCGTCCGACCGTCAACGGGATTACCCGCGCGGGCAGCGGTGAAAACGGACAGATCAGCGCGAAGGTCATCGAAGCCGGCCTGCTGAAATCAGTGGGCATGGACAACAAGACCCGTGAGTCGCATTTCGATGAACGGACGCTAGAAGCCGCTCGCGTGTTCGAGCACATCGGCCTTCAGGACCTTGTCCGCCTGGCGTGCATGGCCGAGGGTGTGTACACAAGCCCGGTCCTCGACAACGGCATGATCGAGGCCGCGTTCTCGACCACCGCCCTCCCCGGCATCCTCGAAAACACCCTGAACAAGCTGGCGCTGCAGGCCTACACAGCATCCGAAATCCAAGCCATGCGTATCGCCCGGGTCACCAGCACGCCCGACTTCAAGCAGGTCTCGCGCCTGCGCATGTTGGGCACTGGTCGATTCTCGCGCGTGGGTGCGGGCGGTGAACTTCAGAGCGGGACGATCAGCGATCAGAAGTACACCAACCAGGCAGACACCTTTGGCCAGGCGCTCGCGATCGATCGCCAGACGATCTACAACGACGATCTCCAGATGCTCCGGGACGCCGCGACCGAGATCGGTAATGAGGGCCGGGAGATCCTCAACGAGATCACCTTCGAGGCGCTTCTCGCGGCGGACGGGAACTACTTCACTGCCGAGAACACCATCACCGGCGCCGGAACCGAGTTGAACGAGACGTCGCTCAACGCTGCGGCGACGAAATTCATGAAACAGAAGGCGGGGCCGGGCAACAAGGCCAAAGACAAGCGCTCGATCAACATCGAGCCTGCGATCCTGGTCGTGCCGCCGGAGCTGATGGTCAAGGCGCAAATCCTGGTCGGGTCCAACGACATCCGCCCGGGCGGGTCGAACTCCGATGACTCACGCGGCAACTACAACCCCTGGCGTGGGCGGTTCCGCGTCGTCGTCGCTCCGCATCTCTCCGACGACTACTTCTCGGGCGCCAGCCCGATCCGCTGGTTCCTGATGGCCGATCCGAACCGACTGCCCGCGCTCGAACTCACGTTCGTGCGCGGCGTTCAGGAGCCGCGGGTGGAGCGGATCCAGCTGCCCGGAAACCAGCTGGGCATCGGGTACCGGGGCTATATCGACGCGGGCGCGGCCCGGATGGACCCCAAGGGCATTGTCCGATCGGACGGAACACCCGCCGCGTAAGCCTGCTCTTTCTCACCCCTCTGTCCCGCCACCGCGGGGCCGGGGATTTTCAAGCAAGACACACCAACCCCGGGAGCCGCAAATGGAAGCCCAACACGTCCAGAGTGATGCCACCGTCACGATCACCGCGCCCACCAATGTCGCGAACGGCCAGGTTCTCAACTACGGATCTTCCGGCGTCGCGATCGCGCAGGCCCCGCAGACCACGGGCCGTCCAGTCGGTTGCGCGATCAAGGGCGTCTACGAGTTCAACAAGGCTCCCGCTGGTGTGTCCTACGCGGCCGGTGATCTGGTGGGCTGGGACACAGCCAGCAGGCTGGCCCGGGCTTTCACCGCCGGCGCCAGCCGCTACCTCGGGATCTGCCACGAAGACGCCGCGAGCGGTGACTCGACGATCCGTGTTCGCATCAACGAGGTGGCGACTCCCGCCGTCCCCTGATGCCCGACGACATGTTCCAACGCGGCGGCCGGATGATCGAACGGGTAAGGGCGACCTCCCTGTCCCACCCGATCGTCTATCGCCGTGCGGGACAACCCGACCTGGCCATCAACGCCACCATCGACTCGTCGGAGGTCGAGACAGTCACCGAGGGCGGGCTCGGGATCATCCGCCGCATGCGGGACTTTCTCGTCGCAACGGCGGATCTGGAAGACAACGGCGTCCTATTCAAACCCGAAGACGGCGACACCATCAGCGAGACCGTCGACGGCCTGACCACGGACTGGCGTGTGACGAGGCTCGACGGGCAACCCGCATGGATGTTCGACGACTACACGGACCAGCGGATCCGCATCCATGCGGAAAGGAAGTGAGCGCATGACCAGCACCGTCGAACTCGCCCGAGGCGTCGAGCGGATGCTCACCCAGGCCGGCATCCAGCCGGGTGTGCGTGTGTCCTACGCGCCCGAAGCAGAGAAGGGCAATCGGGGGCAGCCGATGGCGTACATCCTCCCGGATGGCATCTTGTCCCAGCGTCGCCAGCGGGCTGGGACCAACACCAAGCAACGGACGATCGGCGTCGTGCTGATCCGCGATGCCGAGCCCAACGCGGACCCGCCCTCGACCGTCGAAGGGATGCTCGGATTCGTAGATCAGATCATGGATCTGCTCGCAACGAACCCGCCGATCGACGAAGAGGACAACCCGCTGGCCAAGGCCGGCGATATCGACGCCGACCCGATCTACTCGGCGGACCAGCTCGCCCAAGGCGTGTTTGTCGCGACCATCAGAGTGGAGTATCTCTTCGCGTGAGCATCCGCGTCACCATCAAGGCGAAACGCGCTGTCTTCCGGCGTGAAGCGGTCCTCCGTCGCGTCGAGCAGGCACGCGAACGGTCTTTCTACCGAATCGGTGGCTTGACGCGGACGATCGCTGCCAACTCAATGAGAAGGCGTAAAAACGTCTCCGACCCCGGAACCGCCCCCACCCGTCGAAGCGGCGAACTCAAACGCCTCATGGCCTTTGACTATGACCGCCGAACGGAGAGCGTGGTGATCGGGCCGATCGAGTTCGCGAACTCGGGCGTGCCCAATCTGATGGAGTATGGCGGTCGCAGGTTCGTCCGGAGCGCCCTGCTCCCGCGGAGGGGGGCACCAAAGAAGCGACCTCTCCCGAAGGAAGACCTCAGGCGCTACACCGGTTCGATCCGGTATCGGCCGCGCCCGTCCGTGCGGCCTGCACTCGTCAAGACCCGCGATCGCATCCCGGGTTCGTTCGCCAAAGCAATGGCAAGGAGTTGATCATGTCTGCACGACTCGGGTCGGAGGCTGTTCTTGGTTACAACACGACCGGCATCGGCGCCGCAGGATCGGCCACCTACACCGTCGCCGACAACGCCCGCGACGTCACCTTCAACGCTTCTCGCGGCGAGGCCGATGTCAGCACGCGGGGCACCCAGGGGTGGCGCGCCAAGATCCCAACGCTCCGCGAGGGCGAGTTGACGGTCGATCTGATATGGAATCCCGGCGACCCGTTCTTTGACGCGGTTCAGGACTCCAATCTGAATGGGACCGTGTTGGGCATGGCGATTCTGGACGGCCCCATTGCCACCGGCAACGGGTTCGAGGCCGACATGGTGTGCCTCGGTTTCGAGTGGGGCCAACAGCTTGAAGAGGGGCAGCTCGTGAACGCGACCTTGTCGGTCACGCAGTCGGACAATCCGCCCCGCTTCGTGACAAACGGCGCCGGCGCCCCGTGATCCTGAACGTGCGGGCAGATCACAGACACTCAAGAAAGGGGATCAGATGTCGACCAAGTTCAAAGACAAGGAGGGGCGTGAGTGGGATCTCGAACTCAACGTCTCTGGCGTGCGGCGGGTACGTGACGAGTGCCAGGTCAACCTGTACGAAGCCCTCGACGGACAGCTTGTCCTGAAACTGTCGACGGACCCCGTTCTGATGGCTGACGTCCTGTGGGCGATCGTGGAGCCGCAGGCCGAGGGCGTCACGGCTGATCAGTTCGGGGAGGCCTTGCTCGGTGAGTGGTTCGACGGCGCCATTAAGGCCTTCATCGAGGGCCTTCAGGGTTTTTTCGCCCACCCTGGCCAGAGGAAGGCACTGGCCAAGATGATCGACAAAACCAACCAGGCGCTGGACCACGTGTACAGCGTCGCGGTGACCCGGGCGGAGCAGGTGGATGCGATCGGGATCGTGGACGAAGCGGTCGCAGAGCAAGACCGCAGGACGCGGAGCGACTCGTCTGGCGAGCCGCCGGCGTCTGCGGTGTAGACCCCGGCCCGTTTACGTTCGGGCAGCTCGCCGCGATGCTCGAAGCCAAGGAGCGGTCGGAATGGTCGCGGATGTCGAACCTGTTGCACCTGGTCGCATCGGCGTTCGCTCCGAAGGGCAAGAAGTACAAGTTCGCGGACTTCGACCCGTTCGCGGAGCAGGACAGCAAGACCATCACACCCACGCAGCTCGGCGCGATGCTGGGCATCAAGGAAGGGGCAGGGAAGCCATGAAAGCGAGTTCAGCCGGTTGGTTCGTCGGGATGTTGATCGTCGTCGGGACGCTCGTCGCATGCGCGGGGATCGACTTCGGCGATGTCGTTCAGGCCAAGATCCCCGTTCAGGCACAACAGGATCTTGGGCTCCCAGCCCGGATGAGCTACAACGAGTCTCGGGAGGTGTACGAGGACTGGCGAGGGAACACCGTCACACTCGATGCCCGATGGCGCGAAAACAACGACGTCGCGGGCGAGTTTGCGGCGTTGCTGACCGGCTTCTCATTGCAGCAGATCGACGAGTACGGACCCATGCTCGGGGGCGTTCCTGTCGCCGGCCCCGCCTTGGTCGGGCTGTCGGGCTTGCTGTCGTTCTGGCTCGGCAGATCGAACCAGCGCCGCGAGAAGGAAGCCAGCTACGGCAAGGGCCGGAAGGACGCGCTCGAAGACGCCGCGAAGGCGTCATTGCTCGCCGGCCGGATCCAGACCTGACCCATGACCTCCGCCCGAAAGATCCGAGCCGGTCGCGCGTTCGTGGAGATCGGCGGCGACAGCAAGTCACTCGAACGTGTGCTGAAACGCGCCCAGCAGCGCCTAGCAACGTTTGGGAAGGGGTTGCTCAGGATCGGCGCCATCGGCACGGCCGCGGGCGCTGCATTCGCCCCGTTCGGTATCGCAGTCGTCAGAGCGGCGTCCGACGCAGAGGAAGCGCTCTCGCGCTTCCGAGCGGTGTTCAAGTCCGAGACCGAGGCCGCCGCGGCCTTCGCGGAAGAGCTGGCCAACCGCATCGGGCGATCGTCGCTCCAGATCAAAGACGCGCTGGGGATCTTCCAGTCCTTCTTCGTCGGTCTCGGCTTCGGCGGGCCGCAGTCGCGCCGGCTGTCCCAGGAACTCACATCTCTGGCCCTTGACTTCGCAAGCTTCAACAACATCGCTGACGATGAGGCGATCGGCCGTTTCATCTCTGCGCTCTCCGGATCGAGCGAGGTTCTGGACCGGTTCGGGATCAACATCAAACAGGCCGCCCTCCAGCAGCAGCTTCTCGCCGATGGTGTCAATAAGTCTTGGACCGAAGTGACCGAGCAGGAGAAGGCAATCGCCCGCCTCAACATCATCATGCGGGCGATGGGCGACCAGGGCAGCGTCGGCGATGCTACCCGCACAGCCGGGTCGTTCGCCAACGTGATGAAGCGGCTGCGGGGCGAGATTCGCACCACCGCAGTCGCGATCGGCCAGTCCCTCGTCCCCATACTGAAACCGGTCGTCGCGGGCATCGGCGGTGTCCTGGGCCTCGTGCGCCAATGGGCTGAACAGAACCAGGTTGTCATCGGCCGGCTGGTGTTGCTCGCCGCCGGGGCGACGGCGGCCGCCGCGAGTGTGATCGGCGCCGGACTCGCGGTGACGCTGCTCTCCGTCGCGTTCGGGGGGCTGGTCACCGCCGTCACCTTTGCCCAGGCCGTTCTAGCGCCAGTGTTGCTCACGATCGGCTCGTTCGCGGTCATCGGGATCGGGGTCGTCGCGGCCCTCGCTGGTATCAGCGCAGCGTTCGGGGGGCTCGGCAACGCGGCACTGGTGGCGGGCGGCATCGTCCGCGGGGCCTTCGCGACGATCGACCAGGACGTTGTGGTCGCCCTTCGCTCGATCGTCGCGAACATCGCCTCGGGCAACATCGAGGGCGCTTCTCGCGTCTTGTGGGCGACGATGAGGGTCATCTGGGCCGAGGGCGTCGAGTCAGTCCTTGGGATCATGCAAGGGCTGGTCCTGGGCTCGCTGGAGCTGATCGGCAAAGCCATCGTCGGCTTCCGACTCGCCTTGTCGAAGCTCCGCGGCGATTCGCTCGGCGACCAGCTCGGGGTCATCGCGGATGCCACCAAGGACGTTCAGGGGCTCACGCAGGGCATCCGTGTCCTGCTCGATGTGCTCAACCGCGAGACGACCGAGCGGACCGATCAGGCACGCGAGAACCTCAGGCGCCAGCTCGAACAAGCCAAACGAGAGCTGGAGTCCGGCGAGTTCGGTGGCGGCTTCAGCTTCGACTTCGGCGCCCTCGGCCGCCAGGTCCGCCAGCAGATCGAGACCGCGGGCGCGTTCGGCGGTCGCGTCATCGAACGCCAGTTCGGTGGGGAGTCCACCGCCCGCCAGCAGCTCGAAGAGGCCCGGAAGACATCGAAGAACACCGAGGACACGGCGGTCGCGCTCGGCGAACTCTCGGGCCGCCTTGTATTCGGGTAGGAGGCACAGCGATGGCGATCTTCATCCGCGGCCCACTGCTCGGCTCGGGCGACGGCCAGTCCGGCGAGAACGCGCAGCGCAGCGCGCGCTACGTTGCGATCAGCGATGACGGCACGGACAACGAGGTCGACGCAGAGATCGCCGTTTTCAACAGCGCCCCCGCAGACTGGGAGGGACAGGGGCTCGATAAAGTCAGCAGCTCCGTACGTTCCCTCGGGGATTCGAAGTGGGAAGTCATCGTCCGCTACCGCCCCGCGACGAACCGCATCCCGCAGCGGCCCGCAGCGGGCGATCCAACGCGGTTCGGGTTCTCCACCCGTGGGGCGACGGAGAACGTCAAGTCATCGCTCCAGACCGTGACCAGCGTGAAAGAGCCTGGCCAGCCGGATAAGTCCTTCGGGAATCTCATCAATGTGCAGGGCGACAGCGCGAACGGCGTCGACATCGTCGTGGCCAGTTGGGTCGAGCCGATCACCAGGTACCTTTCCGACGCCGAGGTCGATGCGGCGTTCAGAGAGACGATCTTCAACACCACGGGCAAGGTCAACGATGACCTCTGGCGCGACTTCGAGCCCGGCGAGGTGCTGTTCCGCGGTGCGGATGGGGAGCGTGACGCGACCACGGGCGTTTGGGAGGTCTCTTACCTCTTCGAGATGCGTCCGAACCGAACTGGTGTTGTCGTGGGCGGTCTACCGGCGGTCGACATCAACGGTCACGACTACTTCTGGGCACTCACCGCGCCGGCAGACACCGCCGGCGGGCTGGTGCTCAAGCCGACACACGGCTACGTCGAGCGGGTGTTGCCGCGAACCGCGTTCGCACCGCTGGGGATCGCATGAGGCAGATCCCGACGCGAACCACCGGGGCGCCGCTGACGATCCGAGCGGTCGACTGGAACGCGATGGCGCGGCACATCAACGAGGCCAACCTCCCCGTCGGGGTCTCCGGCCCGGCGGGAGGATCGGGCCTGGCGCCGGGCGTGTTCTGGGTCAAGAACGCGACCGGCGGCGACCTTGCCCGCTTCCAGCCCGTCGCGCTCAGCTCGCCCATCGCCGATCCCGCCCAGGACGCCGCCGCGTTCTTCGAAAACCGCGGGTTCAGCGCCAACGCGATCGCCGGCGACGACGCCCAGCCCGGACGCTTCGGGGTCTATATTGAATCCGTGCCCGACGGGGAGATCGGGCGGGCGGCGGTCTACGGCGTGCATGCGATCGAGATCGACGGCACCAGCCCCGGCACCTTCGTGCGCACGGCCGGGTCGGCGCGACTCGAATCCATCGAGCAGGGGTTCGTGCCGATCATCTGGCGGGAGCCGGGTGCTGGCACGCGCCGGGCCCTGGTGCAGCTCGCCACGGCGCCCGAGGCCCTGACGATCGAGGCCGTCATCACGGGCAGCTCGCTGGTCGCCGGTGTCCCGAACCGCTGGCGCTACGAGTGGGAACAGGTGACCGCGGCCGGGCAGTTCCCCGCCGTGCTCGCCGGCGGCCGGAACCACACCGACGACGGCTACGCGTTCAACACCCTGGAGTCGAACAACACCGCGTCGGGCGTTCAGGGGAACGGCGTCAACATCGACAACCTCCCCGGGACGATGGGCCTGGTGCCGATCGGCGTCGGGGCATGGGTCCAGCTTCGGGGGCCGGTGTACGACGCGACCACCGACGCGAACGTCTGGCTCTTCCAGGCCGTGAACGCGATCGACGGTGACTGCGAATGAGCAAAAGGAAGTGCTGTTGCGGGCAGGGCGAAGAGCCGATCCGCGCGGACTGCGACGTCACCGGCTGCATCCGCGTGACGTTTTCGGGCATCTCGCCGATCCAGCAGTCGGACGGCTTCGCGACGGGCCAGGCCGGCGGAGATCCCGGGCTGTTCTGGATCACGGCCCTGGCGGGCGTGAACCGCACGTTCTACTTCGACTATCCGACGCTGACCCTTCCCACGCAGTTCTGCTCCGAGGGCTTCGTGCTGGCCCAGCAGAACACGCGGACTTGCGCGGATCCGGAGCGTGGTGCGTTCTTCTGGGGCCGCGGCATGCGAGTCCAGCTATCGCTCGTGTGCATCGCGAACAGGCTGCGCGTGGAACGCCTCCGGCTTCTCTTGGGCGGCCCAGGCGGCGCGGGCGCGCAGAACGATGCCGGCTGCCCCAGCAACCCACCCACCCAGACCGCCGGCGGGATCGCCTTCGAGTTCTGGCCCGATTTCCTCGGGCAGGCGTTTCCCACCATCGGGTTCGGGACGACGGTCCAGAACCACAACGCGAGCATCTGGGCGCCGGACTGCAACCCTCTGGTAGCACGCGACGGGCTCGCCCTCAACGGCTCCGCCCGGGTCGAGATGTTCGCGGGCTCGTGCAGCCCCCCGACCGTCTACGCCGTCGCGGCCCGCTGCGGGGACCCGTCGACGCGGATCAGCGTCGACACCGCCACCAACCCGGGCGGGGTATCCCACTGCTATCAAGCCGGGGAGCTGTACGCGCTCACGGGCGACACGACGACGGACGCCCCGGTCGCGGTGACCTGGACGGCGGACGAGTGCCCCAGCTCGGCCGCGTCGATCATCAACCGCGGCCGGACGTTCCACCAGGCCCAGCAGATCGGCGTCCAGGCGTCGCGGGGCTCCCGGGTGTCCTCGCACCCCGATCCGGCCGTGCGGGCCCACATGGAGGCCCAGGAGCGGCAGGCGGGTGGGCGCCCGTGCTGCGACTGATCACGCGCATACCAGGGGCATATCTGGGCACGCTTTTTTCACCATGATTTGGGGGGGTCGCGTCAGCTATCTAAGCTGACGCAACCGAGGTCTATCGGATCCGGCCCGTTTTTGACCGTGGTCTATGAATCGACCGGGCGAGCTCTAGCTCCGCGCCCGCGTCAGCTTCCCAAGCTGAATGTCGTCGGTTCGATCCCGATCACCCGCTTTCGGAATCAAGCCTTCACGGGCCCGCTGATCCAAGCACGACATCGTCGGCACGACGCGGCGACTCCCCCGGTGTGCATTTGATCCCAAAGGGTGCAGGATGCAGCTTCTGCGGTGCCCGAAGCCGCTTCGAGCCGCCTCCGCTCGGTGCCCTGCCTCGGCGACCAGCCGCCAGGCAAACCAACCCCACGCAACAAGTTGACGCGGGGGTGCAATCGGTCTTGCGCAAGAGCGTTACGCCCGGCATGGGCAGAACTCTCGCACTCGGGCTCCTGAGCATCATCGCTCTGAGCGTGTCCGCCCTGTTGACGGTCGGGCAACCCCAAGCCGTTACGCAGCCTGATGACCCGGCCGCAGCCCACGAGCCAGTGCGAGATGTGAGCGGGTTCCGCGTCGACGGGCGGAGGGAACTCGAAGCGGTTGCATCACGCACGCTGACGTGGCTCACGGGGAGCTCCGAGCAGAACGACTACGTTTCCGTCGGACGGCTCGCACACTACTTCGGGTTCGTCAAGTTCCGCGTAGAGAGCGGAAACAGCGTGACACGGAGCGGGGCCGCACAGGAGACATACTCGCTTCTCGACCATGACCAACGCCAGCGGCTCCATCAACTGGTTGAAGATCAGCGAGCCCCGTTTGAAAGAGCGATCATCGCTCGGCTCGCGATGAATCGCATGCTGGATCGGATGCGGTCCGGTGAGGGCGTCGATCCGGGTGCGTTTTTGCGGCTCGGCGAAACCTACGGCCAAGCCGAAGCAGCGCTCGGGCAGACGCTCGCCGCCGGGCTCGGTGAAGTCGCCGGCTCGCTCACCGGCGCACAACGAACCGCGCTGACCCAGATGCGTGGCAAGTACGTATCAGGCCGGGCGGGCCGGTTCTCGATGCCGGCAGACGCCAAGAAGGCCGTCCGGCATCTCGATCGCGCCAGCACCCAAGAGCTCTGGAACGTGACCTCCAGACTGCTGACTTGGGTCACCGGAACACCAGAGGACAACGACTTCGAGACAGTCGGCAAGCCGAGCCAGCACTTCGGTTTCGTGAGCTTCCGGGTGGAATCGGGGCACGCGGTCAAGCGCGGAACGATCGCCAAGGAAGTGCTCGGATCGTTGACGCCCGAGCAGCGCGATGTACTGCAGAGCCTAGTTCGTGAGCAAGGAACTCGGTTCGCTGAGTTCTTGGCCACGCGCAGCCGCCTGTGCAGGGAACTGGAGCGCGCGCTGGAGTCCCAAGGCATCCGCGACGAGCACGTTGCCGCGATCGGGCGGGAGATGGGGCGACTCGAAGCCCAGATGACCTGGTCCCAAGCAAGCGGCATCTTGGGCGTGCGCGATCTGCTCACGAACGAACAAGCCGAGGCCATGCTCGAGATGCGAGCAAAGTACGTGCCCGAAGACGCTCCAGAGCTCAGCGACGAACTCGCCGACCTCGAACCGGAATCCCTCCTGGCGGCGCGGATCGTGCGAGGCCGCCAACTCTTCGCACAGTGCACGCTGTGCCATGTCGCATCCAACGGCGCACGAGTTGCAGCGCCCTCGCTGAATGGGATCGTGGGGCGCGGGGTCGCGAGTGACCACACGTACACCATGTACTCACCGGCGCTGCGTCAGCACGCTGGAACGCAGAGCCGATGGACAACGGACGCACTCGACGCGTTCATCCGGTCGCCACGGACCGAGGTGCCCGGGACCACCATGGGCTTCGGCGGCATCGACGATGAATCCGACAGAACAGCGCTGATCAGCTACCTGGAGTCGCTCTCCGATTAACCGCCGATGCAGGAGGCGTGGCCTCAGATACGTCTTTGGCCCGGTCGGGACAGCGCTTGCGCGGTGCAGACCCCCGCCGCACCGAACGGCGGCCGCGAATCGGCCTGATCCGCCGCAAGGCCCGCACCGCCGGCAATCCGGAACCCTCCGCCGCAGCGTCGAGGCGTTTCGGACCCGCAGCCTGCGGCGTTCCCAACGCTGAACGTCGTCCGTTCGATCCCGATCAACCGTTTTCATCCCGCGACGCCGATCGGCACATCTCTTGGATGTCATAGATGGTCACGCCGGCCCGGGCGGATCACTCGCCGTCTTCGCCTGCATGCCGGCCCGAAGCGCGGCTCGGGCGGAGTATGCCCGTGAGTACAGCGTGCCTTCGGCGATACCAAGAATCTCCGCAGCGACGGAGCCCTTGATCTCACGAAGACTGAGCAGGCTCAGGGCTTCCCGCTGCGGATCGGGGAGCGCGGCAACTGCTTGCTCGAGCTCGGCACGCTGGTGTTCGTCAGCCGGGCTCTCAATGGCGGGTCGTGCCGCTCGTCGGGTTTTCTCCCGACGCCTGCGCCGAACGGCCTGCCTGACTTGACGCCGCGCTTCGTTCAACGCGATCCGGTAGATCCATGTCTCGATCGCCGCTTCCCCGCGGAAGCCCGGAAGACCCCGGTAGACGGCCAGAAACGTCTCCTGGAGCACATCCTGAGCCAGGTCAGCATCACCGGTGAGCCGACGCGCGAGCGAGAAGACGCGCGGGGCCATCGCCGCAAAGAGCTCGTCAAAGTCGGGTTGTCGATCGGGCTTCGTCATGCGCAGAGACGCCGGACCAACGCTGCTTGACCAACGCTCATGAGCCGTTCCTCGCTTCGATCCGCATCATCACGGTGTTGGCGATCGACATGATGAGCATGAACACCACCCAGAACGCGACGGTAGACCAGTCGCCGTCCACGATGGCATGGATGAATATGTACAGCATGATCACAAGTATGATCAGGCCGCCGATCGTGCCGATGATCATCTCACGCTTCGCACCGCGACCGCGGCTGCGAACCCACGCCTCGACATCCCGCGGATCGCCGGACGCGGCCTTGGTTGCACGCATGCGGTACCAACGCCACCAACACCACACAGCAAGCGACGTGCCGCCGCCGAGGCCCAGCAGCAACCACACGCCCCGGCCGACATCCGCGGTGGTTGGATCGTCCATCCGCAGGACCCCGTGAATCACGAACACGACGCACATGCCGGGTATGAAACTGCCGAGGAAAACAGCTTGCCGACGTTCCGTCACAGCCCGCGCCTTGATCGCGTCGCGGATCGCGGGCAGATCTTCCGGCGAGAAGCACGGCTGCGGCATGCCGGACATCGTTCGGTACTCCTCGCGGGCATCGGACAGGGCGCGGGCCAGCGCCGGGTCGTGCTCGGCCCGGGCGGTCAGATCCGCGAGCGCTTCCTCGCCGAGTTCATCGCGGGCGGCCTTCTCGATCAGGACTTGGAGATCATGGTCGATCATCAGAAGCTTGGAGACCGCACGCCGGGTTCGCCTTCGCGTGGCATCAAGAATTTTTCGAGCCGCCGGGCGCCGGGCACGCCGGGGTTATCTGGACTCGGCCCGCACTCAGCCTTCAAGCCGAACCGAGCGACCGACAGGAAACGCCCGGCCGCAAAGCCGGGCACATCCGCCGATAGGCCCGCACCGCCCGCAATCCGGAACCCTCCGCCGCAGCGTCGAGGCGTTTCGGACC
>DIYM01000145.1 GCA_002429045.1 Phycisphaerales bacterium UBA6054
GGCGCCGACTTCGTCGGCGCGTTGAAGCAGAAGACCGCGTTGCCCGCGATGGGCGCTTCGGCGGGGCTCTCGTTGTTGATCGCGTGGCTGCTCGCACGCCACGACGCGCCCGGCCAGGCGGTGGGGGCGGCGTTCCTCTGCGGGATCGGTGCGGGCGTGTTCGGCTCCTTGGTCAGCCAGAGCCTTGCCCCCGAAGCCGACGGGCGGTCGGGTCCGCGGGCAGATCGGTTGCCGGGCGTGACGGCTTCGTTCATCCCGATCGCGTTGGGCGTGCTGCTGGCGGGCGTGCTGGGCCCGATCGCCGGTCTCGGGGTCCCCGGCGCCGGCAGACTGCTGTCTGGGGTGGCCCGGGGCGATCTCCCGGGCTGGGTCTTGGTCACGCCGACGGCGTGGGCGGTGGGCGCGATGATCGGTGTGCCCGTGGGCATCTCGTTCTTGCAGCCCAAGCAGGCGGTGCACGCGTCGGGCCTGACGCACTCGTGACGCTGACGCTCGCCCCGTCTTCCGTGGCTTCTGCCCGATTTCTGTCGGCGTTTGGATCGGGACCCGCGGCTGCATCGAAACCGGGTGAGGCGGCGCGCACCGGCGTGTGCCGCGGTTCCAGAAGCATCGGCCGCGAGCGTCGCCGCGTCTCCGGCGCGGATACAGTCATTCGCGCGAGCACCCGAAAGGCACGCATGAAACCGATCATGACGCCCTCGATCGACGCGGACACGGTCCGCGATTCCTCCCACCAGAACGACTCTTACGAGATCCCGGCGGCCCGTATGTCAGACCCCCAAACCATGCCCGATGTCCAGTCCTCCAGCGACTTCCGCAGGGTGGCGATCGATCGCGTGGGCGTGAAGGAAGTGGTGTATCCCATCCGCTTGGCAACGCCTGGCGGAGGAGAGCAGAGCTCGATCGCGAACATCAGCATGTACGTCGCGCTGCCGCAGGAGCAGAAGGGGACGCACATGAGCCGGTTCCTCGAGGTGCTCAACGAGCACTCGGGCGAGCCGATCCGCCCGCAGGACATCCCGTCGATCACACGCGCGATCAAAGACCGTCTCAAGGCCGAGCAGGCCCACTTCGAGGCCAGCTTCACGTACTTCATCGAGAAGACAGCGCCGGTCACCGGGCAGCCCGGGCTGATGAACTACGAGGTGACGCTCGAATGCACCTCGAACTCGCACGACGACCTGATGATGACGATCGCGGCCCCCGCGACCAGCCTCTGCCCGTGCTCCAAGGAGATCAGCGAGTACGGCGCCCACAACCAGCGGTGCCGGATCGAGGCCAAGGTGCGCACCGACGCCCCGATGTGGATCGAGGAAGTGGTCACGCTGCTCGAGAACGCGGCCAGCCACCCGGTCTACGCGGTGCTCAAGCGCCCCGACGAGAAGTTCGTCACCGAGAGAGCATTCGAGAACCCCAAGTTCGTCGAGGACATTATTCGGGACCTGGCGGTCTCGCTCGATGACGAGGACCGCATCACGTACTACGCGATCAGCAGCGAGAACTTCGAGTCGATCCACTCGCACAACGCCTACGCCGAGATCGAGCGGGACAAGCGCCAGGGCTGATCCGGGCCGATCTGTCGATCGGGCGAATGACGCGGGCCGTGCCCGTGTTTTTTTGTCGTGTCCCGCATTCGTGAATGGTGCGGCTGAACCGGTGATCTGCCCGACCTCTATCTATGATGCTGCCGCGTGCGCCCGGAGGCGTGCGGCCCGGTGGGACGGAGCCCGATGGGTCGGATCAGACGAGTCATCCCGAGCATGTTCCATCGCCGGCTGGCGTTGCTGGGCGCGATGGTCTCGGCGGGGTTTTTGGTGCTCTCGGGGCGCCTGGTCTGGGTGACGGGCGTGAAGGGCGGCGCCCTGCGTGAGCAGGCCGAGAGCAGGCTCATCCGCCAGGCGTACCTCCCCACGATCAGGGGGAGGGTCCTGGACCGGAAGGGGAGGGTGCTGGCCCAGGATCGTCCCAGCTACGACATCGCGGTGTCGTTCGGTGTGATCAGCGGGGAGTGGGCCGAGGATCAGGCGATGCGGTTCGCCCGGCGTGCCCACCGGGACGAGTGGGGGATGCTGGATCGGGGCGAGCGGGACACGCTCGCGGCGCGGTATCGCCCTGTGTATGAAGCGCGGGTCGGGCGGATGTGGGACCTGATCGCCCAGGGGGCGGGGGTCACACGCGAGGAGGTGGATCGGGCTCGATCGAGGGTGCTCCGCCGTGTGAACGCGATCCAGGCCGACTACACGAGACGGCGTGCCGAACGCGAGCGGGCGAAGCTGGTGGAGGCGGGGATCGAGATCGGGGCGGACGAAGAAGCGAGCATCGCGCGGGTCGCGGCGTCACCGGTGCGTGAGACGGTTCTGGCGCACCCGATCGTGCGTGGTGTCAGCGACGATGTGGGTTTCCGGTTTATGCGGCTGGCCGAGCGCGAGCAGGCGGTGTTCCTGGCCAGCGAAGCGGGCGAGGCCGCGCTGGAGGAACGCCAGCCTTTGCTGCCCGGCATCGAGGTGATCGATACCACGAGCCGTGTGTATCCGTTCGAGACGGTGCGGGTCGAGATCGATCGTTCCACGCTCCCCGCGCCGATCCGCGCGGACGGGAATGCGCAGGTCGAGGTCCCCGACGTTGCGGGTCTGGTGCTCGGGCGGGTGCGCCGGGGGGTGTACGGCCCGGATCCGGCTCGGGGCGATCCCGGCGACGTCGCGCGTCGCAGGCGGGCGCTCGAGGCGGACGAGGGCTTGCGCCGGCGCTCGCTGATCCCCGGTGTCCGAGCGGGCGACGGCGAGATCGATACCGGGCGGTACCTCGAGGGCGATCGCGTCGGGCGGAGCGGGCGCGAGGCGTCGCTCGAGCACGAACTGCGGGGCCTGCGCGGCGTGCGGGTCGAGAACCTCCAGACCCGCGCGGTGCGGGAGCGGGCGCCGATCTCGGGCAAGGACGTACGCCTGACGCTCGACATCCATCTGCAGGCGCGGGTGCGTGCGGTGCTCGATCCCGCGGTGGGGCTGGCCCGCGTCCAGGCGTGGCACCAGAACGAGGATCTGCCGATCGGGACCGAACTCGACGCGGGCGCGGTGGTGCTCGATGTCGGGTCGGGCGAGATCCTGGCGATGGTCTCGACGCCGACGCCGCCCCGGGACGGGGACTGGTCAACGCGGGGGCTGTCGGGGGAGGCGTTGGACCTGTTCATGAGGGTGCGTTCGCCGTACGCGAACCGTGCGATCGGGGTGCCGTACCCGCCCGGTTCGATCGCGAAGGCGCTGATTCTCGCGGGCGCGGCCAAGGAGGGCGTGTACTCTCCGGGCGAGCGGATCGAGGCGACGGGGCACTACCTGCCGAACCGTGCCGATGTGTTCCGGTCCTGGATCTACAAGCAGCACAGCATCACGCACGCCGACCAACTCGGGCGTGATCCCGACGGCGTCGACGCGATGATGGTCTCGTCGAACGTGTTCTTTTTCACACTCGGCGATCGCCTGGGGTCGCGGGGTGTGTCGCACGTGTACCGGATGTTCGGGCTCAGCGAGGGATTCGATCTGGGCATCGGGGGCGAGTGGTTGGGCACGATCGGTCCGTTGGACGGCAGCGGGAACGACGGTTCCACGCTGAGCCGGGACGAAGCCATCCTGCTCGGGATCGGTCAGGGCCCGGTGACGTGGACGCCGCTGCACGCGGCCGATGCCTACGCGACGATCGCGCGTGGGGGCGTGCGGATCACGCCGACGCTGATTTCCCGTGAGGGCAGCGCTCCGGATGTCCGCCGGCTCGACCTGCCGCAAGCGATCATCGGTGACACCCTGGAGGGGCTCCGGCTCGCGGCGAACGACCCGCGGTTCGGGACGGGGTACGACTTCGCGGTCGGCGACGCTCGCGATACGGTGTTCAACGCGCCGGGGGTGACGGTCTGGGGCAAGACCGGGACCGCGGACGCGTCTGCGATCGTGATCGATGCCGACGGGCCCGAGGGCCCAGAACCCGCGTACATGGTTCGTGACGGGGATCACTCGTGGTACGTCACACTCGTCGGTGACGAGGGTGGCGCGCCGCGGTACGCGATCGCGGTGGTGGTGGACTACGGGGGATCGGGCGGGCGGGTCAGCGGTCCGATCTCGAATCAGATCGTGCACGCGTTGATCCAGGAGGGGTATCTGCTGGGAGGGGCGGGGAGCGCGGGGCTGGACGACGCCGGCATGGC
>DIYM01000128.1 GCA_002429045.1 Phycisphaerales bacterium UBA6054
GGACGACGCCGGCATGGCGGGTGTGCCGTGAGTTCGGGCGCCACGGGCGCGGGCCCGGGGATCACGGCGCTGATCCGGGGTTCTGTGGTTTCGGGCGAGCCGGTGCGCAAAGCGATCCGTCTGGTGAACTACTCGTGGATCACGGTGGCGGCGTCGCTGGCGCTTTCGCTGATCGGGATCTACTCGATCGACGTCGGGGAGAACCTGGGCTCGAACGCGATCGCCGCCGAGGCGGCGAAGCAATCGGTGTTCCTGATCGTGGGTCTGATCGCGTGCGTGATCGTCGCCGCCCCGCACTACCGGTTCGTGGGGCTGTTCAGCTGGCCGATGTACATCGTGTGCATCGCGTTGCTGGTGATGCTGCTTCTCCCGTTTGTCCCGACCTGGCTGGTGCGTCCCCGGAACGGGGCGCGGGCGTGGATCAATCTCGGGCTGGTGGATTTCCAGCCGAGCGAGGTCGCGAAGATCGCGTTCGTCCTGCTGGTGTCGCGTTATCTCCGGTTCCGATCGCAGCACAGGCGGTTCAAGGGCCTGATCGTTCCGGGTTTGTTCGCGGCGGTCCCCGTGGCGTTGATCACGGTGCAGCCCGATCTCGGCACGGCGAGCCTGTTCGTTCCGGCGTTGTTCGCGGTCCTGATCGTGGCCGGTGCCAGGCTGCGCCACCTCTCGCTGATTGTGCTCTGCGCGGCGTTGGCGGCCCCTGCGGTGTACCCGCTGCTCGAGGACCATCAGAAGACCAGGATCGTGGGGCTCGTCAAGCAGTTCCAGGGGGACACGACCACGGCGCAGGGGATCAACTACCAGTCGCTGTCTGCGCAGCGGCTGATCGGGGCGGGCGAGTTCGGCGGCCGCGGGGACGCGGCGGCGCGCGCGTTGGTCCATTACAACCGCCTGCCCGAAGCGCACAACGACATGGTGTTCGCGGTGGTCGTCAACCGGTTCGGGATGCTGGGCGGGCTTGGGGTGATGGGGTTGTACCTGCTGTGGGTCGCCGGCGCATGGATGGTGGCGGCGACGTGCCGGGACCCGCTCGGGCGGCTGATCGCGGCGGGCCTGCCGGCGTTCATCGGGGCTCAGGCGGTGATCAACATCGGGATGAATCTTGGGGTCCTCCCGATCATCGGGATCACGCTACCGTTCGTCAGCTACGGCGGTACGAGCCTGGTGACCTGCTGGCTGATGACCGGGCTGGTCGTGAACGTCGCGCTCCACAAGCCCCGACCGCCGTTCCGGGCGTCGTTCGAATACGCTGATGACGACGGGCCCGATCCGATGGCGGCGGTCCGCCCGTACGGGAGATCGGCGGGGTTTTCTGGGCGCGCGTTGACGCGGTGAGCGTGAGAGGTGTCTGTGGTCGAGGTCTTAAAACCGCCTGCGGGTTGGGTCGAACGGGCGGAGGGCCTGGGGCTGTCGTTCGCGCCCGGCGACGTCGAGCGGTTGGGGGTGTACCTGTCGTTGTTGCTCGACGCGAATACGCGGATGAACCTGACGGCGATCCGTGACACTGAAGAGGCCTGGGACAAGCACATCTACGACGCCTTGACGCTGGTGCCGGTGCTGGCAGGGGTCAGCGCCGACGGCGGGCAGCCGCCGAGTGTGATCGATGTCGGCAGCGGCGGGGGGATCCCGGGGCTTGTGCTCGCCTGCGTGATGCCGGGCGTCCGGTTCACGCTGCTCGACGCGACCGGGAAGAAGTGCGCGTTCCTCCGAGAGACGGCGGATCGGTTGGGGCTGTCGAATGTTGCGGTCGCACACGATCGGGCCGAGCGCGCCGGGGCCCACCCGGGCGGGCCGCACCGGGCGGAGCACGACGCGGTGGTTTCCCGCGCGGTCGGTCGGATGGCGATGCTGCTCGAACTGACGGTGCCCTTGGCGAAGGTCGGCGGGCTGGTCGTCCTGACCAAGGGTCAGAAGGCCGAAGAGGAACTGGGTGAGGCCAAGCGTGCGTTGCACATGCTCCACGCCGCCCATGCGGGCACCGTGAACACCGAGACCGGGCGAGTCGTGGTGATCGAGAAGTTGCGGCAGACGCCCCGGGCGTATCCGAGGTCGGACGGGGAGCCCAAGCGGGCTCCGCTGGGGCTCGGCCGATCGTGACCGTCTCCGCGTCCAGCTTGCTGGGTGATCAGGGCCCGATCGCGGCGGCGCTCGGGGACGGCTACGAAGCGCGCAGCGAGCAGCTTCGGATGGCCGAGCGGGTCGAGCGGGCGTTCGCGGACCGGTCGCACCTCCTGATCGAGGCGGGGACCGGGGTCGGGAAGAGCTTCGCGTACCTGGTGCCGGCGCTGGTCCGTGCGACGGCGGTGCACGAGACGGTGGTCGTCGCGACCAACACGATCGCGCTCCAAGAGCAGCTGATCAAGAAGGACATCCCGCTGCTGCAGGCGGCGTTGGGGGGCGCGGGCGACTGCAAGGCGGTTCTGGTCAAGGGGCGTGGCAACTACGTCTCGATCCGCAGGCTCAAGCTGGCCAGCGAACGGCAGGACAAGCTGCTGCCCGACGCGGCGACACGCCGGTCGCTGCACGTGATCGAGGACTGGGCGTACGACACGGAGGACGGCACGCTGAGCACGCTGCCCGTGCTGGATCGCCCGGGCGTCTGGGACAAGGTCCAGAGCGATCACGCGAACTGCATGGGCAGGCGTTGCCCGCACCACAACGAGTGCTTCTACCAGAGCGCCCGTCGCGAGATGGAGGGGGCGCGGATCTTGGTGTGCAACCACGCGCTGTTCTTCAGCGATCTGGTGTTGCGGATGCGGGGCACCGGGTTCCTGCCCGAGTACCACCACGTCGTGCTCGACGAAGCCCACGGCGTCGAGGACGTCGCCAGCGATCACTTCGGCGTGTCGCTGGGCGAGGGCAAGGTAGCGCACCTGCTCAATACGCTGTACCACCTCAAGACGGGGCGGGGGTACCTCAGTCAACTGCATCTGGCGACGGGCGACATCGCGCCGATCGAGCGGGCGGTGTCGTGCGTGCGCAACGCGGACCGGGCGTCGCGGGCGATGTTCGACGACGTCGCACGCCTGGTCGCATCGGGCGGGGCGCCGGGCGGGCGGATCCGCCGCCCGGACGCGGTTTCGAACCCGCTGACCGTCGCGATGAACGAGCTGGTGCTGAGTCTGAAGCGGATCAAGGACCTCGTCGACGCCGAGCCGGATCGGTATGAGCTCACGGCGTACATCCAGCGCGCCTCGGACATCGCCGACGCCGCGGAGGTGCTCGTCGGGCAGACGCTCGAGAACTATGTGTACTGGGCGGAGACCCGGAACGCGGAGGCGGGGCGGTTCGGGGCCCGGGTCAGCCTCTCGTGCTCACCGATCGAGGTCGGGCCCATGCTCCGCGAGCACCTGTTCGGCAAGGAGCACTCGACGGTGCTGACCAGCGCCACCCTCTCGACACGCCGCGTGCGCGAAGACGAGCCGTGCGAGCACCAGGAGACCGCGTTCAGCCACGTGATCGGGCGGCTGGGTTGCGAGGGGGCCGCGACCGGGCAGCTCGGGTCGCCCTTCGACCACGCGTCCCAGGTGGAGTTCTTCGTCGATACTTCGGTGCCGTCTCCGGGCAAGGGGCGCAGTTCGGAGGGCGAGACCTTCGAGGAGGCGATCGCGGCCCGCGTGCACGATCACGTCGTCGCGACCGACGGCGGCGCGTTCGTGCTGTTCAACAGCTTCGCGCTGCTCAACAGGACCGCCGACGCGCTGCGCCCCGGGCTGCTGGCGATGGGCATGGACGTGTTCGTGCACGGCAAGAGCGGGCCGAGGAGCGAGATCCTCGGGTCGTTCCGTCGCTCGGAGCGCGGGGTGCTGTTCGGGGCGGCCAGCTTCTGGCAGGGCGTGGATGTGCGCGGCGATGCGCTCCGCAACGTGATCATCACACGGTTGCCATTCGACCCGCCCGACCGACCGATCGTCGAAGCCCGGGGCGAGCGGATCCGCGAGAGCGGCGGGGACCCGTTCCGCGACGATGCGCTGCCGCGCGCGGTGATCCGTTTCAAGCAGGGGTTCGGGCGGCTGATCAGGTCGGCGGGCGACTCGGGGCGGGTGGTCGTGCTCGACCCGCGCATCGTGACGGCGGGCTACGGGCGTGCGTTCATGAACGCCGTCCCCGCGGGTGTGCCTGTGCGGAGACTCCCGGAGCCGCGCGACTCGGATGGATATGGGTCCGACGAGATCCCGTTCTGATGCCGCGGGCGGCGATCGCCCTGTTTTTTGCTGCGGCCGCGGGCGCGGATCGGTTACGCTCGAACGCCCGGGGTTTCCCCGGTGTGGAGGTCGTGAGATGGAACGATGCGCTGTTGTCTCGCTGGTGATCTGCTGTGGCGTCGGGGCTGCCTCGGCGGGTGTTGTCGGCGGTCAGGTCGATACGTTCGATTCGGACACGATGGGCTGGGGCAACACGTTCGGGGCGCCGACGACCTCCTGGGCCGCTTCGGGCGGGCCGGGCGGGGCGGGC
>DIYM01000035.1 GCA_002429045.1 Phycisphaerales bacterium UBA6054
GAACTCGGCCCGCCCGGGGTGCGGATAGCCGGTGGTATCATCGGATCATGACGCGCCTCATTCCAATCCGGGCCGCCCTTCTGCTGTGCGTTTGCGTCGGCGTGCTGCCGCCGTGCGCCGGGTGCGTGACGATCCAGCCCGCCCGGGCGCTGCTGGGGGGGGCGTCGGTGTCGGCCCCGCCCCGCCCGGAGTCGCCGATCGAAGCCCGCGAGGGCACAAACGACCGACCGGACGACCGATCCGACGACCAGCCCGACGGCGGTCGCGTCGACGGGCCCGGCCCGGGAGCATCGGCCTGGCCCGCCCGCTGGGGGGATGCGGGCAGGACCGGGGCGATCGTGCCCAGCCCGCACGGGCCCGGGGACCTCCGCCCGGCGCATCTCGGGCGGTTCCACATGCTGCGTGTCAGCGATCTGGAGTACACCCACGCGCAGGCCCTCGCCGATGCCGTCGGGAAGGATGAAGGCTTCCGTTTCGAGCCCGAGGGCCCGGGCTCGCTCGTGTTCCTGCCTCCCATGGGCGTTCCGGAGGACGCGGGCGGGCGGCCCGATCCCGACGACGCGGCGGAGACCTTCGTGTTCGTCACGGGAGATCCGATCGAGCGTGCTGCGGGCGATTCTGACGAACACATCGCGTTGCAGCGCACGTGGATCGCGTGCTACGACGCGCACCCGAGCGCCGAGCGTGCCGAGGGCACGATCCTGCTGGTGCCGGGGATGCTCGGCACGCCGCAACCGATCATCGAGGGGATGATCCGGTACTGGCGTCGGGCCGGATTCTCGGTGATCCGCCTGCTGTCGCACCCGTCACGGTTCACCGAGCGTGTCGAGATCGGTATCGCCGAGGGTGAGGAAGCCGAGGCTGGACGCCTGATGGCGGATCTGTTCGACGACCGCACCGCCGAGAACACGTACGCGGTCCACGCCGGCATCGATCGCTGGTTCGATCGGCGCCCCGGGTTGGCCGGCAAGCCGCTGGTGTACGTGGGGATGTCCGGGGGCGCGATCGTCGGTCCGGCCGCCTTGACCTACCGCCCGGGCCGGTTCGACGCGGCGGTCCTGATCGCGGGCGGGGTGGACTTCTTTTCGATCAGCACGACGTCCAACTACGCAGAGTGGATCGACGCGATCGCCATCGACTGGGAGCCGGAAGACCCCGACTCCGAGGGCGAGCCCACCCCCGAACGCATGGCGCTGATCTCGGATGCCTACCTGGCCGCCTCGCAGCTCGACGCGATGCACAGGGCCCCGCTTGTCGGTGTCCCCACGCTGGTGCTGCACGCCGCGAAGGACCGGGCGGTGCCCTCGAGGCTGGGCGACACGCTGTGGAACCGTCTCGGGCAGCCCGAGCGGTGGGTGTTCCCTGTCGGGCACGAGTTGATCTTCGTGATGCTGCCGACCCAGGCGGACCGTATGGACGCATGGATCAAGCGGACCCTGGCTCGCACGGACGAGCAGAGCACGCCATGACCGCGCTGCACCTCGTCCTCAGCCCGTACTCGCTCTGCTCCCGCGATGCGGCGGCGATGGCGGCGATGCTCCTGGCGGGCCGCGTGCTCACATACCTGCCCCGCACGCTGGAGCCCGCGGGTGTGTCCCGATCGGACGCGATCGGATCCCCGGGATTCCGCCGGGTGATGTCCTCTGTCGCGTGGGCCACGCCGATGATCGAGGCCGGGGTGCTCGCGACATCGGTGGAGGGTGACGACGCGGCGACGGACTTCGCCCGGGCACGCCGCCGGATCTTCGATGATCCGGGACTGGCGCCGCTGCGCCGCTTCGTGGAGTCGCGGACCGAGCCAGACCCGCAGCGCGCCATCGAGCGGCTCGCGAACGACCTGACACGCTCCGGTCCCGACCCGTCGATCTCGATCCCGCTGGCGGCCGCGTTGGACGCCCTCGCCGAGCGTCACGCCTACACCGTGCTGCGCACCGACGGCCCGTCACTGGCCCAGCGGGCCGAGCGGGCACGCGAGCACGCCCTGTTCGGTTGTTCGGTGCCAGCCCTGGTCCAGTCGAGCACGCAGCGGGTGCTGGAGACACGCCGTCGGCTCGGGGACGAACTCGACGGGCTGCGCGACGCGATCGAGTCCTGCGTGGACGGGCTGGCAGACGAGGCGCTGGTGCGGGAAGCGGCCTCGGCCTACGCCGACGCGTACGACCGCGAGCGACGCAACATCGAACGCCCGGAAGACGACCCGGACGACCCGAGGGTCGTCTCGGCCGAACTCGTCCTGACCGGCGTGGCGCATAGCAGCGATCATGCGTTGAGCTGCTCGGCGTTGGCGGCCCGACGGGTCTCGAAACGCGGCGATCTTTCGCCGCCTGGCGAGTCTCTCGCGGGGCGGTCGATCATCGTTCGGACGGTCGGGCGGTGATCGCGATCGCTTCTACTATCCGCCGATGACGGAACCAAAGAAGCACACGAACCGGCTGATCGATGCCTCGTCCCCGTACCTGCTCCAGCACGCCCACAACCCGGTGGACTGGCACGAGTGGGGAGAGCAAGCCTTCGCCGAGGCTCGCCGGCGGGATGTGCCGATCTTCCTCTCGGTCGGGTACTCGACGTGCTATTGGTGCCACGTGATGGAGCGGGAGTCGTTCGAGTCCGAGCGCACCGCGGCCGTGATGAACGACCGGTTCGTCTGCATCAAGGTCGACCGCGAAGAACGCCCGGACGTCGACGAGCTGTCGATGGCGTCGTGCGTGACATTCTCCGGGCGCGGGGGCTGGCCGACGTCCGTGTTCCTCGAACCCGGGGGCCTGCGACCGTTCTTCGCCGGGACGTATTTCCCGCCGGAGGAGCGGCACGGGATCCCGTCGTTCGAGCGCGTGCTCGAGTCGCTCAGCCACGCCTGGCGCACCCGGCGCGGAGAGGTGCTCGAGCAGTGCGGCACGCTCGCCGACGCGGTCACCGAGCAGCTCGCGGGCCAGAACGAGCGGGTCCCGCTCGGCCCGTCGCACGTCCAGAAAGCGGTGAACACGCTCTTGCAGATCTTCGATCGCGTCGACGGCGGATTCGGCTCGGCGCCCAAGTTCCCGCAGCCGATCTTCGTTGAGTTCCTGCTCGATGTCCGCGAGCGGACCGACGACGAATCACGCGCGGCGATCGACACCGCGGTGCGGTCCACGCTCGACGCGATGGCGATCGGCGGCATCCGCGATCACCTCGGCGGTGGGTTCCACCGCTACAGCGTCGACAAGCACTGGACGGTCCCGCACTTCGAGAAGATGCTGTACGACAACGGGCAGCTCGCGTCCCTGTACGCCAGGGCCAGCCGCGTGTACGCCGATCCGTGGTACGCCGAGGTCGCGCGGACGACGTGCGACTACGTCTGCCGCGAGATGACCGGCGACCCCGATCGCCCGGGCGTGGGCGGCTTCTTCTCCGCCCAGGACGCGGAGGTCGATCAACGCGAGGGCCTGAACTACCTCTGGACGCCCGAGCAGTTCGATGACGCACTCGGCCCGGACGGGGCGTCGTTCGCCAGCCGGGTCTACAACCTGGACGCGAGCGCGAACTTCCAGGACCCGCACCACCCCGACGACCCGCCCGCGTGGGTGCTGCGTCTGTCGGCACGCCCGGCGTCGCTCGCGGAGGAGCTCGCGATCGATCCGGACGCGTTCCGCGAACGGCTGGCATCGATCAACATGCGGCTGCTCGCGGTGAGGGACACCCGCGAGCAGCCGATGACCGATGACAAGGTCATCGTCTCGTGGAACGCGTTGATGATCGAGGGGCTGATCGAGACCTCCGCGACGCTCGGGGCCGCCGGCGCCCGATACATCGATGCCGCCCGGAACGCCGCTCGGACAGTTCTGAAAGACCTTCGATCCGAGAGCGGCGCCCTGCTGCGTGTGATGCGGCACGGGAAGGCGAGCATCGCGGCGCCGCTCGAGGACCACGCCTTTCTCGCGAGAGCCTTGCTCTTGCTCGGTTCCCACGACCCGGCGGGCCGGGCCGAATGGGTCGATGCCGCGACAGCGCTGTTGCGCGATGCGGAATCCCGGTTCGGTGACGGCGCTGGCGGGTACCTCGACAGCGAGGCGGGGCGCGACGATCTGTTCGTCCGATCCCGATCCACCCACGACGGGGCCACGCCCGCGCCGTCCGGGGTCTTGCTGCACGCCATGCTCGATGCCCACGCGATGACGGACGACGCTGCGTGGCTCGATAAGGCGGCCGCGCTCCTCGATTCGCTCTCGGGCGCGGTCGATCACGCCCCCGTGGGCACGCTGAATCCGGTCCGTGCGGTGCTCCGGATGATGGAGCTGGGCGCGGCGCTCGGCGGGCGGTACGCGTTCGACTTCGACAGCGAGTTCGCTCCCAAGCAGCCCGAGCGTGAGCCGCCGGTGCGGGTGCTCGCCAAGACGGAACGCGTTGAAGTGGAGCCGGACTCTCCCGCGGTGTTCCGGATCGCGATCGAGATCAAGCCGGGCTACCACATCGTGGCCGCGGAACCAATCGGCGATTCCGAGGGCGATGTGCCGCTCATGCCGCTGCGGGTCGGGCTGACCAAGGGATCGGGCGTGGCTGTGTACGCCGACTACCCGCCGGGTGAGCCCTACAAAGCCCCCGAAGGCATCGATGGCATACCGGAGATCCTGGTCCATCACGAACGCTTGGAGTTCGACGTGGTGCTGGAGCACAAACCGGGTGTGGGCGTCGCGCCGGGCGTGCCGGTCGTGGGGGTGTCGTACCAGGCGTGCAGCGACACGGAATGCGCCCCGCCGCGTACGGTGGAGCTCGACATCGCGGTCGACATCAAAGCGTGAGGCAGCGCGGCCCTCAGAGCACGCCGTGCCTGGACAGGTGCGAACGCATCTGGTCGACGGGGTCCTTGGCGGGGTTGATGACCTCGGCCAGCCAGCCCAGCTCGCGGGCCGCTTCCACGTTCGCCTTGATGTCATCGAAGAACAGGATCTGGTCGCCCGAGGCGCTGACCCTGCGCTCGAACGCCGCGTAGATCTTCTCATCGGGCTTGGCCAGCCCGAACAAGTGGCTGGCCCATTGGTGCTCGATCTTCGACGCGGCCGTGAACTCCTCTTCGCGACGCACCCAGTGCAGGTTGTTGGTGTTGCTCAGCAGCGAGGTGGCGACCCTGGGCAGGTCGTTGATCTCGTCGATCAGCTGATCGACGCCTTCGAAGTCCTCGATGAGCCAGGCGTGGTGGATTTTTTCGACCTCGTCGGCGTCGTACTTGCCGTCGCTGGCCTCGCCGATCAGCCGGAAGTACGCCTTGTCCGACATCTGCCCCGTCTGATAGCGTCGGTCGAGCTTGGCCCGGGCTTCCTGGGCCTTCTTCTGGTTGGACTTGCCCCGCACGGGCAGCCCGGCGCGTTCGCAGCCCTCGGCCCAATCCTTGCAGATCCGCAGGACCACGTTCCCCCAGTCAAAGCACACCACACGCACGTCACCCATCGCCTGGCTCCTCCCCGAGGGGGACCTTCATCACTTCATCCATCACGGTGGTCGCGAAGGACCCCCGCGGCAGTTCGAACGAGCAGCGGACGTACGAGCCGTGCTCGTCCACGCCGCCCTCCACGTCGGGGTCAACGACCGGGATCCGCATGGGTCTCCGGTCGCCCCCGATCATCTGGTACCCGCTCCGCGTTTCGCACGCGCTGAGATCCTCGGGGGTGACGCCCGCCGAAGCCAACGCCTCGAGTTCGGTCTCGTCGATCGCGCCCGAAGCCCGGGGCATGGTCGTGCCCCACATCGGCCCCGAAGGCGAGATCTCGAACGAAGCGAGCCTGTCGAGCAGTTCCGGCTCGGACCCATTTGTTTCGTTGACCGCGAACACATCGCGGCTCTTGATCGGGAACGCCAGATCGCCCGGCACGAGCCGATCCAGGGTGCCCGACCCGATCCGCCGGTTGAGCACCGTGTTGAACACGGCGCTCTGGAAGCTGGAGATATAGAACCCCGCCGCGGTCGCGTCGATCGCCCCGATCGCGGATTCGTGGTCGCCGCCGCCGGCGAGCACGCGGAGCGCCTGACGCTCGCCCTTGAACACCTTGGGCATCGACTCGAAGGCGCGGCGCATGTCGCCGGAGGCGTACGCCTCGCGCGCCTCCCGCTGCAGGTCGGGCATCACGGGCCCCACGCCGAGCATCAGATCGAGCGCGCCCCGCGCGTCCCCGAGGACCATCGCACGACCGACGAGGT
This sequence comes from Phycisphaerales bacterium UBA6054, assembly GCA_002429045.1. GTDB lineage: Bacteria > Planctomycetota > Phycisphaerae > Phycisphaerales > UBA1924 > UBA6054. Next base: position 6,169 of record DIYM01000035.1, read on the forward strand.
GGTTGTTCTGGAGGTAGCCGAACCGCTGCAGGCCGAACCGGTTGGGAAGCCCCGTCCGCGACAGCCTCGCCAGCGAGTTCTGGGCCTCAACCACCGAGGTCGGCGTGACGCCGCGCACCTTGATGACAAAGCGGTTTCCCGCCAGGTGACCGCGCTCGAGCCGGTTGTCGTGCATGTCGATCCACTGCACCGTCAGCTTGGGGTGGCTCAGGCTCGGGAAATCCTCCGGGGTCTTGCCCGGGGTGTGGACGGAGACCACCTGGCGGGTGATCGCGCGCTTGTCTTTCAGGCCCGCGTGCCCGATGTCCCGCTGGGCGACCCCGAAATGCCCCGCCAGGACGTCGCGCATCTGGATCGTGCTCATCCCGCGCTTCTCGACGTACATGTAGATGTAGTCGCCCGAGCCCCGCGGCTCGTAGAGCGGGATCTCGTCGACCATGAAGTCTTCGTCGCGTTCTTTGATCGCGCCGCCGATGCCCGGCACATCGCGCGTGAGATACACGGGCCCCACGACTCCGGCGCCGAACGCGCTCCGGGTGCCCGAGACTCCGGCTTCGTTGCCCATCGCGGCCATCAGATCTCCGAATCGTCCGGTTTGATCGTGGCGGCCCGCTCGACGACCGCCTCCTCGACCCATATCGGAACCCCCGTCGCGATCCCGATCGCGATCGCGTCACTCGGGCGGGCGTCCACCCTGACGGACTCGGCGTCCTGCCCGTCCCCGATGTCGATGTTCAACGCGGCGAAGAACGTGCCGTCGCTCAGGTCGTTGATCTCGATCGATGTGAGCACCCCGCCCATCGTCGTGATCACGTGCGCGAGCAGGTCGTGGGTCTGGGGGCGCCGGGGCTCGATGCCCGCAAGCCGGCGCTCGATCGCCTGGGCCTCCGGCAGCCCGATCACGATCGGGAACGACCTCGGGGCGTCGGCGTCGGACGGGTCGAGCTCTGTCAACTCGATGAGCTGCACGTCCGTCAACTCGCGGATCAGGATTCGGCTCAACTCCATTCGCACCGGCATCGGGCGTCCTTCCTGGTCCAGCGGATCGGGCTCGGCAGCCTCGGGGCGGACACCCGGCACGCCGCCAAGTCCCGCAACATCTATTGAAGGGAGCCCCGGCGCGATTTGCCACCCGCACGCGAGATCGGACCGCACCGACCCGCTCGCAGATCCCCTCTCGGTGCTCTCAGGGCGGGTTGCCAGAGCGTCCGAGCCCCGGGGCGGGCGCGATCGGGCGGCCGAAACGGGCGAGGAGCGAGTCGGGGACGCCGATCCCCGCGACACGCAGATCTCCCACGAAGGCCTGGGCTTCCAGACGGCGCAGCCCGGGCTTGATCGCCGCCAGGGTCACGGTCGTGTCTGCCCGCACGCAGGAGGAGCCCAAGGGGGTTCCCGCGTCGGCGTCCAGCCCGCTGGGCACATCGATGGATAGCACCCGCGAACCTCCCGCCCGCCGACGACCGATCCAGTCGATCGCGTCGGCCGCCCCGGCTTCCGGGGCTCGGGAGAGCCCGGTGCCGAACAACGCGTCGACCACCAGATCCGGCGTCCGCGCGGCCATCGAATCGATGCCGCCGATGGTCAGGAGATCCGTGTCGCGGCTCATCGCACGAGCGATCCGGAGATTCACGCCCGCGTCGGTCGCCGCGTCCGATGCTTGGGCGAGCAGCCCGATCTCGACCGCGCACCCCCGATTGGCGAGATGCCGGGCGAGCGCGAGCCCGTCGCCACCGTTGTTGCCCGGGCCGCACAGGACCACGGCATGCCCGCCCTGGGCGCCGAGCAGTTCCAGCGCGACGGGCAAGACACCCAGCGCCGCGTTCTCCATGAGCACGATCCCCGGGATGTGGAACTCCCCGATCGCGGTGCGGTCCAGTTCGCGAACCGCGGAAACCGACATCTCGTACAGCGTAGGGGGCGGTGGCCCGGGTTCTGGGGATCGTGAGCCCTCGCGGTCTGCGAACCTGGGTCCTCTCGGTGCCATAACAGCATCGTATGGCGGTCCCAACGGGTACCTAGGCTTTGCTGGCGGGGCGGACCCACTGACGATGCCAACGATCGCGGACCACATCCTGACGCTCGCCGTGGGAGTCTCGGCTGCCGGCCTGTTGCTGTATTCGGTCTTCGTGATGTACCAGGTCTTCCGCACGGATCGGGCGTTGCCAACCGCCCGGGCGGGCATCGCGGCGGCCGAGGACAACCCCCCCCGCGAGAAGGCCTGCGTCATCGTGCCGGCGCACAACGAGGCCGGATCGATCGCGACCCTGATCGCGTCGCTCAAAGCCCAGGATTACGACCGGCTGCGGTTCGTGCTTGCGTTGGACCGCTGCACCGACGACACCCGGGGCGTGGCGGAGCGTGCCATCGACCGCGACCCGCGGTTCGAGATCATCGAGATCGGGCATTGCCCGGAGGGCTGGGCGGGCAAGGTCCACGCGGCCTGGACCGCGTTCAACCGCTCTTCGTCGGCGCAGTCCTCCGACAGCGTCCTGTTCACCGACGCGGACACAGCCTTCGACCCGGGGTGCGTGCGGGCTTGCCTGGCGCTGGCGCGCCAGCGGCGTCTGGATATGCTCAGCCTGTTCTGCACGCTGCGTGCCGAGCGGTGGTTCGAGCGCCTCGCCCAGACCGCTGCCGGCTTCGAACTCGCACGCCAGTACCCGCTTATCCGAGCCAACGCCGACGATCACATACGCCGCCGCCCGTTCGCGAACGGGCAGTTCATGCTGTTCGACACCGGGGCCTACCGGGCGATCGGGGGGCACGAGGCCGTCAAGGAGGCCCTGCTCGAAGACATCGCCTTCGCACGCACGCTGACCGCGCGGGGCATGCGATCGGGGCTCCTGCTGGCGGACAACATCGTCCGCTGCCACATGTACCACGACTGGGCCCAGTTCCGCAAGGGATGGAAGCGGATCCTCACCGAGTCGGCCAACCGAGAACCGAGACGCCTGCGACGCTACGCGCAGCGGTGTGTCACGCTCGGGGTCCTGCTGCCCGGGACCGTTCTGGTCGGCGGTGTTGCCGGCGCGTGGCTCCGCCCGGACGCGGCCGGGTGGACGCTCCTCGGGCTCTGCGCCGCGGCGCTTTGCGCCTGGTTGCTCTCTCTCGCGCTCGTCTACCGGCGTTCCGGCGCGCGCGTCGCGGATTGCCTCGGTTTCCCGGTGGGGGCGTGGCTGATCTCGTCGATCTACCGTGAAGCCAGGCGGGATCTGCTGTCGGGCAAGCCGACCTCGTGGGGGGGACGCGAGTACATCCGCGAGCCCTCTGGAGCCTGAACGATGAGACGCGTGCGTCGCATGGAGTCCGCAACCCGCATCGAGCTGACGCCGATGATCGATGTCGTGTTCCTGCTCCTCACGTTCTTCGTGTTCGCGATGGTCCTGATGGTCCGCGCCGATGTGCTCAACGTCTCGCTTCCCGAACTGACCGCCGGCCGATCGGCCGAGCGTATCGAGCCGATCACGATCACGCTGCGCGGTGACGGCTCGCTGGCGGTGATGGGCGAGCCGGTCGAGCCGCCGGCGCTCGCCGACAGGGTC
>DIYM01000036.1 GCA_002429045.1 Phycisphaerales bacterium UBA6054
AGCAGTCGGGGATCGCCGTGGGCGATCACGCCGTGTACACCACCGACACCGACGGCGAGCCGGAGATCGCCCGCGTGCTGCCCCGCGCGACCGTCCTCAGCAGGCCGGACCCGCGCGACCCGCGCACCGAGCGAGTGGTAGCGGCCAACATCGACGCGGTCGTCATCGTTGTCTCTGTCGTGTCCCCCCCGTTGCACCCCCGCTTGATCGATCGGTACCTGGTCGCGATCGAGCACGGGGGCGCGTCGCCGATCATCGCTGTCAACAAGGCGGATCTGCTCGACCACGACGGGCTTTCTTCCGAACTCGCCCGCCTGTCTCCCTACCGCGCAGCGGGCATCCCTGTCGTCGTGTGCAGGGCGCACCCGGAGACCGGCGAGAAGGACGTCGACGCCCTGCGCGCGGCGCTGGCCGGGAAGACCTGCGCCTTCGTCGGGCACTCGGGCGTGGGCAAGAGCTCGCTGGCCAACGCGCTCAGCCCCGAACTGGGCATCGAGACCGGCGCCGTTCGTGACCAAGACCAGCGCGGGCGGCACACGACCACCGCGTCACGCATGCACCTGATCGATGACCCCCGCGGGCCCATCCGTGTGATCGACACGCCCGGCGTGCGATATTTCGGGCTCGCGGACATCTCGCCCGCTGAACTCCGCTGGTCTTTCCCCGAGTTCGCCGAACACGCGACCGATTGCAAGTTCTCGGATTGCACCCACGATCACGAGCCGGGCTGCGCGGTCAAGGCGGCGGTCGAACGGGGCGCGATCCCCGGCGTGCGCCACGAGACCTACCTCCGCCTGCTCGAAGAGATCCGCACCGGCCAGGCCCCGGGCGAGATCTCCGAACGCATCCGCCCGCTCCCCGACGAGGGAGAGTAGACGCAACCAGGCCGCCCCGGGGATCGTGGCCCGACGGGGCGGCCGGGTCGAGCGCTCTTCTCTCGGTGCCCTTCAGAGCCCGGTGCGCAGCACGCCCACGAACGCGGCGATGTCGAAAAAGTCCAGGTCCCAGTCGGCGTCGGTGTCCGCGTTGAGATCGCCCGAGAGGAACGCATCGACGTAGGCCGACGCGTCAAGGGCGTCGACCGAGCCCGAGCCGTCGAAATCCGCCGGGTGGAACGGGGCCCGCACGGTGATGATCGCGTTGGCGTCGACCCCCGCCAGCGTCGTGTGCGTGCCGTCCGCCCATCCGACACGCAGATGATCGACGCGGGTCAGCGTCCCGAGACCGAAGTGGGCCTCGGGCGGCGAGGTCGTGCAGTGGTTCGAGCCGTTGTTGACACTCACGATGCGTTCGCCCGTACCGGGGATCTCCGACGATCGGATCCGCACGACCGCGCCGGTGCCGTCGGGCGCCAGCCCGGGGCGTTGGTCGGTGTCGAGCAGCACGCGGAGCCATCCCGCGTCGGGCGGCGTGTCGCGATCCGGGCCGATGAGATCGTTGCGGTGCACGGAGACGGGCTGGTTGTTGCAGATGATGACCAGGTCCTGGTCGCCGTCGTTCTCGAGATCGATCCGGACGAGCCCCCGCCCCTGGCCCGTGTGGACGAACCCGAGCGACTGCGCGGACTCGGTGAACCGCGTCCCGGTCCCGTCGTTGATGAAGATCACCGAAGGGCGACCGGCGAACGGTCCGTACCCGCCGTTGGTCTCGACGATATCGATGTCGCCGTCGTGATCGAGGTCGATCGTCAGCGTGCCCCATCCCCAGTAGCCCTCTTGCACGCCCGCCTGGGAGGCGAGATCGTCGAACGAGCCGTCGGGGTTCTGCATCATCAACGCGTTGCCGCCGAAGTGCAGGCCGATGTTCGTGACGTAGTAGTCGAACAGCCCGTCGTTGTCGATATCGGCGACATCGATACCCATCGCGTTCATCCGCTCGATCCCGCGCGAGCGATGGGTCTCGTCCCGGAACGTCCCGTCGCCGTTGTTCGCGAAGACGCGTGAGCTGCCGGTGTCGCCGATCAGAACGATCTCGGGGTACCGGTCGCCGTCGAGGTCGACCATCCGGGGCAAGAACCCCTGGACACGGGTGACCGCGACGCCCGCTTCTTCCGTCACGTCGGTGAAACGCCAGGCGCCGTCGCTCCCGGGCCCGTCGTTGCGGAACAGGCGGTTGCCGACCGTGAGGCGCTCGTAGCTGCAGACCATCAGATCGAGATCGCCGTCCAGGTCGTAGTCTCCCCACCCCGAGCCCATCCCGTCGAGCAGGTCGCCCGCCAGCGTCGCGACCCCCGACGCCTGGGCGATGTCGGTGAACACGCGCTGCCCGTCGATGAGGTCGTTGCGCAGCAGCAAGAACCTGCCCGGAGACGGCTCGGCTTCGAGCGGGCCGTAGCTCGTCACAAACAGATCGGTGTCCCCGTCGCCATCGAAGTCGGCTGCCGACGCCCCGAACGCGTGGTGCCGCCGGTCGACCCCCCATGCCCCGGCGGCGTTCGTGAACGTCCCGTCGCCGTTGTTGATGAACAACGCATCGGGGTTGATCCCCCCGCCCAACACGAACAGGTCCTGGAAGCCGTCTTCATCGAAATCGGCCACCGCGCCCCCCGCGGCCTGCAGCGTCGCCCGCAGACCCAAGCCCGGGAACGAGTCGTGCGCATGGACGATCCCGGTGTCCGCGGCGGCGTTCGAGAACGACAGCCCGACACCCTCGACGCGGTGCCCGGCGCGGACCGGGCGGGCCGAAGAACGGGCCTGATCGCCCAGAACGGCCCCCGCCCGCACCGCGGGTTGCCCCGCATTCGCGTCGCAGAGCCCGACCATAGGAATCATCAGCGCAGCGAGAACACCGCACGCGCCGGGAGGCGCGAACAACCCGTGATGTTGCATCACAGTAACCCCAACGAGATTGCCGCCGCGGTTGAGAGCCGCGTCGGAAGACCCAAACCCCGGCGAGAGCCCGCCGCGTCTTCGAGATCGGCCCCACGATGGCCGGTCTCGTTGCGCGAGCGGTGATACCGTCGCACGCACGCGGAGGATCGAGCGCCCCCGACCCAGTAGCAATACCAGAAACCCCGAGCCGATGCAAGAAAAACCAACCCCGTCCGCGCCCGCCCAACTCCCACACGACCGCGACCCCGCGGGGGCGCTGCACCCCGGGCTCTACCGGGAGCTTGTCGACCGGGTCGGAGAGTGGGGGGCGGGCTATCTCGGCTCGCTCGGGGACCGCCCCGTGACCGCGGACGCCCGCCCGAACGCCCGCCCGAACGCGGTGCTCGACGCCATCCCCGAGCTCCCGCCCGAGCACGGCGCGGGCGTCGCCGGATGGGACGCGATGCTCGACGACCTCCGCGACACGATCGAGCCCGGGCTGGTGCATTGGCAGCACCCCGGTTTCTTCGCGTACTTCTCCTGCAACGCCAGCGCCCCCGCGATCGCCGGCGAGCTGGCGTCCGCGACCCTGAACGTCAACGGGATGCTCTGGGCGACCTCCCCCGCGGCGACCGAACTCGAGATGCGGGTGATGGATTGGTGCCTCTCGCTGTTCGGGCTGCCCGACGCGTTCCGCACGTCCCCGGACGCGTCGGGGGCGCTCCCGCCCGGCGGGGGCGTGATCCAGTCGACCGCGTCCGAAGCCACCCTGGCCGCGTTGCTCGCCGCCCGGACGCGGCTCGTCCGCGCGGGCGTCCCACGCGACAAGGTCACGGTGTACACGTCGAGCCAGGCGCACTCGTCGGTTGTCAAAGCCGCCATGATCGCGGGGCTGGCCGACCACCCCGAAGACACATCGAGGGTCAGGCTCATCGGTGTCGGAAGCGGCCTGGGCATGAACCAGGGGGAGTTGGACGAACGTGTCAGGCACGACCTGGCCCGGGGGCTCTCGCCGGCGTTGGTCGTCGCGACGCTGGGCACCACCTCAACGGGCGCGTTCGACCCGCTCCCGGAGATCGCGTCGGTCCCGAGCCCCCGCGAACCCCGCCCGTGGCTGCACGTCGACGCCGCATGGGCGGGCGCCGCGTTGGTCTGCCCCGAGCTGCGCGGCTTCGCGTCCGGGCTCGGGCACGCCGACTCGATCTGCATCAACCCGCACAAATGGCTTTTGACGAACTTCGATTGCGACCTGTTCTGGGTCCGCGATCGCGCGGCGTTGACCGACTCGATGTCGATCACCCCCGCGTACCTGCGCAACGAGGACAGCGATTCGGGGGGGGTGATCGACTACCGGGACTGGCACGTGCCGCTGGGCAGGCGCATCCGGGCCCTGAAGCTCTGGTTCGTGATCCGACACTACGGTGCCGAGGGACTGCGCGCCCACATCCGACGCCATATCGCGATGGCCGAGCGCATCGAAGCGACCCTCCGCGCCGACCCGAGGCTGGAGATCCCGCTCCGGCGATCGCTCGCCCTGGTGTGCTTCCGGGTGTGTGCCCGGGACGACGAGCACGCCGACCGATTGACCTCGGAGGTTGTCGCCCGGGTCAACGCCGGGGGGCGATCGCTCATCACGCCCACCCGCGTGCCGCTGGGCAAGACGCAGCGGATCGGCACGATCGCCAGGATCTCGGTGGGCACGGTCAACACCGACGACGCGGCCGTCGACCGCCTCCTCGAAGACATCCGCTCGGCACTGGACGCCGAGACGGGATCGGCACCCCGCACGCCCGACGTCGGGCGGGTAGAGTGACCGCGTGAAGCGATCGATGCGCGCCATTGCCACCGCCCTGCTGGCCCCGCTCTCGCTGGGCGGGTGCGTGTCGTACGCCCCGGTGCCGGCGGACGCAGGCCCGCCCGAGGCGACGGCCGCGTTCGAGCCCGACGCCTACCCGCGTGCGTTCGACGCGGCCCGCGACGCGTTGACCGGGCTGCGCTTCACGCTGGACCGGGTGGACGCCGCCCGGGGCGTGATCACCACGCTCCCGAAGCGGACGGCGGGGCTCGCGTCCCCGTGGGACCGCGAACAGAGTTCCCTGGGCGACGAGGGTCGCGACCTGATGCACCAGCACGAGCGGGTGGCCACCGTGGTGTTCGAGCCCGCGGAGGCGCCCGAGATGGTGTCGGTCGCGGTCACGATCTATCGCGTGCGCCGCCCGAACTGGCGGGTCGAGACCGACGCGATCCGGCGATCGAGCCACGCGGTCAACCCGATCGCCCGTCGCGCGGGCGACGAGCCGGAGTTCCGCGAGCCGGTCAGCGCCGATCCCGCGCTCGCCGCCCGGATCGCACGGGACATCGCGCGGCGTGCGGGCATCGCCCCGCCCGAGAGCTGAGCCGCCGATCCGCCACCAGCAGGCTCGGCTCCCAAAGGCGGGTGCCCGGAAGGCACGCGTTCGGCGTGAGCGTGTCGGTGCCCGATCAGGCGGTCGGCACACGCCGGGCCAGCCCGGGCGAGGGCTCGATGATCGTCGAGGCGCGGGCCCGCTCGATCACGACCGGGTCCAGGCGTGGCGCCGGGTTCGGGTTGTGCCCCAGCGCCCGCGCCACCAACTCGCCCCGAGACGAGGCGGACAGCTTGCGGTGCAAGCTCTTGACGTGGTCATGCACGGTGTGCGGCGAGCGGTCGAGGTCCTCGGCGATCTCCCGCACCGAGCGTCCAAGCGTCAAGCGGTCCAGCACGTTCTGTTCGCGCTCGGTCAGCCAGCCGATCTCCGGGCCCGGCGGCATCGCGAGGGCGGCGCGTTCGGCGATCAGCGGGAGCAGCGCCGCCAGCGTCCGCGCCCCGGGGCGGTGGGCGGGCGAACTGTCGCTCGTCAACGCCACGAACACGATCAGGCATCGCTTGCCCGCGTCGGGGTCTTCCACGGACAGATCACCGATCGACGCGATCCCGATCAGCAGCGTTTCGATGGTGTGCGGCTCCCAGACCCTGGACAACGCGCCCGATCGCCAGTCGGCCAGGTCTTCGGCGTTCGCGGCGATCCCGCGCGACATGGCTTCTCCCGGCACCGTCACCCCGAGGTCCGTCAGGCGTTCCAGACGCATGCGGGCCGAGCCCATCTCCTTGTTGGCGTCCGCCGATCTCCGGCACTCCAGATCCGAGCAGCGGACCGCGACGGTGTCCGTGTTACCGAACCGTCCGTGCTCGTCCATCTGGGCGATCATCACGCCCGCCCGTGACGCAGGATCGATCTCGGTGAGGGCTTGGGCGGCGCGTTCGGCCCAATCTTGTGTTGCAACAGCGGGCAGTCGGCACAAACTCGATGCGACCGAGACCACCGAGCGCGGATCGAGACCGGGCTCGGCGGATGCATTGGTGTTGAGCGGGCGTGCGTCAGTCAATCTGAACCCCTTCACGGTGGCGGCTTTGTTTCATCCCTCGATCGGTCGACCGGGGGCCAAACACCCCGGGCTGGCCAGCCGTGGTTCGTGATCACCCCGGTTGGGTTCCACGGACGGCTGACATCGACGGATTGCTCTGCGACACCTTGAAAATGGGATTACGCACCCACGAGAAGCACACTGAAAAGCGAAAAAGAACCAGACCTTTCACTCAAGCACTGTCATCCCGCGCCGATCTCCAACGGCACGGAAGGGATTATCGGCGATTATACAGGCTTCGCCCCAGACGTCATCCCCGGAAATATCCGCCCAACCTGCGGATTCGCTGGAACCCGCCCGAATTTAGGGCACATTAAACCCGTCCAAGGACGCACGGGCCGCGGACGCCTGACACCACCACCACCCGGCAGTCATCTCGAGGAGCCCGCGTCGAGCCGCACCCCCATGCGCCCCGGCCATGTCATTGGATGCACCTTTCCCTGTCTTCATCCGGCCTGACCTTCGAACCCTGCACCTGGCAGCCCCAGGTCCTGCAGAAGCTCGAATCCCATCATCTGGTGGTATGGTCACCCGAGACCCGCGCCAGGACCCATCTGGCCGCCTCACTCCAGGCCTATCTGTCCACCCAGCCCGCGACCGAAGTCTGCGTCCTTCACGGGCGAGCCATCTTCGACCTCGAGGGGCTGTGCGCCCAACTCGAAGGCCAGATCATCGTCGACGGCATCGCGCGCACCATCGACGGATCCGGCGGGCTCGTCTCGGCGCTCCGTTCCCGCGTTTCCGTTCCGGGTCGGGCGTTGACCCGCCAGCGGGTCATCCTGTGGCACGACGCGGACGTCTTCCTCAGGGCCCGCCCGACGCTGTTTTCGAGGGTGGCCGAAGCCATCTTCGGTGTTTCCGGCGAGTTCGAGTTCGCCGGCGAGGCGGGCCTGTTCCTCCAGCGTTGCGTGTTCCTCGGGTCGGGTTCGCTCGAGCAAGCCGCCAGAGCGCCGGGATCGGCGTTCCGGGCGTGGCACGACGCCGACGGTTCGGGGTTCTGGTCGCTGGTCACTGGGCTCGGGCAGCCCCCGGTCTCGGTCTGTTCGGTCGAGCGCCTGCTGGGCGACCTCGGCCAGCGCCCCGGCGACGATCAGAGCCGCGAGGCGCTCGCCTGAGCCATCCGACGCGTGCCGCACTCCGGGGCGACTCGTCGGGCCCGCGTGCTTGACTCGGCTGCCCGGGCGGTCTTCGGTCCCGGTCCATGCGGATCATTTCAGGACAGTTCAAACGCAAGCAGTTGCAGGGCCCGCCCCCGGGCTCGACCACCCGCCCGATGCCCGATCGGATCAAGCTGGCGGTGTTCAACCTGCTCCGCGGGCACCCCGAGGACGGCGCGGTGATCGATCTGTTCGCCGGGACGGGCGCGATGGGGCTCGAGGCCGCCTCGCTCGGCTCGCCGCGGGTCGTTCTGGTCGAGAAGGACCGGCGCGTCGCGGCGGTCACCCAGAAGAACATCGACGCGGTCGGTGCCGCCGACATCTGCGAGGTCATCGTCGGTGACGCGCTGGGGCCGGCCGCCTTGACCCGATGCCCGCGCCCGGTGCACCTGGCGTTCATGGACCCGCCGTACGCCCTGGTCCGCGAGCCCGAGGGGTGGGAGCGTGTCCGCACGCAGGCCTCGCGTCTCGTCCGCCTGCTCGACGACACGGGCTACCTGGTGTTGCGGACGCCCTCGCCGTTCTTCCACGTGCTGGATCCCGGGCCCGGCGGAGCCGGCACCGAAGGATCACCGCCCGGGACCGAACCGGCACCCAGGCACGTCACGCTGGATCTCGACGACGACGGCACCGACACGGCGTTGGACGCGTTCGAAGCGGAACTGGCCCGCACGCCGACGGTGCGCCGTGCGGACCCGGACCTCTCGATCGAGGGCGCGATCGGTCCTGAGACGCACGATTACGGGACCACCGCGGTCCATCTGTACATGAAAAAGCAGGCGGAGGGCGTGGCGTTCTGACACGCCGCGCGCCAGCCGGGTCTCGTACGATGGGTGCGTGAACGACCTGTTCGAACCGGCAGACGCGGGCGTATCGGGGGCACCCCCGACGATGCCATCGCTCTCGCGCGAGCAGCGTGAGGCGGTCGAGCACGACGCGGGCCCGCTGATCGTGCTCGCCGGGCCGGGCACGGGCAAGACGCGCGTGATCACCGCCCGGGTCGCCCGCCTGATCCGCGAGCGCGGCGCCGATCCCGAGACGGTCCTCGCGCTCACGTTCACCAACAAAGCGGCGGGCGAGCTCAGGAACCGCATGCACGGGCTCGTCGGTCCGCGCCACGCGGGATCGATCCGCGCCGGCACCATGCACGCGTTCGGGATGCGTGTGCTCCAGCGTTTCGGCGACCGGATCGGGCTGCCCAGCGGCTTCGAGATCCTGGACGCATCACAGGAGCGGGCCCTCGCCCGCGAGTTGGTCGGCGCGCACGGGCTGTTCCGCTCTTCGATGGGGCGCGGGATCGATTCGGCGATCGATCGGGGGCTCGACGTCTCGAAGGAGTTGATCAATCTCGCGATCCATCCGGCGGACGCGATCGCGCGTGCCGAGTCCGCCGCGGATGCGCTCGAACCGGGCGACCGGGCCCGGCGCGCCGAGCTCGCGCTGTTCGCAGAGGCGGCCCGGTTCGCCGGGCTGCTCGACGACGCGTGCCTGGACCGGGGCACCCCGCGGTTCGACGACCTGATCCGCTGGCCGATGCGGGTGCTCGAGAAGCCGGGCACGGCCCGCGACATCGTCCGCCAGATGTGCCGCCATGTGGTTGTGGACGAGTTCCAGGACCTCAACGCGACGCAGATCGCGTTCCTGGCGATGCTCGCGCCGCCCGAGGACGAGACGGGACGCCCCCCGGACGTCTGCGTGGTGGGGGACGACGACCAATCGATCTACGCGTTCCGCGGCGCCGACGAACGGGCGTTCGAGCGGTTCAGTGCGCGTTGGGGGGGGCAAGCCCGCGTCACCACGGTCCGTCTGGCGACCAACTACCGGAGCGGGTCGGCGATCATCGACGCGTCCAACGCGATCATCGATGCGTCGGTATACCGGTTCGCGCCGGACAAGCGGGGGGTCCCGGGGGCGGACAATCCGCGGGACGCGTCGGTCGAGCTGGTCGCGATGGAGAAAGAAACGGACAGCGCCGCCGTGATCGCGGGGATGCTGCGGGCCCGGATCGATGACGAGCCCGGCCTGGATCTCTCGAAGGTCGCGGTGATCGCACGGCTGAACAGCGACGTGCGTCAGATCGGCGCGGCGTTGGACGCCGAGGGCATCGCGTACACCAGCTCGGTCGACGACGCGTCGCGCGAGGACCCGGGCGTCCGGCTCCTGCTGAACTGGTGCGCGCTGCTGATCGACCCGACGCGTTCATGGGCCGCCCGCGCCATCCTGGCACGCTCCCCGTTCGGGTGCGACCCGTCGGCGCTCGGGGCGCTCGAGCAGCGGTACCGCAGCGAGCGGTCGCGTCTGGAGGACGAGGGGGGAGCGGGCGATCCCGGCGGGTTCCTGGCCTGGGCCTCGGGGCGGTCGTCGGGTCGGTCCTCGGGTCGGGGCGGATCGGACGACGCGATCGCGCGTGCCGCGGAGATGGAGGCGGCGCTCGGGCGATCGATCGCCGGTCTGACCGCGGACGAGGCGTTGCTGCGTATCGTCCGCGCGACGGGAGTGGCCAACGCGGAGGAGCTCGACGCCCGCGAGCGTGCCGCCCGTGTCCGATCGATCGTGGCGCTGCTGCGGTTCGCGCGCGAGCGGATCGTTCGGATCGGCGAGCCGCGCGACCTGCGGGCGCTGATCGCGTATCTCGACGACCTTCCCGAGCGGGACAGGTCGTTCGCCAAGCCGCCGGCGGGGGTCGTTGATCCCGGCGTCGAGGAGGGGCCCGGCGCCGGGGACGGGGTGAGGCTGCTGACGGCGCACGCGTCCAAAGGGCTGGAGTTCGACAGCGTCTACATCGCGCGGGTGTGCCCGGGCTGGGGCTTCCCCAAGACCCAGGGCAACGACCCGCCCGCGATCCCCGAGCTCGTCGTCGGTGCCGACCCGAGCGGGCGCGATCGCAGGGAACGACTCCTGGACGAGGAACGCCGGGTGTTCTTCGTCGCGCTGACGCGGGCGGAGCGCCGGGTGGTGCTGCTCGGCAAGCCGCCCAAAAGACCCGGCGCGTCCGTGCACTACCCCGTCGAGCTGATGGGTGTCCCGGGGCTCGATGTCGCCCGCCACGACGCGGGCGACGTGCTGCCCCGCGCCCCGGGCTCGGGCCACCCCGACGAACTCGACGCGCTCGAGCGGGAGGGATCCGATCCGGATCGGCGGGCTGGCGAGTTGCACCTGGCGCGTCGTTCGGCGCGTCGTTCGGCGGCGGTCGCGCTCGATCTGATCCAACGCGATGCGTCCTCGCTGCAAGAGGCCCACGCGATGCTGGAACGCTCGGCGGAGAGGCTGGCGATGATCGGGCACCTGGAACGCACCGGGCGTGCGCCGGAGTGGGCCGAGCGGCGCGGGCTGGGCGAGGAGGCGGCGCGGCTCGCCGAGCGTCTGCGTGCCGGGCCCGAGCACGCCGGCGCGACGTTCGGGGCGACGATGCAGGCCCCGCTGAGGCTGAGCTACACCGCGATCAGCGAGTACCTGCGTTGCCCTCGTTGCTTTTACGTCAGCCGCGTGCTCGGGCTCGAGCAGCCCGAGTCGCCCGCGCTCGCGGTGGGCAAGGCGGTGCACGCGGCGCTGGAGACCTTCACGAACGCGTGGCGCGATGCCGACAGCGAGGGCCGTGCCCTCCCGGGTTGGGACGATCTCGAGCGGATGACCCGGCGATCGTTCTTCTCGTGCTGGCCCGGCGGGCTCGAGGTGGATCATCATCAGCTGGCGCGGGCGTTGGCGCAGACCCGCGTGTACTGGGACTCCTTGCACGATCCCGGGGCCCACATCATCGAGATCGAGCGCCCGTTCGAGTTCCCGGTCGTCATCGACGGCACAAGGCACACGCTGCGGGGCAAGATCGATCGCATCGATCTCATCGAGTCGACCGGGGGGCGACGGCTGATCGATTACAAGACCGGGCACCCCGGCAGAGATCTCGTCACGCCCAGGAGCACCGATCTCCAGTTGTCCATCTACGCGATGGCGCTCGCCCACATGGACGGCGCAGCGCCCGGCGAGACGCCCGACTGGTCGGACGGCTCGACCGGGGAGTACTGGCTGCTGGCGTCGGGCGAGGTCGGGTCGGTGCCTCTGTCGGCGTTGAAGCCGGACCGGGTTCGGGCCAGGATCGAAGAGGCGGCACGGGGCATGCTGGCGGGGCGGTTCGAGCGTGGGCGGGAGTGCGCGGGCGGGTGCGGGTTTCTCGACGACGCGGGCCCTTTGAGGTGCTGATTCATGCACCGTTGGGGGCGATCTCCGGTACATTGTCACGTCGTGAAGTTCCGGCGATTCATCCTGCTTTGCTCGGTCCTCTGGGCGGCGATCGCGGTGCAGAGCCCCGGTGCGCAGCCCGGCCCGCCCGCGGATCCGTCCGGGCTCACCCGCGAGCGTCTGGCGTGCGGGCTGGAGGTCTGGGTCAGTCCGCCCGAGGGGGCGCCCGGGGTCGGGCGCGAAGGCGGTTCCGGGGAGGTCTACCTCAGCCTGGTGGTCCGCTCCGGGGCGATCGACGAGCGTGACACCGAGCGGGGCGCCGCGTTCATCGCGAAGCAGGCCGCGGGCATCGAGCGTCCCGGGATCGACCCGTCGATGGCGGACCGGTTCCGCAGCGGCTTCAGCCCGGGCGACCCGGCGTTCACGCCAGAAGGGCGCGGGCACAGCGCGATCAGCCACGCGCTCGTCGAGTTCCGGTTGGTGTTCGATGCCGCCGACACCGAGGCGATGGGATCGGCGCTCTCGCACGCGCGGGCGTTGCTGGACGGCTGGTCGCCCGCCGACGCTGCGATCGAGCGGGCGGTGGGCATGGTCGCGGGCCGTGCGCCCCCGGACTCGGCCGACGCACGCGCGCGGGTGGCGGTCGCGCGGTCGTTGTTCGCCGGTCACCCGATCGGCGATCGCCCGCTGCTGCCCGACGCCGACGCGATCGAGTCGCTCACGCCCGGGTCGGTCCGGGGCTATATCGGCCGATCGTACGTGCCGTCCGATTCTGTGCTGATCGTCGTGGGCGACGTCGATCCCGGCGAGGTGCTCGACCGGGCGCAGCGCGCCTTCGCCGGGGTTGGAGACCGCCCGGGTCGGGGCGGCGTCCCGGCGCTCGATGTGTCCGATCTCACCGGACGCGTGAGCGCGCACGTGATCGAGGGGTACCCTGGCGCGGAGTTGTCGCTGATCGCGTTCAGCGGGCGCGGGCAGAACGGGTCGCTCACGGCGTTGGATCGCAAGCTGATCGATGGCGTCGCCGCGGGCTTGGTCGGCGACCGCCTGCTCCGCGAGATCGGCGGCGTCGAGCCCGATCTGCTCTCGATCGATACCTACGCGGTCGGCTGGCTGCGGGGCTCGCACCTCACCGAGGTTTCGGTCCGGACCGCGCCGCCCGGCGCGGCCAACGCGGCGCGCACGGTGGGCTCCGCCCTGGCGCGGATGCACCGCGACGGATGGACCGAAACCGAGATCCAGGCCGCCCGCGCCCAACTGCTCGAGGCCCTGCGGACGGACGCCGATCTCGACGCTCCGCCGGGGCCCGTGGGCCGGCTCGCGTCGCTGGTCGCGGCGGTGATGCACGACGAAGACTGGGTCCCGCGGGCGTCGGTCCTCAAGCACGCCGAACGCCTGCTCGCGGCGACGACGGACGGCACGTTCACCGAGCGGGCGCTCGAGCTGTTCGATCCCGACCGGTTCAACCTGGTGATGCTCACGCCCGAGCCGGCCGATGGCGTCGGGGAGGCGCTGGGCCAGACGGTGCGCCGGCTCGCCCGCGGTGGACCCCCGCCGGCCCGGGCCGGGCACATCACGGGCGGCCTCCCCGATGGCGGCGGCGTGGGTTCCATCAACCAGATCGCGCACGATCCGGCGACGGACGTATGGACCGCGACGCTCGGCAACGGCGTGGTCGCTCGGGTCAAGGCGCTGGAAGACCGGCCGGGTGCAGGTCGCTTCGACCCGTACCGGAGGCCGATCGCGGGCCGTGACGAATCGGCAGAGGACGCGGGCGTGACCGTGCGGGTCGCGCTCGGCGCGGGGCTGGTCATCGAGGACGAGCGCACGCTGGGTCGGACGCGTGACGCCGCCGCCGCGTGGTCGTATCCGAGCATGCCCGGTTCCGGGCTGGGGGCGCCCTCGATCCGGGCGTGGATGCGCGACCGGGGGCTGGCGCTCCGCGTGTTCGAGTCCGAGCATCGTCTGGTGCTCGAGGTGAACGGGCCCCCCGGGTCCGCGCGGGACGCGATCGATCTGGCGGCAGCGCTCATCGATGACCCCGGAGTCGATGCGCGGTTCGTTGACCGGGCGGTGATCGAGAACGCGTGGTCCACCCCGGCGTTGGACCGATTGGGCGCGCTGGTGGTGGGCGAGCGCGACCCGCGGGCCGCGTCCCCGCCGGACACGGTCCGGATCGATGCCGGCGCGGCGGACGCCTGGCTCCGCCGGCTCGCGGCGGCTCCGATCGAGGCGTCGGTCGTCGGTTCGTTCGACCCCGAGTCGGTCGTCTCTCACCTGCCCGGGTCGCTCGGCACGCTGGATGCACGCGCCTTCCCGGAACGCCCGGACGGCGTGTGGGGAGGTCTGCCGGGCTCGGAGCGGCGGGTCACGATCCAAGGCGAATCGGGCGAGTACGTGCATGCCGTGACGTTCGCCGACATGGCCGAACTGGGCACGGTGCGCCCGATGGTCGTCGCGAGCCGGGCGATCGACGCGGAGATCCGATCGCGGGCGGAGGAGCAAGGCGTCGAGGGCCGGGCGTGGCTCTGGCTGGGCGAGGGGATCCCCGATCGGGTCACGCTGGTCATCCGGATCGAGGGCGACGCCGACGCGGTGCGATCGGCGCCCGGTTGGGTCGACGACACGATCGCGGCGTTCATGGACGGGCGGACCGAGGAAGCCGCGATCGGCAAGCAGATCGAGCGTGCCCAGCGGGAAGTCGACCGGGCGTGGGAACGACGGGCATTCTGGGCGGCGCGGCTCTCCACCCTGTCCTGGAGCGGGTTGGAGATCGATTCGCTGTCGGGGCTGCGCCCGGCATACGCCGCGATCACCCCGGCGTTGGTGCGCGAGACGCTGGCGCGATGCATCGGCGCCGGCGTCCACAAACGCGTGACCGTGCTGCCCGACGCCGACGCACGCCCCGAGTGATCCGGGTCCTGCTCGGCGGGTTGCGTGCCCCGCTGCCCGCGGACCGATCCGGCCGCTAGGAGAGACGCCCCGGGCAGGTGCCGGGGCGCTCGAGGTGATCGGGCTGTTGCGCGGGCTCACTCCAGGGCCGCGGCGCCCGAGATGATCTCGGTCAACTCCGTGGTGATCTGGGCCTGGCGGGCGCGGTTGAACTGGCGTTTGAGCGACTGGCCCATCTTGCCGGCGTTGTCGGTCGCGGCCTTCATCGCGACCATCCGGGCGATGTGCTCGGAGACGACCGCGTCGTTGAAGCACTGGAACAGCACGGCCTTGACGGCGGCGGGCAAGATCGAGTCGAGCAGGCTGGCCGCGTCCGGGCTGAACTCATAGATGTCGTTCGCCCCGCCGCTCGGAGCATCCGATTCGGTCACCGGCGCCGAGAAGGGCAGCAACTGCAGGATCTCGGGCTTCTGCTTGCCGGCGGAGATGTACTTCATGTACACCACACGCACCGCCGACACCTCACCCGCCGTGAACGCGTCGATGAACGTTTGCGCGATCCGCTCGACGTCCTCGTAGCGCGGCTTGTCGCCGATCTGGGTGTGGTGATGGAAGCCGTCGAACCCGTTGAAGCGGAGCGTGGAGGCTCCCTTCTTTCCGACGACCTCGATCGGGCCGCCAGAGATGCGCGCGTCGCTCTTGAGGTGCTTGAGCGCGGTCCGGACGAGCGAGCCGTTGTACGGGCCGCACAAGCCGCGGTCGGCGGTGATCACGAGGGTCAGTTCGGGAGCGTCCCCTTCCGGGGTCGAGAGCAGCGGGTGCCCCTCGCCCACGCCCGCGGCGTTGAGTTGGCCCACGAGACCGAACAGGGTCTCCGTGTAGGGCTTGGTCGCCAGAGACGACTGCTGGGCCCGGGCGAACTTGCTGGTGGCGATCATCTGCATCGTGCGCGTGATGCGCTTGATGTTGCCGACGGCCTTCATCCGGTTCTTGATTTCGCGGCTCTTACCCATGGGCCGGGATCGTAGCGCCCTCCGCGCGGGGAGCCACGCCCGGCTCGCCGATTCGATGGGGCGCCTCAGCCCGCCCGGTTCGGCGTCGGCCCGGATCGGTTCGGCGTCCGTTCAGAGCCCGGGCTGGCCCTGTCGGTCCCGGGGCGGGCCGGGGCGTCGCCCGGCTCCCCGATGTGCATCGGGAACATCTGGACCAGCGGGGTCGGGCCCTGCGGATCGGCGGCGTTGGGCTGGGGTTGCTCGGGCATCGCTGGCTCCTCTCTCTGGTTGGGCCCGGTCATCCCGGGCCGCGGTGAACCATGCCACGGTTCTCCGGAGGGACCAGCGAAAAGCGACCCCCTCAGGTCACGATCTGTCCGTCGTACGCCAGCGCAATCCCACCCGCCAGCCCGGCCTGCGTCTCGGCGTGCCCCAGGTCGTGCGTCATGTGGACCAGGAAGGTCCGGGAAGCGCCCACCCACGCCGCCGCCTCGGTCGCCTGGTCCACCGTCAGGTGCGTGGGGTGCGGGCGCCGCCGCAGGCAGTCGAGCACCAGCGTTCCGGACCCGGCGAGCGCACCCTCCGACCCCTCGGGGAACGACGACACGTCCGTGCAGTACGACAGCGGCAGCAGCGACCCGTCCCGGTCGCAGCGCCGATCGGGGTCGTCGAACCGGTACCCCAGGATCGGCTGACGCCCGTGCAGCAGGGGGATCGGCGTGACGGTCAGCCCGAACAGCCCGAACGGGGTCAACGGTTCCACGGTGATCGGCGTGAGATCCGACACGAACGAACGGGCCGGGCCGACCCGATCGAGGATGTACGGGAACACCCGCCTGAGCGAGGCGTGCGTCGCGTCGTCGGTGTAGACCGGGATCGACGACCCCATCAGCACGTTGAACCGTCGGACCTCGTCGAGCCCGAAGATGTGATCGGCGTGGTCGTGCGTGATCAGGATCGCGTCGATCCGCTCGAACCGCTCCCGCAGCGCCTGCTGGCGCAGATCGGGCGAGGCGTCGATCAGGATCACGCGGGGGTGCCCGTCGGGGTCGGTGAACTCGAGGATCGCGCTGGTGCGTGTGCGGTGGTCGCGCGGATCGGTCGAGGTGCACACCCGGCAGCCGCACCCGATGACGGGCACGCCGGCGGATGTCCCGGTGCCGAGGAAACGCAACTGCATCGCGGACCATATCGGCGTGCGCACAAAAAAGCCCGGGCGAGCCCGGGCGTTTGGGGCGTGAGACGGATCGGCCGGCTTACGGGCAGCCCGCGTTGAACTGGGCGATGAACTCGGAGATGTCGAAGAAGTTCAGGGTTCCGTTGGTGTCGAAGTCGGCGGCCAGGTCGCCCGCGTTGAACAGCGTGATGTAGTCCGAGATATCGAAGAAGTTCAGTTCGCCGTTCCCGTCGATGTCGGCGGGGCAGGCGGCCGAGCAGATCACATCGATGACCTCGAACGCGTCCACGCCCGACTCGGTGATCGATCCGTTCGGGTTATCCGATGAACCGAAGCGGACCCGCAGGGACCCGGCGGTCGAGACGAAATCGGAGACCCGGATCTCGACGGTCTCCCACGAGGAGTTTCCGGTGAAGGTGTCGGCGTTGGTCCAGGTCGAACCGCCGTTGGTGGAGAAGTCCACGGTGAACGGGTCGGCGCCGTTGGACTGGTGCCAGCGTGCGAACGTCACGATCGGGTCGTTCAGCCCGGAGACATCGACGGCGGGGGAGATGAGATAGGTCGGCCCGCCATCGACATCCTCGAGGTTGCTGTTGCCCGTGACGTAGCACAGCCCGGACCCGTCGGCGTCGTCGCCCGGCTCGGAGCGTCCGAAGTCGATCGGGTCCACGCGTTCCCAGGCTCCCGAGTCCAGGGCGACGTTCTGCACGGTCCATCCGGTATCGACCTGGAAGTCGTCGCTGACGGCGGTGGCGATGCCGTTGGCCGAGAGGGTCGAGAACGGGGCCGACGCGCCGCTGAAGGGCAACTGCCAGATGCCGCCCTCGTTGTCGTCGGCGGCGAAGTAGTAGCGGACACTCTGGCCGCAGTCCGAGGCCGGGAACTGGGCGGTGTAGGTGTTCTCGAACAACAGCGACATGGGCACCGCCGAGAAGCCCGAGCCGGTATCGACGAACATGGTCACATTGCCGGTGGGGCTGAGACCGTTGTCGGCAACCACGTCGATCGAGATCACATCGCCGCCCGCCGGGTCGATCTGGTCCGGGCGGGAGCCCAGCACGAACATGTCCAGCCCGAGCGGCTGGGTGATGCCCTGCGGGTTGGCCAGCGCGACCTGGAGGTCGGCGTTGAACAGCGAGCAGCCCTGATTCGCGCCGCCGGAGGACGAGCAGCCCGCGTTGGTGTGGATGCCGATCACCACGTTCGCGTTCTCATCGAGGATCGCCGAGCCCGAGTTGCCGCCGGTGGTGTCCGGGCGGTAGCGGACGGTGTCGCCGCTGATGCTGCTGAGCGGCCCGGTGTGGGTCTTCTGCACGCCGTTCCAGGTCGGCGAGACGGGCGAGGAGGTCGAGCCGTACCCGGTGATGCGGATGGGGCGTCCGTCGACGGGCGGGAGGGACGTGGCGAGGGTGTGCGATGCCCCCTGCGCGTCTTGCGGGGCGAGCCCCGTGTTGGAGTTGTCGAACGTGCCGTAGAACGCCCAGTCGTTGCCGATGAAGATGCCCCCGTTCTGCTCCTGCACCGAGGCGGGATCCACGGGGTACTGGTCCTCCGGGCCGGGGTTCTGGGCCGTGCCCCCGGCGGTCGAGAGCGGGACGTTGAACTGCATCACGTCGCCCGGGCCCGGGCCGCAGTGCCCGGCGCTGAGGAACGAGTTGGGCTGGTCCCCGAAGAGCCACCCGGTGCAGCCGATCGGCATCAGGCGCCCGTCGCGGGGATCGTTCGAGAGCACGCGGTCGTCGGTGGGCCCGCAGATCGATCGCGGGAACTGGGTGGGTTCGGACGCGGTGGCGCCGACGATCTCGACGCGGTTGGGCATGGGGTTGGCGGTGGGGGATGCCATGATCTCGACGCGGACACGCCCGCCGTTGAAGTAGGCGCTGGTGTTCGCCCACTCCCGGACGTTCCGGGCGTCGAGGTACTGCTCGTGCCCGTCGTAGAGGGAGGTGATGCGGATGTACGACGCCCGGGCGGCATCGGTCGCGGGGGCGAGTTCGATCTGACCGAACCGCAGGCGCACCCAGCCCGCGTCGTCCACCCCGACCTCGGTCGACCACACGGGGACCTGGACCGGGCGGGCGATCGAGGCGTCCGCGCGCGCCGAGGCGACCACCACGCCCGAGTCAACGCTCAACGCGATCGCCCGGCGCTGGATCGGGGCGTTACGCGGGTCGTTCTCGCGGGCAACCGCCCGCTTGTTCTCCGGATCGACCACGAAGACATCGGCGGCGGCGCCGGACACGGTCAGCAGTGCCAGGGCGAGAGTCAGCGGGCGGTGCAGGTTCGAGTGTTGCACGGTCTTCTCCTGAGATGGGTATCGCCCGCGGCGAGGCGTGGGCAGGATCCGGCTCGTGGCCGGCGTGAATCGGAAACGCATTCTCCAACGACGCCCCCGACGATCACGCCGGGACGGCTCGGCCCGAACGGGCCTTGCCCAGACTATCAGTCGGTCCGTTGAACAACAACGCCAAATCGCCCTCTTCCCGGGTTTGGAGGGTGATTTCCGCCCCCCGCCGCACCCGGAACCCGGGGAGACCGGGCGATCTGGGCGGTGCCGGGGCGTGCTCAGCCCACCCGCTCGTCGCGGGGTTCGCGGCTCATCAGCATCGTGATCGCCCGCACCGGGTCCAGCCCCTCGAACAGCACGGCATGCACGGCCCGGGTGATGGGCATGTCCACCTTGTACCGCTCCGCGAGCGCGAGCACGCCGCGCGTGGTCTCCACGCCCTCGACCACCCAGAGCGATTCGGCGAGGTAGTCGGCCAGGGGCGTGCCCTTGCCCAGCGCTTCCCCGCACGACCGGTTGCGTCCCTCGGGGCTGAAGCAGGTGGTCGCCAGGTCGCCCGCGCCGGCGACGCCGAAAAAGGTGTCGGTCCGTGCGCCCATCGCCGACCCGAGGCGGGCGATCTCCGCCAGCCCGCGGGCGAGCAGGGCGGATTTGGCGTTGTGCCCGGCGCTGAGCCCGTCGATGATGCCGGCCGCGATCGCGATCACGTTCTTGGTCGCGCCCGCAAGTTCCACCCCGATCAGGTCGGGGTTCGTGTACACGCGGAGCCAACTCGTCGTAAAGAGGTCCTGGACGCGTTCCGAGAAGCCGGGGTGATCGCTGGCGGCCACCATCGTCGCCGGCAGGCACTGGGCCAACTCGGTCGCGATCGTCGGGCCCGACAGGCATCCCAGCGGGCGGGGCTTGGCGTCCGGATCGTCGTCGAGCACATCGGCGATGACCTGGGTCGGTCGCAGCAGCGTCCCGGTCTCGATGCCCTTGGCGACCGACAGCACCGCGGCCGACCGGGGCACGTGCGGGCGGACGCGCGTCCATGCTTCGCGGATGAACTGGACCGGGATCGCCGAGACGATCAGGTCGGCCTCGCCCAGCGCCTGCGCATCGTCCATCCGGACCCGGACCGGATCGGGCAGGGAAAAGCCCGGCAGTCGGGCGGATCCGCGGGTCTGGGCCAGATCACCGGCCTCGGACTCGCAGTGCCCCCACATCGTGACCCGGGCCCGCGGGGCGGCGTCCGGACGCCCGGGGTCCGACTGGGTCAGGATGCCCGCGCAGACAAGACCCATCTGTCCGATTCCAAGCACGCTCACGCGGGGCGGATCGCTCGGGTTCGCTCGGGCGTCGGTCAAGGCGGTCTCCGGTGGGCTCGGACGGGCGAACCGTCGGGCCGGCGTCCGCGTAAGGGTAGCGGCGGGTCGGCGTTGTCGCTCCGCGGGTTCCCCGAGAGGATCCTGGCGCCCCTAGAGTCCACGCCCGTCCCCGGGCCGATCGCCCGGGGCACGCACGTTCACGCGAGAACGACCGCACGCCGACCCGCGGGTCGGCGACCGAAGAGGTTTGACCAGCACATGGCCCACGACCAAGACCGCACGCACGACCATGTCTCCCAGCACAGCTACGGGCACAGCCACACGCACCTGCACGGCGACGCCGCCGATTGCTGCTCGCACCACGACATGGACGTGGAGCGGTACCTGTTCATCTTCCTGATCGGGGGCGTGCTGGCGATCGTCTCGTGGATCGCCCACATCACCGGGATGACGAACGAGCTCGTGTCCACGCTGCCCGCGGTGGCCGCGGCGTTGCTGCTCGGGTCGTGGCTGATCGTCGCCGCCTTCAAGGAGATCATGCAGGGGCGTGTCTCGTCGAGTTCGCTGGCGGCGCTGGCGATCCTCGCGGCGATGGCGGTGGGCAAGTACGGCACCGCCGCGTTCCTCGCGTTCATCCTGCTGGTCGCCGACCAGATCGTCAAGCGGACCGCGTCGGGCGCCCAGCGGGCGATCGAGCAGCTCGTCAAGCTCACCCCGACCGAGGGGCGCGTGGTCGATGCGGACGGCGCCGAGCGTGTGGTGGCAGTGACCGAGATCGCCGTCGGCCAGACGGTCCGCGTGTTCCCGGGCGAGAACCTGCCCGTCGACGGGCGGGTGCTGACCGGCCAGACATCGATCAACCAGGCATCGCTGACCGGCGAGGCGATGCCCGTAGAGGTGCAGGGCGGGACCGAGGTCTACGCCGGCACCAGCAACCTGACCGGCGCCATCGACATCGAGGTGACCGCGGCCGGTTCGGACACGACCATCGGCCAGGTCTCGAGCCTGATCCACGAAGCCGAGAGCACCCGGACGCCCCGCCAGCAACTGATCGAGCAGGTCGCCAAGTTTTACGTCCCCGTGGCGATCGCGGTCGCGGGCATCGTGTTCTTCTTCAACGCGAGGTCGGGCGATCCCGAGGTTCGTGAGCTGGCGGCGCTCAAGGCCGTCACCGTGCTGGTCGTGACCTGCCCGACGGCGTTGCTGCTGTCGAGCCCGTCGGCGATGGTCGCCGCGTTCGCGGCCGCCGCCCGGTTGGGCGTGATGGTCACCCGCTCGGAGTACCTGGAGTCCTCGGCGACGGTGGACGCCGTCGTGATGGACAAAACCGGCACGCTGACCACCGGGCGCTTCGAGGTGTCGCGCCTCGCGCCGGCCGAGGGGGTGGAGGGCGCCGAGTTGCTCGCCGCCGCCGCCGCCGCCGAAGCACGCTCCAACCACCCGCTGGCGCTCTCGATCAACCGCACCGCCGAGCAAGCCCGGATCGAGGTCGACAAAGGGGGCGAGTACGAAGAGATCCACGGCGCGGGCGTCAAGGCGAGGACGGGTCTGGGTTCCCTGCTCGCCGGGCGCGGCACGTGGATCCGCGAGCAGCTCCCCGCGTCCGCCGACGCGGTCGCCGCGGTCGAGGCTCGCATCGAGGGCATGTCGGGCGTGCACGTGGTCAGAGACGGGCGGTACCTGGGCGCGGTCGGGCTCGAGGACAAGGTCCGCCCGAACGGCAAGGCCGTCGTAGAGCGTCTCCGCGAGATGAGCGTCCGCATGGTCGCGATCTTCACCGGAGACCGCTTCAGCGTCGGCAAGCGGGTCGGGCTGGCGACCGGCGTGGACAGCGTCGAGGCCGAATGCCTGCCCGAAGAGAAGCACGAGCTGGTCAAGCAACTCAACAAGGACGGCTACCGGGTCATGATGGTCGGCGACGGCATCAACGACGGCCCGGCGCTCGCCGAGGCCGACGTCGGGGTCGCGATGGGGTTGTCCGGATCGGACATCGCCGCCAACTCGGCGGGCGTGGTCCTGATGACCGACGAGCTCAACCGCCTGCCGTTCCTGATGGATCTGGCGCGACGCACCCGGATGATCATCGCCCAGAACATCGTGGTGTCGATCCTGATGGCGATCGTCGGTCTGGCGCTGGCCGCCTCCGGCGCGTTCATCGAACTCGGCGGCGCCAGCCTCGGCGTGGGCGCCGCGGCGTTGCTGCACTTCCTGCCCGACGTCTTCGTGGTCGGAAACTCGTTCCGGCTGTTCCGGTTCGGGGAAGACTTCCTCGAAGCCGAAGCGATCGCCAAGGAGCAGGCCGAAGCCGGCAACCGCGTCCGACGCGAGGCCAGCGTCCGCAACCTGGCCGCCGAGCCCGCGTGATCGACGCCGCGAATGAAACCACCGAGCCCCGGAGCGATCCGGGGTTTTTTCTTGTCGGATCGCCGCGACGCAGGAAACGCGACCCGCGTCTCCGGGTACAACGGGTGGGTTCAGACCCCGGAGGGAAACCATGCATCGGACATTGGTACGAGCAGCCGCGATCGCTATGACGCTGATCGGATCGACCGCGGGCGCTCAGCCCGCACGCCCGCAGACCCCGACCGAGCCGTTCCCTTACCGGGTTGAAGCCGCGACGGTGCGGTGGGCGGACGGTGCGGGGCACACGCTGGGCGCGACGATCACGCTGCCGGACGCGGGCGTGTGGGGCGACGGCCCGTACCCGGGGGTTGTGCTGGTGACCGGTTCGGGCCCGCAGGACCGCGACGAGACGATCTTCGGGCACAAGCCGTTCATGGTGCTCGCCGATCATCTGACGCGTCGCGGGATCGCGGTGCTGCGGTACGACGATCGGGGTGTGGGCGAATCGACGGGTTCTTTCGCGAGCGCATCGGTCAGAGGTCTCGCCGACGACGCGCGGGCGGCGTGGCGGTATCTGCGTGACCACGACGCGACCGATCCGGAGCGGATCGGCATCGCGGGCCATTCGGAGGGGGGGCTGATCGCGCCGATGATCGCCAGCGAGAACCCCGAGGTGGCGTTCCTCGTGCTGCTGGCCGGCACCGGGGTTCCGGGCGCCGAGGTGATGCTCTACCAGGCCGAGATGATGTTCACCGCCGGCGGGCTGGACGACGAGTGGGTCGCCGCCGCGTCGTCGAACCGGGAGGCGGTGTTCGACCTCGTCCGCGCCGGCGCGAGTGACGAGACCATCCTGGAAGCGCTCGTGCCGATGCTGGCGCACGAGATGCCGCACGTCAAGGAAGAATCGGGGTTGCGCATGCTGGCCGAGCAGGCCCTGCCGCAGTTCGCCGGTGTCTGGGCGCGGGAGTTCATCACGCTCGACCCCCGGGCGTACCTCGGCAGGGTCGCGGTGCCCGTGCTTGCGCTCAACGGCACGCTCGACACGCAGGTCACCGTCGCGCAGAACCTCGTTGCGATCGAGGGTGCGCTGATGGACGGGCCCTGCCCCTCGTTCGCTTCGGTGCGACTCAAGGGCCTGAACCACCTGTTCCAGCCCGCGAAGACCGGCATGCTCGGGGAGTACGCGACTATCGAGACGACCTTCGACGAGCACGCCCTGGGTGTGATCTCGGGCTGGATCAGCGCGACGATGGGTGTCGGGCCGCCGGCCTCGACGGATTGAACCGTCGCCAGCGCCTCGCCCCGGAGGGGGCGACCGGGATCAGAGCAGCGTGCCCCGGAGCAGCGCCATCGCGCACAGGAAGTAGATCGTCAGCCCGGAGACATCCATGATCGTCGCCACCAGCGGCGAGGAGGACGTCGCGGGGTCGAGCCCGAGCCGCTCCATGATCAGGGGCAGCATCGATCCGACCAGCGTGCCCCAGAGCACGATCCCCTGCACCGCGCCGCCCACCGTGAACGCGAGCGGCCACACGTGGGGGGTGTCGATGAACCCGATCAGGCTGAGCACCCACACGGTCACCACACCGATCACGCCCAGCATCAACCCGAGCAGCCAGCCCGTGATGATCTCCTTGCGGCAGATCCGCCACCAGTCCTTGAAGTGGACCTCATCGACGGCGATCGCTCGCACGAGCAGCGACGCGGCCTGCGTGCCCGTGTTCCCGCCCGACGCGATGATCAGCGGGACGAACACCACGAGCACGACCGCCTTGGACAGCTGCTCATCGAAATAACTCATCACCGCGATGGTCAGGATCTGCATCACGAAGAGCCCGGCCAGCCACCCGCCGCGCTTGCGGAACATCGCTCTGATCGAGGTCTCGGTATAGGGCAGGTCCAGCGCGTCCATGCCGCCGAGCTTCTGGACGTCCTCGGTGAACTCCTCCTCGGCGACGTCGACCACATCGTCGTGCGTGACGATGCCCACGAGCAGCCCCAGCCCGTCCACCACCGGCAACGCCGAGCGGTCGTACCGGGACATCATCCGGACGGCCTCCTCGCGGTCCTCGTCCGCGCGGAGGAACAGGAACTCGTCGTCCATCAGATCGCGCATGGTCGACTCCGGGTCGGCCAGCAGGATGTGGCGGATGTGGATGTCGTCGAGCAGCTTGCGCTCGTGGTCGATCACGTAGACCCAGTGCACGGTCTCGGCGTCCTTGCCGTAGCGCCGGATGTGATCGAGGGCGTGCGCGACGGTCCAGTCCGGGCGGACGCGGACGTAGTCGGGGGTCATCAGACGCCCGACGGTCTCGCTGTCGTACCCGAGGATCGCCTGGGTCACGCGCCTGTTCTCGGGGCTGAAGCGACGGATCAGGGCGCCCGTCACCTCGACGGGCATCTCGTCGAGCGTGGCCGCGCGGTCATCGGGGTCCATCGACTCGATCAGGCGGGCCGCCCGCTCGTCGCCCAGCTCGGAGAGGAGCTTGTCGCTGGCCTCGGCGACCATCTCGGCGAACGTGGCCGCGGCCAACTCGCGGGGCAGCACGCGGAACGCGATCACCGCCTCGTCGGGCTCGAGCGACTCGATCAGGTCGGCGATATCGGCCGGCTCCAGCGCGGCCAGCGCGTCGCGGATCTGGCGGAACTCACGCCCGCCGATCAACGCCCGCAGTTCCGGCTCGAGCAGGTTGACGGTCGGCGTGCCCATGCGAGCAGATGCTATGCGTGGGAGGGCTCCCGCTCGGATTCGTACTCCACCGCCGCTCGGCGGATGCCGCCGAGCATGCCCTTGAACACGATGTGGTGGAAGGGCAGCACGCTGTACCAGTAGAGGATTCCGAGCAAGCCCTTGGGCATGAAGCGGGCCGACATGGTGAAGTCGCACCGGGCCTGACCGTTGTCGTTCGGTTCGTCTTCTTTGGGTTCGATCGTGAAGGTCAGCATCGCCTCGCCCGGCAGTCTCATCTCGGCGCGGAGGGCGAGGAGGCGGTCGGGCTCGACGCCGACGACGCGCCAGAAGTCGAGGGCCTCGCCGTAGCGCACGTTTTCGGCCTGGCGTCGCCCGCGTTTGAGACCGGGCCCGCCGACGACCTGGTCCATCCAGCCCCGGATCTTCCACAGCCACTGGGCGGCGTACCAGCCGTGCCCGCCGCCCACGCGGCACGCGGCGACGTACGCGGCGTGTGCGGACGTCTCGATCCCGATCGTGCGCTCGTCGAGGTAGCTCGTCCCGCCCGCCCAGTCCGGGTCGCCCGGCACGACGCCGGCGGCCGACCACGCGGTCTCGACCTCGTTCTGCTCGGTCTTCTGTAGCGCCAGCACGATGGCGTTCCGCACGCCGATCCGGGCCCGCGGGATCAATCGGTCGGCGGCGTCGGAGGTGACGACCACGCGGTTGCGCAGCCCTTCGGCCAGCGGGCGGGCGATCGCGGGCGTCACCGGCGTGACCAGCCCGATCCAAAGACTGCTGAGTTTGGGCGTGAGCACCGGCAGCGGGATGATGATGCGTCTGCGCAGCCCCAACTCCTCGGCCGCGATGTGCATGAGCTCGCTGTAGCGCACGGCGTCGGGCCCGCCGATCTCGATGACCTCGCCCGCGGTCTCGGGGGACTTGAGGCACGCGACGAGGTCGGAGAGCACGTCCCGGATCGCGATGGGCTGGCACTCGGTCCGCACCCATCTCGGCGTGGTCATGATCGGCAGGCGCTCGGTGAGGTAGCGGAGGATCTCGAACGACGCCGAGCCGGACCCGATGATCATCGCCGCCCGGAGCACGGTCACGGGCACGCCCGACTCGCGGAGCGCGGCTTCGACCTCGCGCCGAGACTCGAGGTGCTCGGAGAGGTCTTCGCCGGTCTCGCCCAGCCCGCCGAGGTAGATGATGCGCTCAAGCCCGGCCAGCTCGGCGGCTTTCGCGAACGATTTGGCCAGTTGCAGATCGCGCGACGCGAAATCGCCCACCGATGATTCCATCGCGTGGATCAGGTAGAACGCGGTGTCGCACCCCCGCATCGCGTCCGCGGTGCGCTCGATATCCCCGACATCGCCGGCTTCGACCGAGACGCGATCGTCGCCAATCCATCGGCGTTGGCCGAGCTTCTTGGGCGTCCGCGCATAACAGCGGACCGGGAAGCCCTCGTCGAGCAAGCGCCCGACAAGGCGCCCGCCGACGTACCCGGTCGCGCCGGTGACAAAGACCGGCGCGGAGCCGGTCACGCCGTGGGCGTCGGTTGGAGGATCGCTTCGCACGCGGTGGCGTTCGCCCGCAGCGCATCGAGCGATTCGCGGCCGATCCGCTCGGTCATGCCCAACGCGGCGTAGGTGTCCAGCAGCGACCGCGCCTCCTGCCCCGCGTAGATCGTGTCCGGGTCGATGATCGGGCGGCCGATGACCGACGAGAGATCGTCCTCGGTGCGCGCCGGGCCGTCGGCGTACACGGTGCGCGTGCCGTGCAGATCGAGGTTCGACGCGAAGATCCCCGCGGCGCTGAACGGCAGGAAGTCCTCGTAACGCAGCCCCTCGACGTCCACGAACCCGCGCCGTATCAGGGCGTGGATGTCATCCCCGCCTAGCGGTGTGCCGGAGCGTGCGGCGTCGATCCCGCGTTGCGTCGCGCTGTACCTGCCGTACACCAGCCCCCGGGCGAGCAACTCGTCGAGCGACGACGGGAATCGCGCGAACGCCCCGCCCCGATCCGCGCCGGGTGATTCTGACGCGGCCAGGCACGCGTCGTACAACGCCCGCCCCTCGGGCGTGGTCGCATAGAAACGCTGCTCGATCTCACCGAACCGAGCGGTGTGCTCCGCTGGCGCCGTCGAGCCGTCCACGCCGCGGAAAAGCACCGGCTCGGTCAGCGCGCGGTACGCGTCCTGTCGGAGCAGCACGGGCACGCCCGCGGGCGGGCCCTCGGTGTGCTCCTTGAACCCCGAGTGGGGCAGGTCCGACAGCCGCAGGTCGTCCCCATCGAGTCGAGCCGCCAGGGCGTCGACGGCGTGCGCCCGGCGCGACGAATCGACCGTGCGGATCTCGAACCCGCTCAGCGTTGCCCGGGACAGCTCGCGGAAGTGCAGGCGCATCCACGCGGTGTCGGCGTCGCGGATGAGCGCGTCGACCGCCGCCCGCGCGAGCCGGTCGAACCCGGACCGCCCGATCTCGCCCATGCACAGCCGCATCGACGCGGTGTAGAGGTCCATGCAAAGCGTGTTGGGCGTCAGGTGATTCAGGTGATGCGAGTCGAAGCACGCGATATCGGCGGCGATCTTGAACCCGGCGTCGCACAGATCGTTGTACAACGCCAGGTCCCGGGCCGTGCCCTTCCACTTGAAGATGTGCCCGGTCGCTTCGCCGATCAGGGCCTGGGTGTCCGCCCCGCTGAGCCCCCCGTCGCGCTCGGCGGTCTCGATCAACTCCCGGGCGCGGTCCGTGAACACCCGCCGGTCGCCCAGGGCACGCTCGATCCGCCCCCTGAACGGCTCGGCGAACGCGTCGGTCTGCAGCAGCGATGTGAACACGCGGTGCTCGGGCGACTCGGGCGAACGGAACGCGGTCGCGATCACGGGCTGGCTCTTGGGGCCGATGCCGGTCATGTCGTAGAACCCGTGGGGCTCGAGACCGAAGCACGCGAAGAACCGCGAGACCCAGCGGTACTCCGCGGCGGTCCCGATCCGGATCGCGCCGTGGCGTTCACCCCCGAGCGCGTCCAACCGATCGTCCCCGACCGAGAAACCCCCATACACAGCCCCGAGCAGGTCGCACACGGCGCGGTTGACCACGCGGTTGACCAGCAGCGATCGGTCGTACAGCGGGACCTCGCGACCGAACATTTCCGAGAGAGAAGCGAACAAACGGTGCTGCATCTGGATGGGGTCTGCGAACGCGGGCATGGGGTGTTTCCTTCTTGAAACCGGCGACTGGCGTGCCCGGGATCCGGAGGGTTTTTCGTGATCGCAACGATAGGGCCCATCCACGCCGCGCGGGCCGCCCGGACGGTTCTCGGTCCTCGACCCAAACCCGCGGGCCGACCCAATCCCCCCATCCGTTTCGGTCTCAGAGCGAATCGGGGGAGAACTCCTTGCCGGGGGGCTCGGTTGCGCCGCTTCGGACCGATGCCCGAAGGCTGCGGCATCGCACGTTCGTAGTCGAGAGGAGAGTCATGGCGCGATCCAATCACATTCGGTCCGGTTTCAGCCTCATCGAACTGCTCGTGGTGATCGTGGTCATCGGGATTCTCGCGGCGGTGGTCGTCCCCAACACGATCATGGCCGGCGACTCGGCGCGGATCACCGCCACCGCCCAGGATCTGCGTTCCATCGAGAAGGCCGTCGAAGCCTACCGCAACAGTTCGGGGCGATGGCCCCGCGATGTCAACAGGGCGGTCTTGCCCCCCGAGATCGCGCCCTCGTTCGCCAAGTCCGACCCGTTCGCCAAGGTCGTCCCGACCGGAGGCGTGTACGACTACGACGGGGCGACCGCATCTCGCGGCCCGCGCATCTCGATCCGATCGTCGAGCGGGAACAGCATCCCCAACGACGACACCATCCGGAAGATCGACCACGAGATCGACGACGGCGACATCACGACGGGGCGGTTCCGCAAGTCCGGCGGCACCATCGAGTACTACCTGGTCGCGGGCGACTGATCCGCTCGAACACACTCTCACGCGAAGCACGCCATCATGGGCAATAGCCGAAGCAAAGACTGTCTGGGCATCCTCGAAGAGGCCGCTTCACGCAACGCGCCGCTCTCGATGTCCAAGCCCGAGTCGATCGGGCGGGAACCCATGCCGCGAGGCCGGTTCCTCGCCCCCGAGAACGACTCCATCGTGGTTGAGAACCTCCAGGTCCCGGGGCGCCGGGTGGATGTCCAGATCGGCTCGACGCTCGAAGCCTTCTTCCAGCACGAGGGCAGGCTGTACACCTTCAGCACCCGCGTGCTGGAGATGGACAAGCCAGTCCGCCTGAACGGCGATGTGCTGGTCAGGGGCATGAAGGTCACCGCGCCCTCCAAGGTCGAAGCCGGCAACCGCAGGCAGATCTACCGCCAGTCCTTCGCGCTCGTCAGCCCCCCGGTGGGGGTGTCCGCCTGGGCGATCCCCCGCACGGTGCTCACCGCCGACCAGGCCGAGTACCTGGCCGAGTTGGAGCAGGCCGAGTCCGTCAGGCCCCGGCCGGAGCCCGACGAGATCGCCGACCCGGGGAGGACCGAGTTCCTGATCGAGCGGTCGGGCGAGACCACCAATCAGATCAGATCAGCCGAGACGGTCAGGACCGCGATCCCCAGGCTCGAACTCGATCAGCTCGGCGACCTGACGCGGACGCCCCCGCACTGGTCCGGCGAGATCGCCGACGCGTCGGAGTTCGGGATCGGTCTGACGCTGCACGACGTCGTGTACTCCAGGCTCAAAGTGTTCCAGCCCCTCGCGATCCGGTTCACGCTGCCCGAGATCGAGACCCCGCTGCGGTTCCTGATGGAAGTCAGACGGGTGCAGCCGCTCAAGTCCGGGGCCCGTCTCGGCGGGCTGCTGCTTGTCAACGCCCGCCATCAGGCCGAGCTCAAGGCTTCTCGTGATGTCGCGTCGTTCGCGATCCAGCTCCAGCGCGAGCGGGTCCGCAGCAAGAAAGCCGGCTAGCGGCCCGCGTCCGGGCGTCGTACCCTCTCGCCCGGAGGCGTGCCGTGCCGAGTGCGATCAACACAGCCCGGGTGTTCTGTGTCGCTTTGCTCCTGATCGTGGCCGGTGCCGCGCCGGGGCAGGACCCCGATCCCCCGCTCCGGATCGCCGTGATCGGTCTCGTGCACGGGCACGTCGAGGGCGTGCTCTGGGCGGCCCGCGACCGCGACGACCTCGAGATCGTGGGTGTCTACGACCCCAGCCCAGAGCTCTTCGAGAAGTTCAGCGCCGAGTACCGGCTCGCGGGCGATCTCTACTTCGATGACCTCGGCGCCATGCTCGACGCGACCGAGCCAGAGGCGGCCAGCGTCATGACTTCCACCGCGGGTCATCTGGCAGCGGTCCAAGCCTGTGCGCCGCGTGGCATCCACATGCTGGTCGAAAAGCCGCTGGCATTCGATACCACTGAAGCCGAGCGAATGGGTGATCTCGCCCGCGCTCACGGCGTGCATCTGCTGACCAACTACGAAACGTCCTGGTACGCATCGGTCCGCACCGCGGCCCGACTGGCCCGGGAGACCGGCCCGATCAACCGCGCCGTGTTCCGCCACGGGCACAAAGGGCCGATCGAGATCGGGTGTGCGCCCGAGTTCCTCGAGTGGCTCACCGACCCCGTCGAGAACGGCGGCGGGGCGATCACCGACTTCGGCTGCTACGGCGCCAACATCATGACGTGGCTCATGGACAACCGTCTTCCGGACACGGTGCTCGCCGCGGCGAGCACGCTGAAGCCAGACCTGTACACCCAAGTCGACGACGATGCCACGATCGTGCTCACGTACGGGCCGATCAACGAGCCGGGGCTGCCGCCCGCGCCCGGCGCAACCGCGGTGATCCAGGCGTCCTGGGCGTGGACCCACGACAACAAGGACGCCGACCTCCACACGCTCGGCGGGTCGTACCACGCACAGAAGTGGGACACGCTGACAACCCGCCCGCCGGACGGCGAACGATCCTCGCGGCCCGTCGACGAACGCCCGTGGTACATGGCCGACGAATGGTCGTACCTGCGGGCCCTGGTCCGGGGCGAATGCGACGTCGATCCGCTGAGCAGCCTGGAGAACAGCCTGATCGTCGCCCGCATCCTCGACGCCGCCCGCGAATCCGTGCGGACCGGTCGTGCGATTCGCCTGCGAGACTGACTACGACAGCGAACCGAGCGATCCGAATCCCACCGGCTCTTTCGTGTGGAACGCTTCGCCGTGCGTGACGCCGATCCGCGAGCCGAAGTAGGTGCCGGCCGCCTCGACCCAATCGACCACCCGCCGGTTCTTCTCGGGCAGCACGAACTGCGTGCGGTACGCCCGGATGGCATCGAGCTTGGTCCCCATCGCGCCGGTGATATCGAACACGAAGCTCGGATCGGCCACCCAACGCAGGTGGGTCGCGTAGTAGTAGAACAGCCACTTCGGATAGCACGGCGTGGTCTGGGCGCCGCCGTCTTCCACGCCCGGGCCGACGAGCAGATCGCCCGTCCAGAGGTCGACCGGGGCGGGCATGATGATCTTGCTGAGCTTGCTGTCGAACCGCGCGTCCTCGACGATGCGCGTGACGGCCCGGTGGTCGGGGTGGGCGTCGACGGGATAGGTGGTGAACAGGATGTCCGCCTGCCACGCCCGGATGACGCCCGCGACCTTGTGCCGGTTCGAGACCGTGTGCTCGACTTCGCGGTTCGTGAACCCCAGCAGCATCCGCGTGAGCGGTGCGGCGTGCGGGTGCACGCCGGGATCGGGCGAGAGGACCTCGGTCGCCGCGGCGGTCTCTTCGGCCCGGATCTCCGGGCTGCCAAGAGGCGTGGGCTCGCCGTTCGTCACGTCGCAGAGCAGCACGTGGTGACCCTGCTCGGCGAGCCGGCGGATCGTCCCGCCCATGCCGAGTTCCTGATCATCGGGGTGCGGCCCGAAAACAACGATCCGTGCCATGTTTGAACTCCCGGCATACGCAATCCCCGCATGCAGCCAAGGCTCATGCCCGAGCGGATGCGACTCAGTTGTACTTGTTCTCGACGACCACAAACGAGACGAGCTCGCGGTCGGACTCGGGCCCGTTCTCGATCTCGACGAGCACCACCGCCGCCGGGTCGCGCTGGGCGAAGAACCCGCCCGAGCGGAACACATCGCCGAACTCATCGACGAACGCGTTGAGCGGGAACTCCCAGGTCTGCCCGGGCTCGAGCGTGCCCGCATCGATCGAGAACGCCTGGTTCAGCCACAGACGCCCGGGCCCGAACGACGAGGCGGTGGTGTTGGTCATCCGCAGCGTGGTCACGTCCCGGAACACCTGGATGCCCGCCGATCCGCCCCGCGGCATCGATTCCGGGTACGCCGGACCGGGGTCGGCGCTCAGCTTCTCGCTGAACAGCTGGCACCCGCCCATCGGCGGCAGCCCGATCCCCAGCGCGACGACCAGGGCGACGCCCGCGAGGGGCACGATGCGGCGTTGGGTGTTCTCAGGCACGCCCTATCCTCTGCCCGATGGGCTGCCAGGTCTACAGCACGGGCAACAACGCGACCCCCCCGTCGGTCGCGATCGCGGACGGGGCGCAGGATCTCGACGCCCGGAAGGTCGCCGAGGGCTTGGTCGAGCGGTTCGGGGCGGGCGGCATGGATCCCCGAGTCCGGGCCCTGATCCCCGATTTCGACGCCCCGTTCTACCAGGCCGGGCTGGCGGGCTACTCCGACGCCGCCATGCGGATCATCGCCCGGCGGCACGGCTGCCCGCTCTGCGTCACCGAGGCCCTGCTCGACCGCACCCTCCTCGCAGGCGGGCGGGGGTTCGCCAAAGCCGACCTCGGCGACATCGACGGCAACATCCCGGGCGGTGACGAGGACCACCCGCTCGTCGGGCAGATCATGGGCTCAGAGCCGCAAGAGATGGCCGCCGCCGCGCTGAAGATGGTCGAACAGGGCCAACGCGGCGACAAGGCGTATCGCAAAGCCGCCTACAAAGACGGAACGCCTGACTGGTTCCGAGAGAAGCTGCGACTCCCCGGTGGTGAGCAGATCGGGAAGAAGGGGCTAACTAGCCACTTGCCACAAGGGGATAAGGCTCTCGATGTTGAACCCCTAGCCCCTAGTGGCCAGTCCCTAGTCCCCCATCGCAGCTTCGCGGCGATCGACATCAACCTCGCCTGCCCCGTCAAAAAGATCTCCAAGAAAGCCCGCGGCGGGCACTGGCTGACCGATCCCGAAGGCGCGATCGAGATCCTCGAAGCCGTGCGCGAAGCCCTGCCCCCCGAGATCCCGGTCACCGTGAAGATGCGCCGGTCGTTCGACGACACGCCGGAGATGTACGAGAACTTCCTGAGGCTGTTCGACGCGGCGTACGGCATGGGCTGCGCCTGGGTCACCGTCCACGGGCGCACGGTCGAGCAGAAGTACGTCGGCCCGTCGCGGTGGGATCCGATCAAGGAACTCGTGCAACGCCGTCCGGACCAGCCGGTCTTCGGCTCGGGCGACGTGTGGGACGTGGATCAGATCTTCCGCATGATCGGCTACACCGGCGTCGCGGGCGCGTCGGTCGCCCGCGGCTGCATCGGCAACCCCTGGATCTTCCGCCAGGCCCGCGACCTGCTCGAAGGTCGCCTGCCCAAAGCCCCGACGATCGCCGAGCAACGCGAAGTGCTCGAGCAGCACTTCGAGCTGGCCCTGGCGTCCAACGCCGACTACCGCCAGCCCGAGAAGCACACGGGCCGAACGATGCGCAAGTTCGGCATCCGCTTCGCCGAGCACCATCCACAGGGCGATGAGGTCCGCAAGGCGTTCATCGGTGTGGAGTCGATGGACGACTGGCGGGGGGTGCTGGACAACTGGTACGCGGGGAACGATGCATGAGTCATACGTACGAGTCTGCTCCGCCATCGGATAGCCTTGCTCTATGGCGATCCATCTTCGAGCGTCAGAAGGCATTCGCCGAGCACGCGTTCGGCCAGTTGGATGACGGGGGCTTCTTCCGGGTCATCGCGCCGGGACTGAACTCGGTCGCTGTGATCGCGAATCACATGGCCGGCAACATGCGCAGCCGCTTTACCGATTTCCTGACCTCCGACGGCGAGAAGCCCGACCGAGACCGCGACTCCGAGTTCGCGTCGCTCGACGCATCCACGGCGACGCGGGCCACAGTCATGGACCGATGGGACGCGGGTTGGGCGACGCTGTTCGGCACGCTGGAGGCGCTCGGCCCGGACGACCTGGCTCGCACGGTGACCATCCGGTCGGTGCCGCACACCGTCAACGCGGCCGTGCTCCGGCAGATCGATCATTACAGCTTCCACGTCGGGCAGATCAACGTCATCGCTCGGCAGGTCGTCGGCACCGACAGATGGAGTTGGTTCACTCTTCCACCAGGCGGAACCGCCGAGTTCAATCGACGATTGATGGGCGGCTGAGCCCGTCGTCGCCACGCCTACCATCGATTCATGCGGGGCATCTACCGGGCTCTGAACAACGCCGAGCGTCGGTTCAACTGGCACAGGCACATCCTCCGCGATGACCTCCGCATGCGGCGCTGCTACGCGCGGGGCTCGGAGCCCGTGATCGTGTACAGCGCTCCCAAGACCGCGTCGGCGGCCGTGTACAAAGCGCTCCGCACCAAGCCCGGGGTCTTCGCCCTCAAGAGCCACACCCTCCGGCCCGAGCACTGGCGTCCGGGTCGTCTCGACCCGGCGTGGATGCCCGGCTGGACGGGTATGTGGCGCGACTGCTGGCACTCCGACCGGCTCGTGCACAACAA
>DIYM01000155.1 GCA_002429045.1 Phycisphaerales bacterium UBA6054
TCCTCACTATCGGACCGCGCCCGCCCCGACTTGGCGAGATCGCCCGATTTTGGTGCTGTCCACGGGGACGGGCGGGGTCCCGGGCGTGCTCGGATGGATCGGATTACCAGGGAATCAGCGGGATTTCATGCGTTCGACGGTCGCCGTGGTGCTCAGCCCCTCGATGAGCGGGATGAGTTCGACACGCCCCCCGGCTCGCTGGACGGTGTCGGCGCCGACCACGGTCTCGGGGGTGTAGTCACCGCCCTTGACCAGGATGTCCGGGAGGATGGTCTCGATGAGACGGATCGGTGTTTCTTCGCTGAACAGCACGACGGCGTCGACGCAGCCGAGGGCGCCCAGGACCCGCGCCCGCTGGGCCTGGTCGTTGATCGGGCGCGACTCACCCTTGAGGGCGCGGACCGAGGAGTCGTTGTTCATGGCGACGACGAGCATGTCACCGAGTTCGGCGGCCCGCTCGAGCAGCGAGATGTGGCCCGCGTGGATCACATCGAAGCACCCGTTGGTGAAGACGATGCGTTTGCCCGACTTGCGTGCCGCGTTGACCATCACCATGAGCTCGTCAAGGGTGCGGAGCTTGCCCGAGCGGTTGGTCTGGAGGATCAGCAGCTCGTGATGGATCTTCTCGAGCGGGATCGGCGCAACCCCGAAGACTTCGACCTCGAGCCCGGCGGCGGCGTTCGCGAAACGGACCGCGTCCGCCCACTCGATCCTGTTGGCGCGTGCGGCGGCCAGGGCGGCGAGCATCATGTCGCCCGCGCCGGTCACGTCGTACACCTCACGGGCCACGGTCGGGACGGGCACGGGCGTGTCGTTGTCGCGCATCAGCAGCAGCGCGCCCTGCTTGTCGAGCGTGAGCACGACGGCGTCGAGGTCGAGCCGATCCCGCAGCGTCTCGGCCAGCCTCGCGTTGTGTTCCGGGGCTCCTTGGTCGTCGGTCGCGAGACTGGTCGCCCGTTCGGCCTCGGTGCGGTTGGGCGTGATCGCCGTAGCGCCGCGGTACTTGAGGTAGTCCTCTGTCGGGGCGGGATCGATGAAGACGGGCTTGCCGGCCTTCTTCGCCCGCTCGATCAGCGCGGCGCACAAGCTGGGGGTGCACACGCCCTTGTTGTAGTCTTCGATGCACACGACGTCGGTTTTGGGAAGGGCATCGTCGAATGCGGCGATCAGGCGTTCGACGATCGTCTGGGCGATCGGCTCGCGCGACTCGAAGTCCACGCGGAACATCTTCTGGGCGTGCCGCCCCTGGGCGAGCCCGATCAGGTTCCGTTTGACCGTGGTGGGGCGGGTGTTGTCGGTGACGATGCCCGTCGCGTCCACGCCTTGCTGGAGGAGTGCGGTGCGGAGCAGGACCGCGTCCTGGTCCGAGCCAACGACGCCGAGCGCGGTCACCCGCCCGCGCATCGCGATCAGGTTCAGGCACAGGTTCGCGGCCCCCCCCGGGCGGTCCTCCCGGCGGGTGACGCGGAGGACCGGAACCGGCGCGTCCGGGCTGAGCCGGTCCGCGGCGCCGTACAACAGTTGGTCGAGCATGAAGTCGCCCACGACCAGGGCGCGGAAGGGTTTCCAATCGGCGAGGGCGGCGAGCAGTGGATCCATGCGTTCTCCGGGAGGACGAACGATATGCTCTCACCCCGATGTGGACGCGCGGTATGGGCGCGTCGAAGAGCTTTCCGGATCGGATCAGTCATGCGGACGGGTGCCCTGCGGGCCGACATCATGCTGCTCGTTGCCGCGGCCATCTGGGGTTCGGGGTTCGTGGCGCAGCGAGCCGGGATGGATCACGTCGGGCCCTGGACCTTCAACACGCTGCGTTACGCGATCGGTGCGGCGATGATCCTGCCCTTCGCGTGGTTCCGTTGGAACCGTGCCAATCTCGGCCGCTCGGTGGCGGGGTGTTTCGATCGCAGGACCCTGATCGACGGCGGGATGCTGGGGTTGGTGCTGACCGCGGCCGCGGGGTTGCAGCAGATCGGCATGGTGACGACCACCGCGCCCCGCGCGGGATTCCTCACCGGGCTTTACGTGCTGCTGGTGCCGATCGTGGGTTTGGTGCTGCGTCACAGGCCGGCTCCGGGCCACATGATGGGGCTGGCATTGGCGGGGGTGGGGCTGTACCTGTTCAAGCCCCGGTTCGGGTCCGGGTGGGTCGTCGGCGACCTGTACGTGATCGGATCGGCGTTCGGCTGGGCGCTGCAGGTCGTGCTCGTGGGGATCGTGGCGCGTCGGCGGGATCCGGTGGTCCTCGCGGGGCTGCAGTTCCTTGTGGCGGCGGTGGTGTCGCTCGCGATTGCCCAGGCTGCTCCCGCGCTGCGACCGGACTCGCGCGAGGGGTTCGCGCTGCACGCCATCGTGAACGCGGCGGTCGCGGTCGGCTTCTCGGGGGTCTTCGCGACGGGTGTGGCGTACACCCTGCAGATGGTCGCGCAGCGGGACGCGCCGCACACCCATGCGGCGGTCCTTATGAGCCTCGAGGCCGTATTCGCCGCGGGGCTTGGCTGGATGTTCCTCAGCGAGACGCTCGGCGCCAAAGAGATCGTCGGTGCCGGCTTCCTGCTCACGGGGATGCTCGTCAGCCAACTGCTCGGCGATCTGAAGGTGACCAGGCGCGGCGTGCCGAATCCGGACGGCGTCGGTCTGTCGCCTGATGCTACGCCAGGGGAGCGAGGCCCAGATCCTTGACGGATCCGAGCACGTCCTCGGCGTGGTTCGGTACCTTGACTTTGTCCCAGCGTTGGATGACCTTGCGCCCGGGGCCGATCAGATAGGTCGTCCGCTGGAGACCCATGTACTTCCTGCCGTACATGGACTTCTCGACCCACACCCCGTACTTCTGTGCGATCTTCGGATCGGGTTTGCCGTCCGCGTTGGTGTGCTCGTCGGCGAGCATGCGGAGCTTGAGATCCGCCTGCTTGACAAACTTGGCCTTGCTCTTGGCGTCGAGGATCGAGACGCCGATCACTTCAGCGCCGGCTGTGCGGAACTTGCTTCGCATCGAAGAGAAGTCCTGGGCTTCGCGCGTGCAGCCCGAGGTGCAATCCTTCGGGTAGAAGAACAGGACGACCGCGTGGTCCTCATGGTCGCCGAGTTCGAAGATCTCGTTGTTCTGGTCGGCGAGCTTGAAAGCCGGGGCCTTGCGGCCCGGTTCGATGAGCGGCATGGTGTGAACTCCGATCGGGGACGGTGAGTAGGCCCGGAGGGATTCGAACCCTCACTTCCTTCCGGAACGCGGCTTTTAAGGCCGCTGCGTCTGCCAGTTCCGCCACGGGCCCGGGGGATGGATGCGCGGTGCAGCCGTTCGATGGGTGGAGGTTACCCGGCCTTCGCGCAGCGGTCGCAGGAGCCGAACAGCGTGATCTCGTGCCGCGTGACGATGAAGCCCGGGGGTGCCAGCGTGGTGATGCCGCCGGGGCACCCGTAGATCTCGAACGCCCGCCCGCAGTCGTCGCACCGGAAGTGGTGATGGTGCTCTTTGCCTGCGAGTTCGAAGCGGGCCGGTTCGCCTGGCAACTCGACCCGGACGATCTCGCCATGCTCTTCGAGGGCCTTGACGGTGCGATAGACGGTCGCCAGGGAGACGCCAGGCGCACCCTCGTCGGCGTGCTCCTGGATCTCTTTGGGGGTCAAGGGGCGTCCGGTGGGGGTGAACGCGCTTCGGATGGCGTCTCGTTGGCGGGTCGATCGGTCCATGAATGGATGAGGGTAGGAGGGAATCGGGAGTCGGGGCTTGTCTGCGAGCGGGGCGGCGTGAACGATCCGGGGTCGGGCGGTATGATATCGCCTCGCACATCAGGCAAGTGCTTTCGTGAAGGAGACTCCGGATGCTCAGCTCGACCGATCCGCACGCTCAGGCCGTCGCGGCCTCGACCAAGTGGCAGAACCAGTCGGCCTCAGGCTCGAACGCGTCTGCCGACCGTGTCGATGAGATCTACGGCATCGATGTCTTCGACCTGAGGAAGATGCGCGAGCGTCTCCCGAAGGGCACGTACCGTTCCGTGGTTGCCGCGATGGAGCAGGGGGCCCGTCTGACCCCGCTGGACGCGGATGTCATCGCGACGGCGATGAAAGACTGGGCGATCGAGCGCGGCGCGACTCACTACACCCACTGGTTCCAGCCTATGACGGGCCTGACCGCCGAGAAGCACGACGGGTTGTCGATCCCCGACGGCGAGGGCGGTGTCGTCTTCCAGCTCTCCGGCGCGAGTCTCGTGCAGGGCGAGCCCGACGCATCCAGCTTCCCCTCGGGCGGGCTCCGGGCGACGTTCGAGGCCCGCGGCTACACCGCGTGGGACCCGACCTCCCCGGCGTTCATCTCGCGAGGCTTGAACTACGCCACCCTGTGCATCCCCACCGCGTTCGTGTCTTGGAACGGTGACGCGCTGGACAAGAAGACGCCCCTGCTCCGCTCGATCGACGCGCTGAACACGCAGGCGATGCGTGTCCTCAAGCTGTTTGGTACGGATGCGGGTGTCAAGTCGGTCGGCTCGACA
Organism: Phycisphaerales bacterium UBA6054; assembly: GCA_002429045.1. Lineage (GTDB taxonomy): Bacteria > Planctomycetota > Phycisphaerae > Phycisphaerales > UBA1924 > UBA6054. Next base: position 4,491 of record DIYM01000155.1, read on the forward strand.
CTGGGCGCCGAGCAGGAGTACTTCCTGATCGACCGGAATCTGTACTTCGCCCGGAGCGACCTGTCGACATGCGACCGCACGCTGTTCGGTTCCATGCCGCCCAAGCACCAGCAGTTGGATGATCATTATTTCGGCGCGATCCCGGGGCGTGTTCTGGGCTTCATGGCCGAGGCCGAGGCGGAGATGTTCCGGTTGGGTGTGCCCGTGATGACCCGGCACAACGAGGTTGCGCCCGGGCAGTTCGAGATCGCGCCGCTGTTCGAGTCGACCAACCTGGCGTGCGATCACCAGATGGTGACGATGGAGACGCTCAAGCGTGTCGCCGGGCGGTACGGATTCGCGTGCGTGCTGCACGAGAAGCCTTTCGCGGGCGTTAACGGTTCGGGCAAGCACAACAACTGGTCTCTCTCGACGGATACGGGGGTCAACCTCCTGGACCCTCAGGACGAGACCCACACGAACCTCCAATTCATGGTGTTCTTGTGCGCGGTGATCCGCGCGGTGGACATCCACGCGGACATGCTGCGTGCGACGATCGCGACGGCCGGGAACGACCACCGGCTCGGCGCCAACGAGGCCCCGCCCGCGATCATCTCGGTTTTCTTGGGCGACATGCTGACGGATCTGATCGAGCAGCTCGAGAGGGGGTCGACCAGCCGCACGCTCAAGGGCGGCCAGCTCGACCTGGGCGCGCAGACGCTGCCCATGCTTTCGAGAGATTCGGGCGATCGCAACCGGACCAGCCCGTTCGCGTTCACCGGCAACAAGTTCGAGTTGCGGGCGGTCGGCTCGAGCGCATCGGTCGCGTGGCCCAACACGGTGATCAACACCATCGTCTCCGAGTCGCTGGACGCGATCGCTTCGGAGATCGAGAGCAAGCTGAAGGGCAAGCCCACCGAGGCCCAGTTCGAGAAGGCGGTCCGTTCGGTGCTCCAGGGCGTGGTCAAGCAGCACAAGCGTGTGGTCTTCAACGGGGACGGCTACTCGCAGGAGTGGGAGGACGAGGCCGAACGCCGAGGCCTGCCCAACCTCAAGTCGACCCCGGACGCGATCCCCGCCTTCCAGACCGCCAAGGCCCGCTCGGCGTTCCGCAAGTACAAGGTGCTCAGCAAGGCCGAACTGGACTCGCGGACCGAGATCTTCGCCGAGACGTACATCACGCGCATCGGGATCGAGGCCGAGACCATGGTCCAGATGGCCCGCCAGCAGATCTTCCCGGCGGCGATGGAGCACCAGCGCCGCATCGCCGAGGCTGTCGCGGCGACCGAGGGCGCGGGCGTCGACGCCTCCGATGCCCGTGAGGGGCTCGAGGAGGTCACCGACCTGGTCGCCCGGTTCCGCGCTCAGATCAACGTGCTGGACGACGCGATCGCGTCCGCCCCGCAAGGCGACCCCTACAAAGGGATGCGGTACTCCCGCGACGCGATCTTCGCGGCGATGGAGGACCTCCGCTCTCTGGGCGATGAGCTCGAGCAGGTGGTCTCCTCCGAACTGTGGCCCATGCCCACCTACCGCGAGCTCCTCTCGATCCGCTGAGCGGGCCCCGGAGTCCCGGTCGGGGGGCAATCCAGGCGGGCGCGGGCTTCCGGGAGGGAGGCCCGCGCGGCCGCGCTATCATGGGCTCCTATGGACGACCGCCAGACTCAGATCCGTTCCGGTGCAGGGCTCGAGGAATCCCGTCTCAACGAGGACTTCATCGAGTTTCTCAAGAAGTGGAGCACGCCCGTGCTCTGGCTCATCGTCATCGTCGGCGCGGCGTGGTGGGGGCTGCGGTACCTCAAAGAGCAGCGGATAACGAAGCGGGACAACGCGTTCGCGACGCTGAACGAGGCGGTATCAGGGGGCAACCCGTCCCCGAGTTCGCTTCGCACGATCGCGGCTGATTACAGCGGTGTGGGTTCCGTCTCCGAACTCGCGTTGCTCCAGACCGTCGACATCTACCTGGCGGCGGCGATCACGGGCGTCGAACCGGGCGCCGAGATCGATCCGCTGACGGGCGTGCCCTCCAACGAAACGGACCTGCTCGACGGTGAACAGATCACGAGCTATCTCAGCCAGGCGCGCGATCTCAGCCGTGGGGTGATCGATTCGACCGCGGGCGTCGCCGGACGCGAACTGCTGAACCATCAGGCGTGGATGCGTCTGGGCGCTGCCCAGGAAGGGCTCGGCTCGATCGAGGACGCCAAGGCGAGTTATGGACGTGCGGCGGACGCGGCACGCGGTGGCGGGTACCCCGCGTTGGCGGCGGTCGCGGATGCGCGGGCTGCCGCGGCGGGCTCGGTGACGCTGGGATCGTTGCCCTCGCGTGACGAACTGGCATCATTGCCAGGCGAAGAGCAGGCCGACCTTCCCACGGGTCTGCCGGCGGTCACCGGCAACACGGGCTCGGCTGGCGACTCCGAGCCGGGCTCCGACGTCGGAGAAGAGCAGCTCGGAGACGCGCCCGCGGCCGGGGCGGATCCCGAGGGCGAGACCCCGCCGAGCGCCGAAGACCCCGAGACTCCCTGAGAGCCGATGCCGGGAGAGCGGACTGGCTCCGGCTGCGAGGATCGGTGCGAAGAGCCGGGCGGGGGTCTCTTGCTCCCCGGGGGCAAGGTCGATCCGGACGCGGTCCGTGCGGCCTACGAGCGAGCTATCGCCGAGGGTTCCGAGGATTTCCTCGCAACGGTCCGCTTCGAACTGCAGCGTGACCTCAAATCCAGGCTCGACAAGTACCTCGTTTCGCGCGTTGCGTTCATGAGCCGCAGCGGGCTGCAGCGCCTGATCGACGGCGGCGGCGCGACGGTCAACGGGCGGCCGGGCAAGGCATCGACGAAGCTGCGGGGTGGGGATGTGGTCGAGTTGGTCATCCCGCCCCCGCCTTCGGGCGAGATCACGCCCGAGGAGATCCCGCTCGATGTGCTCTTCGAGGACGACCACCTGATCGTGCTGAACAAACGGCCCGACATCATCGTCCACCCGGCGCGATCGGAGCTGTCGGGGACGCTGATCAACGCGCTTGCGTGGCGGTTCAGACATGTTTCATCGGGGGAACTCTCCCCGGTGGGTGAAGAGTTCGCCAGGCCCGGGGTGGTGCATCGGCTCGACCGCAACACGTCGGGTTGCATCGTGTTCGCCAAGAGTGAAGAGGCTCATTGGAAGCTCGGCCGCCAGTTCGAGCGACGGACGGTGGACAAGAGGTATCTCGCGATCGTGCACGGGCATGTTTCCGACGATCATCGCGTGATCGATCTGCCGCTCGGTCCCCATCCGTCCAAAGCGAAGGGGGCCAGGGAGAAGCGGGTGGTGCGGTGGGATGATCTGGGCAAGCCGTCCGTGACGATCTGCCGGGTCCGTTGCCGCTACACGCTCGGGGACGGCCGGCGGTTCACGCTGGTCGAGTTGGAACTCAAGACGGGCCGCACGCACCAGATCCGGGTCCACCTGTCGTACCTCGGGCATCCGATCGTTGGTGATGACATGTACGGCGGTCGGGCGCTCGAACTCTCGGATGGGACCCTGGTTGATACGCAGATGCTCCACGCGGCGTTGCTCGCGATCGAGCACCCCATAACGTCCGAGCCCGCGGTGTTCACCGCTCCGCCTCGCGAGCAGATGCGGGCGATGATCGCGTGGCTCGGCGGGAGTGCCGCCCGTGAAGATGTCCACGCGGAGGGTTCGGTTCCGTTGGCGCGGTTCGGCTTGGGATGATCGCCACTCAGTCCCGTGCCGTGGACGCCCGGCGGAATGCATTTCGGAGTTTGTAATCCTCTTTGGGAAAGCTCTTTGCTGGGCGCACCGAAGTCGAGCGCGTGCGGCCGGGTCTGGTCGCGATCGCGAGCCATCGGCGCCGTGCGGCGGTGCTCTCGGTACCAGCTTTGTGAGGAGTTTGCATGAACGCTCAGAGCAAGTCGCTGCTTCCGTCGTTGGGGCTCGGGGCCAAGATCATCGCGGCTTTCGTGGTGATCCTGCTCGTCGTCGTCGCGGCGAACTATGTCGTTTTCCTGGGTGGGTACAGAAAAGACATCCAGCGCTCGATGATCGAGAAGGCGTCGGTCATGACGGCGGTGGCCCAGGCGGCCCAGGCGGGCGCTTCCGAGAAGTTCCAGTTCGGTGAGGTCAACACCGAAGAACTGATCGCCGATGCGCTCGAGCACATCGAGGAGGGCGGGCACTACAAGGACACGCGTTTCTTCGAGTCGATTCCTGTGGTGGTCGGCTGGCACAACGCCGAGGACGCGGCCAGGCAGGAAGGCGTCGTGTTCGAGGTCGTTTCGCTCGAGGCACGCAACCCGGAAAACGCCCCCGAGCCCGGTAGTTTCCGCGAGCGGCTGATCGAGGACCTCACGAGACTGCACCACGAGCAGGGCGGCGGGGCGGTGATCCACCGTGTCAACGAGGAGACGAACACCCTGCACTACATGCGTGCGATCACACTGGACCAGTCGTGCATGACGTGCCACGGCGATCCGGCGGTGTACGACACCCCGGACGAGAACGGGTACGTGGACGGCAAGGATCTGCTTGGCTTCCGGATGGAGAACTGGCCGGTCGGTTACATGCACGGGGCGTACGAGGTCCAGATGCCCCTGGACATCACCGATGCGCAGGTCGCGGGGTTCTTCAAGAGCGGGATGAAGGTGACCGTGCCGGTGCTGCTCGTCGCCGGGGTCGCTGGGTTCTTCGGGCTCCGGGCGTTGCTCTCCAAGCCACTGAACGGGCTGGTGGCGATGGTCAAGGAGGTCGCGACCGGGGACGGGGACCTCTGCCGCCGCATGAACCTGTCACGCAGGGACGAGATCGGGCGCTTGGGGTACTGGTTCGATCAGTTCATGTCGAGCCTGAACGGGATCATCTGCGAGATCCGGGATTGCACGCAGCAGGTCGCTTCGGCGTCGACCGAGATCGCCGCGTCCGCGGAGCAGATGTCGTGCGGGCTTCAGACGCAGGAGGAGCAGACCCAGCAGGTGGCGGCGGCGGTCGAGCAGATGTCCCACTCGGTGAGCGAAGTGGCCGCGAAATCGACCGACGCGACGGCGGCGGCCGAGGAGAGCCAGCGTCTCGCCGAGGAGGGCGGAGACATCGTCTCCGGGACAGTGGAGACGATGCAGGGCATCGCGACCGAGGTCGATGCCTCGGCCCGGACGGTCAACTCGCTCGGCGAGCAGAGCGAGAAGATCGGCGACATCATCAGCGTGATCAACGACATCGCGGACCAGACGAACCTGCTGGCGTTGAACGCGGCGATCGAGGCGGCCCGTGCGGGCGAGCACGGTCGCGGGTTCGCGGTCGTGGCCGATGAGGTGCGCAAGCTGGCCGAGCGGACACAGACGGCCACGGAGGAGGTCAGCCAATCGATCCGCGGGATCCAGAGCGAGACGAAATCGGCGGTGACCCGCATCGAATCGGGATCGGATCGGGTCAACGAGGGCGTGGCGTTGGCGACGAACGCTGGCGAGTCGCTCACGACGATCGTGGAGAGCTCGAAGGCGTTGCAGTCGATGGTGCAGGGGATCGCGGCGGCGGCGAACGAGCAATCGGCTGCGTCGGGAGAGATCGCGCGTTCGGTGGAGGGGATCAACGCGGTGACGCGTGAGTCGACCGAGGGGGCGGGGCAGGCCGCGATGGCCGCCGCCGATCTGGCGCGCCAGGCAGAGAGCCTTCAGGGCCTGGTCGGCAAGTTCAAGACCGCGTGACGGCTCGACGCTCCACAGGCCGGCTTGCCCGCTCCCCCGCGCCCCCCGGGGGAGTCTTCGATGCGCCCTCCCCCGGAACGGTCATCGGCCGCGGTGCGTTCGCCCGCGGGGTTGCGTGTGGTGATCGGACCCGCGCAACCCGCATGACCGGGGCGCGGGTTCATATGTTGCCGTGTTTGCCTCGCCCGGGGTCGCTTTGTTTTCGAGTTTGAATGGGCAATCCGTCCGTCGTCTTCGGGGCGGCGGGACCATCTCTCGGAGTCAGGCCATGAAAACCAACAATCCTCTTCTCGGAACCATCGCGGGATTGATGCTCGCGGCGGGAGCGACGGCTGCGGCGGCCGACGAGCAGCACACCGGTGCCGAAGAGACGGTGACGGTCGTGGTGAACATGCCCGACGGTCGCCGGGTCGAGATCCAGGAGCCGGCCCAGCCGTCGCGGACCGAAGGCGTCAGCCAGGGCACCACGGTCCGCCGGGTGCTTCCCGACGGGTCGGTCATGAGTTACGGGACCGGTGACGGGAAGAAGAAACGCCGTTCGGGGCGTTCGAGCCGAGACGCGGACCGACCGTCCCGTCCCGGTGTCTCCACGATCGGGGGCCCGACGTACTCCGAGGACGCCGCGACCGGAGGCCAAGACGTCCGGTTCCTCGACTCTGGGATCTCGGCGATGCTGGTGGGACGCACCCTGTACGTCTGGGGTGCCAAGCTGGTGCAGTCGGATGCCGACTTTGAGGTGATCGAGGGCAGCCGTTTCTCGTTCGATGGTGTGATCGCCCGCGAGATCGCGGAGGACGACGATGCGGGCGAGGACCCGTTGTTCGCGCCCATCAAGATCGAGTATGGGGCGGACACCGTGGTGAATCTGACGCTCCACGCTCGCTGTGAGCAGCCCCAAGACCCGCAGCGCGCGATCCGGACCTGGACGTTCCGGGTCCGCTGATCCGGCCAGGCGAAAGGAAGCTCATGGACACGCTCGCTGAAACCTCGTCATCGATCCGACTCGGTCTCCCGGCCGCGGAGGGGGCAACCGTCTGGCTGACGCGGGCGACCGATGAATGGGTGGGCCGGCTAGCCGGGTGCTTGTCTGCCGAAGAACGCGACGACATCGCTCGGCTCGCCAGGAGCGAGGACCGTGCGGAAGCGGCGGTGTCCAGGGGGCTCTGGAGACTCGCGGCGGGCGAGGCGCTCGGCAAACCAGCCCTGCGGGTCGGGGTCGAACGGACTCCGTACGGGCGGCCGCTCCCCGAGGGGCTCCCCAGGACGCGCTGCGACCTGGGTGTCAGCCACGCCCGTGGGCTGGTTGCGATCGCGGTCGGGCACGGGGTCAGGCTGGGTGTGGACCTCGGGCACCGGTATTCGGCGGTTCCCGAGGATGCGATCGCCCAGGTTGTCGAGGGCATCACCGGGCCCGCGTTGGAACTGATCCCCGATCCGGCGGAGCGTCAGATGCTCTGCTGGTGCATCTTCGAGGCGCTGGTCAAGGCCGATGGGCGCGGGATGCACCTCTCTCCGGGCATGGTCACGGCCGAAATCCGCACCCTCTGGGGCTGGAACATGGCGCGTGTCGCCGGCACGGTCTGGTGGGTCCAGCGTCTTCGGCTCCAGGAGGGGTACCTGGGCGCGTTGGCGGTCGGGGCCCCCTGCGAGGATCTCACGATCACGCAACTCGACGCGACTGACCCGGCCGGCTGAGATCTCTCGGCCCTTTCCAACGGGCATCCCCGCTCGGTCATCAGGCGGTCTCGGCACCCTGCGGGGTCGTGCCGAGCCCGCCGTTCTTTCGTTGCGGTTCTAGACTCCATCAGAAGAAGGGCAAGATCTTCCCCGAAACTGCCGATTTCAGGGTTGGTTGGCCCGAGTGTTTTCGCTCTCTCGGCACGGGTGCCCGCGTCGGGTGCTGTCGCTGGGGTGTGAGGTCGAGGTCCAAACGCGGGTGACGGCGGCATGAGTCAAGCGAGCCAGACAAGGCGTGTGTCGAGCGGCGAGCGCCGGTCCGATATCGCGTCGCGGATCCGCTCCGTGATCGTCCTCGCGGGGGCGGTGCGTCAGACCCCGCTGTCGCGGGGTATCCGGCGTTCGCTGCTGGATCTGCCGTTGGCCGACGGAGGGACGATCGCCGATCGGCACCTCGCGGCCGCCGAGCGTTTCGCCGACCGGGCGGGGCTGCCCTCGCTGGGGGCGCGTTTGGTTGTCGATACCGAGTCCGAGGTCCCCCGCGAGCACGAACCGCGCGGGCCTGTGCGGACGACGGTGGAGCGTGACGCCAGCCCGATCCGCGGTGTCGCCGGTGTCCTGGCGGATGCGACCCGCGATTACGACCCGGACGACTACGTGGTCGTCCTCAACGGATCGCAGGTGTTCCGGGAGCCGATGGACGAACTGATCGAAGGGATGATCCGTAGCAAGTCGGACGTGTCGATGGTATCCGCGATGGACGGGACTCCCGTGGGGCTTTGGCTGCTCCGTTGCGCGCCGCTGCACACGGTGCGCTCGGTCGGGTACATCGATCTCAAGGAGCAGGCGCTCCCCGACTGGCGTGAGCGGTGGGGCATCCACGTGGTCGAGCGCCAGCGTGCGCCGGCGTTGCGGACGCGCAGCGTGAACGAGTATCTCAACGCGGTCCGCTACGCCGCGACGTGCCCGATGGGCGGCGACTCGGTCGACGAGGATCCGTATCGCGAGGAATGGGCGTGCTCGTTCGCGATCAAGGAGCCCGGCAGCGAGGTCGCGGGTGACGCGGTGATCCACGACGCGGTCGTGCTCGATGGCGCGACGGTCGAGCCGGGCGCCGTGGTTGTGCGTTCGGTGATCTGCCCGGGCGCTCGGGTGAGAGCGGGAGCGCGGGTCGCCGGTCGTGTGCTGGCCGAGGGGGAGGTGGCCTGATGCCCGCGTTGGCGAGCAGCCTGAGCCGGTACGGCTGGACGCCGGGGCGTCTGGTCCTGCTGTGCGTGCTGCTCGTGCTCGGGATCTGGTCCGGGTGGACGCAGTGGGCGGATATCTTCACGATCGCCTGGAACGACGAAGAGGCGAGCCACATCCTGCTGATCCCCCCGATCATGCTGTGGCTGATCTGGGTGCGTCGGATCCGGTTCCGGCGTTCCCCGCCCCGGTTCAGTTGGGCGGGCCCGGTGCTGGTCGCGATCGGATGGCTCACGGTTGTCCTGAGTTCGAAGTACGCGTTCCAGGCGGGCTGGCACGGGGGCGCGGTGCTGATGCTGCTCGGCGCGGTGACGACGGTGGTCGGCACCCAGGTTCTGGCGAACTTCGCGCCGGCGGTCGCCCTGTCGGCGATGCTCATCCCCGTTCCGGGCGCGATCCGGCTCCTCATCGCCGGCCCGTTGCAGAACGCGACGGCGCGGGTGACACGCGTGGTCCTTGAGGCGATGGGGTTCTGGGTGGAGCGGTCGGGGAACATGCTGCTGATCAACGAGCGCGAGGTGGCCGTGCACGAGGCGTGCAACGGGATGCGGATGGTCTTCGCGCTCCTTCTCGTGTCGTACGCGTTCGCGTACACGGTCCCCCTGCGCAACTCGGTCCGTCTGCTCGTGCTGGTCCTCAGCCCGGCGGCTGCGATCGTCTGCAACGTCTTCAGGCTCACGCCCACGGTCTTGCTCTACGGGTATGCCGACGAGCAGACCGCGGACTGGTTCCACTCCGGCGCGGGCTGGGCCATGCTCCCGCTCGCGTTCCTGATTCTCATGGGGATCACGCGGAGCCTCAGGTGGGCGCTGATCCCGACGTACCGGTTCACGCTGGCGCATCAGATGTCGGAGGGCTCATGAATCGTCACGCGGTGATCGCGGTGCTGTGTTCGGTGGCGTTGCTCTGCGGGGCCGCGTTGTCGTCTCGGGTGGCCGTGGACGAGGAGGGGGTCCGGGGCTACCACGCGGGTGTCCGGGAGGCCGCGGCGCGGTTCCCGCTCGATTCCGGTCAGTGGGTGGGGCGGGACGTCCCGCTCCCGCCCTCGGCGACGAAGCTGCTCCGTCCGAACGCGATCCTGGCGCGTCAGTATCAGTCGACGGAGCGCGAAGACCTCGCGGCGACGCTCATGATCGTGCAGTGCGCCGACATCAGGGACATGCAGGGGCACTACCCGCCCAACTGCTACCCGGCGCACGGGTGGGGGGCGGGTGAGGGCCCGGTCGACGCCCGGGTCGGTGAGCTGCCGGCGCTGCGGTACGAGTTCGTCCGGCGCTCCGAGCGAGGGGAGATGGGCATCACCGTGTACAACGCCTTCATACTGCCTTCGGGCGAGGTCACGACGTCCATGCGGGAGGTCCGCAGGGCGAGCAGCGACTACGAGATGCGCCCGTACGGTGCCGCGCAGATCCAGGTCTTATTCGACGATACCGTCCCCGCCGGGGAGCACGCCATGGTTCTTGCGGAGATGCGTCGCATCGCCGACCCGGTGGTGCGTGTCCTGATGGAGGGAGCGTTTCCGATCCGTGAGGGAGTTTCGCGATGAGTACGCCTGGAGTGCAAGACGGATGGGCGGCCACGGAGACGGAGTCGCACACGAACATCTTTGCGATGATCCACAGGCTCCTGCGTGGTCGCTATCTGCTGACCATCGGATTGGCGATTGTCTGCGGCGTTGGCGGCGGGCTCGCGGGGTTCATGCTCCAAGAGCCTTTGTACCGATCAAACTCGATCGTGAGCATCGAGCCGCAGCTCCCCAAGATCCTCTTCGATACCGAGCAGTCCACGGCGCCGCGGATGTTCGCCAGCTTCGTCAACACACAGGCGGAGTTGATGCAGAGCCAGGCGGTCATCTCCGACGCGATCGACTCGGACCGTTGGCGCGGGATCCGGTCCATCACGGGCCCGATCACGGTCGATCAGTTCAAGGCGGGTTTGCGGGCTAAGCCCGACCGGCGGAGCCAGGGGCTTATCTTCGTCACGTTCGAGCATCCCGACGCCCGCGTCGCGCAGGCGGGCAACCAGGCGTTGGTCGATGCCTATATGAACCGCCACGGATCGCGCGACATCGAGGACTCGGCGAAGACGATCAACATCCTCAAGGAAACGCAGCAGTCGTTGGAGGGCGAGCGCAACGCGATCGACCGCCAGATCCGCGACATCATCCGCCTGTACAAGACCGATCAGCTCGCCCAGTTGATCAACGCCGAGTTCGCCAACGCCGAACGCTTGCTGGCGAACATCCGCGAGCTCGAGAGCCAGATCAAGGCACGCGAGCGGCTCGCGGCCAACCCGGGCGATTCCCCGGGCGGCGCGGGCGAGATGAGCCTGCAGGACGCGGCGCAGCTGGACGAAAAAATCCGGAACCTGTTGATCACGCAGGCCGCGTTGGAGGGGCGTCGGTCCGAGCTGATCGCGGCCGGCATCCTCGCGGGGCACCGCCAGATGATCCAGGTCGAGAACGGGCTCAGGCAGGTCGGCATCGAGCTTGAGACCGAGATGGAACGATTCCGGGAGGACCTCGCGTCGGGCGGCGCGGATTCGCCGGCGTTGGCGGGCCAGCTGACGCTGCCCGAGCTCAGAGAGGAACTCGCGGGCGCGAACGATGCGCTGCAAGTCACCCGCCGGAACCAGGCGACACTCGCCGATGCTTCGATCGAGCTCCGAGACCTGTATGCGCGGCTCGAAGACAAGAACAGGGACCTCGATGTGGTGGACAACCGCATCACCGCGATCGAGACCGAGAGCAAGGCCCGCAGCCTGTCCAGCGGCGACGACGAGGTCCGCGGCAAGATCACCATCGCGAACGCGGCGACCCAGCCCCGGGTGCCCACGTCCGACAAGCGGATCAAGCTGGCGGGCGTCGGGTTCGTCGGCGGGGCGTCGCTCCCGATCGGGGCGATGCTCGGGCTGGGGCTGCTGGGCCGGCGGATCCGGTACTCGGACGACGGCATCCTCGACGCGGCCCAGTCGCGGATCGTGGGCGTGCTGCCCGACCTGGGGACATCGATCACCGACCGCGAACTGGCCGAAGCGTCCGCGTTCGCGGTGCATCAGATCCGGTCGCAGCTGCAGATCCTGTACAACTCGGGCGGGACATCCGTGTTCGCGGTGACCAGCCCGGCCCCTGGGGACGGCAAGACCAGCATGATCATCGCGCTGGGCCTGTCGTTCGCGGAGAGCGGCGCCAGGACACTGCTGATCGATCTGGATCTGATCGGGCGAGGTCTGAGTCTCCATTTCGGGCAGCCCAACGCGCCGAGCCTGGCGGACGCGGCGGCGGCCGGGGCGGACCTGACCGATATGGTCTGCGATACCGGTTTCGAGGGATTGAGCATCTTGCCGGCGGGCATGGGCGACGAGATGAAGATCAGCCGCCTGTCCCCGGTCGTTGTGCGCCGCATCGTCGAGCTGTTCCGCGACAAGTACGACACCGTGCTGATCGATTCCGGGCCGATCCTCGGGTCGATCGAGGCGGGGCTGCTCGCCCCGTCGGTCGACGGGATGCTGATGGTCGTTGGTCGCGGGCAGCTCCGTCCCCTGGTCAAGCGCGCCGTCGATCAGATCACCGGTGTCGGCGGGCAGGTCGCGGCGACGGTCTTCAACCGTGCGTCCGAAGCGGAACTCCGCCAGTCTTCGAGCAGCATGTCGGTCCATTTCTCGCGCCAGGCATCGCGTCAGGCTTCCGAGCAGGCCTCGGGCAACAGCGCCCGCGGGGGGCCCTTGGCGGGGTCGTTGTTCAGCGTCAGCGCGTCCCGACAGCACGGCCCCGGCCCGGACGGGCTCCGGGCGCACGCCAGAGACGAACAGGACGGTGGCGATGGCAGCGCGATCGAGCGTGACGCGTCATGATCACCGTGAATCCGCAGCACAGCGTCCCGACGTTGTGGGGCTTGACCCCGACGCAGTTGCACGGGCGGTTCTGGGCTTCCCGTGGTGTCCAGGTCGTCGCCGCGGGGGCACACGCCGAGGTCCGCAACCAGGCCGAGTTGTACCTGCTGACCGAGCCCGAGCAGTACGTGATCATGCCGCTGCGACGCTCGCTGGACCTGCTCTGCTGGCTCAAGCCCGATCTGCTCGTGGTGCGCATCGCCGACCGGTCGCTGAACGACTACCGGGAGATCGTCGAAGCGCGGCCTGACGGGCGGTTCCTGCGGTTCCGCCGGGACTACTCCGGGCGTTCGGACCGTCTCGGGCGGGTGGCGTTCACGACGGACCCGGAGATCGCGCGTGACTGGTCCACGCTGATGGACGAGACCAACCCGTGGCGTGCGATCCGCGCGCTCGTGCCGTCGGACCTGAGGGCGTCCGTGCGCGAGAACGGGCAGATCTATTCCGGGCGTGTCGAGCGGGACAACGCCCGGTTCGCCCGCGACCTGGCGGAGACATGGTCGCGTCCCGACGCGACGATCACACGGATCGACCGGGTGGGTCGTGACGCGTGGTCGCTCGCCGACACGGACACGGGCGATGAGGGGCGGATCACCGGGCCGGTCTGGATCGGGGCCGGGCGTTCGCTGCCCTCCGGGTCCGCGGCGGTGGGTCCCGCGGTGATGTGGGACGATCCGGACAGCCGCCCGGAGCCGGAGGCGTTGTCGTGGGGCGATATCGAGGCCAAGTCCGGTGACGCATCGGAACGGCGCATCGATGAGGCGGCGCCATACACCAGCAGCTTGCTGAAGCGCGGGTTCGATATCCTGTTCTCGTCGGCGGCGTTGCTGGCAACGGTGCCGTTGTACCCGGTCATCATGCTGGCGATCTTCATCGAAGACCGCTCTCCGTTCTTCTTCGCCCACACCCGGGAATCGATCAACGGGCGTGAGTTCGGGTGTCTCAAGTTCCGCACGATGTACCGGAACGCGGAGGAGATGAAGGCGAAGCTCCAGGCCGAGAACGAGGCGGACGGCCCGCAGTTCTTCATGGAGGACGATCCGAGGATCACCAAGGTCGGCAAGGTTCTCCGCAAGCTCCAGTTGGACGAGATCCCGCAGTTCTGGAACGTTCTTTCCGGGAACATGTCCGTGGTCGGGCCGCGCCCGAGCCCGAAGTCTGAGAACCAGTATTGCCCGGGCTGGCGTGAGGCCCGCCTGAGCGTCCGCCCGGGCGTGACGGGCCTGTGGCAGATCCGCCGCACCCGCGCCGACGGGGCGGACTTCCAGGAGTGGATCCGCTACGACATCGAGTACGTGGAGAACGCGAGTTTCCGATTCGATGTATACATTATCTGGAAGACGATCGCGTTGGTGATCAACGCGTTGACACGACGCTGACCGGGCTCGCCCATCCGTGCTGAGCCGAGGGAGGATCCATGGGCATCAGACCGAAGACCGCGCGCCGCCTGGCGTTGATCGGCGCTCTCGCGGGCATCGTTGTCGTGGGTGGGGGCGCTGTGCTCACCGTGCCGGGATGGCAGCGCGCACGCCAGATCGAGTCGTTCAAGCGCAACGGGCTCGAGGCGCACCGCGATGGCAATCACCAAGAGGCCGTCCGGATGCTCAACCGCCACACGTCGGCGGTCGGGGAGGAGAATGTCGAGCCCGTGGTGCTGCTGAGCCTGGCGCGATCGCAGGCCGAGTCGGAAGCCCGGCGTGACAACCACTTCAACGTCGCGATCACCCGGTATCTCGCGTACCTGCGCCTCGAGCCCGACGACCTCGCCGCCCGCCGCGAGCTGCTGAGCACGTACGTCAAAGCGCAGCGTTGGGGCGAAGCGGTCGATCTGGCCGAGCGGATCAACGCGTTCGCGGCGCCCTCGGACGCGACCGAGTTCCAGGCAGCACGGGACGAGTGGAACGCGAGGCGGCGGCTCGATCCGGAAGACGAGCGGCTTCTCGCCCTCGAAGAGATGCTGCTGACCGCGGGCGCACCATCGTTCAAGGACGCGTGGGCGATCTACAACTTCAGGGCGCGTCTGTCGGGCGACGTGTACCAGCCGTTCGGCTCGATGCGACGGTACGCCGAGGCCAGCCCGGGCAGCCCCGGGGCCCGGATCGTGGAGATCATCGAGCCGCCCGCGCCGGACTCCGAGCTCGGCGACGCCGAGCAGCGTGAACTGTTCGGGCGGTCGGTCGAGGACATCAAGGCGTTCCTGGGTCTGGACGGCGATGCGGGCACCCCGGGCCTGGTCGCGCTCGACGAGGAGGGGCTCGCCCAGGCCGTCGCGGGCATCCTCGACAGCGTCGCCCTCCCCGCGTTCGCGGCGGAGGTCCTCAGCCAGTCACTGTCCGGGGAGCAGGCGAGCGAGAATCGGGACCAGTTGGCGCGCCGCTTGTACTGGCTGGGCGCGTACGAGCCCTTGGCGGCGATCGATGTGCCCGACGGGGACGAGGCCCGCTCGATCGACACGCTGGGGTACCAGGCGCTCGCGGCGAACCGCGAGCAGGACGAGGAGCGTACCAACGCGTTGCAGAGGGAGCTGGAGAGCGTCAGCTTCAGCTACAAAGCCAAGTCGTGGCTCGACGCCTTGGCCGCCGACCGGGCATTGATGGAAGGCGATCTTCCGGCGGCGCGGGCTGCGGCCAAGAGCGCTGTCGAGCGTTACGAGACCGAGCCCACGTTCCGTCTGTTGTACGCCAACGCGCACAGCCGGATGGGCTTTGTGTCCGAGGCGTTGGCGCAGTGGGATGCCGCCACGCGTGCGGCGGGTTCGATCCCCTGGGACGAGCCGGTCGCGAACCGCGTGCTGGCTCTGTTCCAGGACGATCGTCGCCAGGAGGCCCGCGCTCTGCTGCGCGAGTTCTTCGTGCAGGATCGGTTCGCCGGATCGTTCGCGCTCCGCCGGCTCAGCCTGCGGATCGACTCGACCATGTTCTTGCAGGGTCTCATCTCAGTCCCGGAAGCGGTCAACGCCGCGGCGAGGGGAGAGGCGATCCACGTCGAGGTCTCGCGTGTGATGGGTGAGGGCGTGGACCTCGCGGACATCGATCTGTCTCTTGCCCGTATCTACGGGCGGCTCGGTGAGAACGAAGAGGCGACACGGGTGCTCTCCCGTGTGATCGCTTCGCCACACGCCGCGCGGTACTTCGCGGATGTCCGCCGGATCGATGAGCGTTTCGGGCTCGGGCTTGCGGCGGCGGGCGGGCAGCCGGCGTTGCCCGAGTCCATCCAGGATCCGGTCGCCGCCTTCCAGATCGCGCTGACCTATTGCGAATCGGTCGGGAGGAGCGGGGCGCCGGGCTTCGAGGCACGCGTCGACGAATCCGCCGCCTGGCTCGGCGCGATGGCGGGCTCGGCTCCAGAAGACGACCGCGCCGCCTGGCTGTTCGCCCGGGCACGGTTCATAGAAGCGACCCGCCCCGAAGACGCCTCGCCCCTGTGGCGGGCAGCGATGGAGGCGGATCCGGAGAATCTCGAGTTGCTGCGCGAGGTCGTATGGGCGCAGGAACTCGGGAGCGATCTGTCGTTCGTCGATCAGGCGATCGAGCAGATACGCCAGCTCACGCTGAGCCAGGGCAGGACGCTCCCCGCGTACCTCCGGCTGGCGCGAGCCAAGGCGATCATCGGGGACCGTCCCAATCGCGCCCAGCGTGACCAGGCCCTCGGGATCATCCGTTCGGTCGTCGCGGCCGAGCCCCAGAACACCCGGGCCCGCAACATGCTGGGCAACCTGCTCGCCGCGGAGTCGGCGCCGATCCACACGGAACCGGAGGACCGTTTCGACGCCGACATCGACGGCGCGATCGACCAGTTCCAGAGCATCGCGGCAGCGATCCCCGGGAACGGGGCGGCGCCGTACTACATCCGGATCATGGAACTGGCCGATCGGGCGGGCGATTCGGACCGTTCGCAGCGCGCGGTCAGGGATCTTCTGGAGACCGTCCGAGCGGATGCCGAGACGATGCGGGCGATCGCGGGCTCGATGCGCAACGCGGGCGAGGGCGATACCGCGGCCCGCCTGATCGAGTCTTACTTCATCGAGGCAGCGGGGCCGGAACGCGTTCTGTCGGGGCTTGTTCTCGCGGAGACCTACACCGTGCTGCGCCGTGACGATGACGCGAAACGCGTGCTCTCAGAGCTCGCCGTCTCCGCGGGCTTCGATGCCGCGCAGCTCTCCGACCTGGCCATTAGGCTCCAGCAGAACGGCATGACCGACCAAGTCGAGTCGTTGTTCGAGAACGCCAGGCGCGGCGGGATGGACGCCGGGATCATCAACGCGGCACGGGCGGAACTGCTTGCAAGATTCGCACCGATCGATGAAGCGCTGGCGGGGCTGGATACGATCGCGCGAGCCGATCCCGGGAACCCCGAGGTGTGGAGGGTTTTGGTCCGCACCCTCATCGAAGCGCAGCGGCTCGAGATCGCGAAGGACAGGATCGACGAAGCGCTCGCGGCGAACCCCGGCGACCGGACGCTCGAGTTGTACGAAGCACGGCTCTCGGGCGATCTCGACGTCTTGGTCGGCCGCACCCTCGCGGATCTGGAGGCGTTCGGTGGCAGGCGTGATAGCCAGGTCGCCCTGGAAGCCATCAGGGATTTCGAGTTGCGCAGAGAATCGCTGGATCGTGACCAGGCGCTCGATGAACTCCGGTCGCTCACGGATCGTTTTTCTCGCCTGGGGGCGGCCGTGAGCTACACGCTCACCGAGCGGGACGCGCTCGGAGAGGACATGTCGACGCTGGTCGCGGACGCGACTTCAGCCGCGAGGTCATTCCCGGATCAGCCCTCGATCTTGCGCGTCGCGACGAAGGCAAGCATCGCGATGGGCGAGCACGAATCCGGCGCCGAGTTTGCGCTCGCGTGGCGGGCGCTCGCCGAGGGTTCGCGTCGTGAACCCGATCTTTACGCGGCCGAAGCCTTCCAGTCGATGGGGCTGGATGATCGAGCGATCGCTCTGACCGAGCCGTACGTTGCCGACGCGATCGAGAACCCTCGGGAGCCGCTGAACCAAGCCGCGTTGACGCTCCACGGTTCGTCCATGATGCGTGCCGGGCGGGGCTCCGAGGTCCGCGCGTTGTTCGCTCCGCCCGCGTCGATCGACCCCGGTTTCCGCGCGACGGTGTGGGTGCGCCTGGGCTCTCGCTGGTCGATCGATGAGGAGATGGCGTTCGATTGGCTGGATGCGGCCGAAGGGTGGGGCAGCGAGGGCATCGAACTCGTGATCGCGCAAGGATGGGCGGACGCAGCGCGCCGGTTCGAGGCACGTCGGGTGGAGATGCTGACACGTGCGTTGCGGATGGCCGAGCGTGCGCAGGAGCGGGATCGCTCGGACCTCGAAGCGGTGATGACCCGAGCCGGGGTGCTCCGGGCGTTGGGGATCGTTGATCTCGGCTCCGAGGGCGGCTGGAACAGGCGTGCCGAAGAGGCGTATCTCGAGGCCGACCGCATCGCCCCGGAGAATCTCAACTTCCTGTTCCAGGCGGCCCGTTCCGCCGAAGACGACGGGCGTCACCCCGATGCCGAGCGCCACTACCGCTCCATGCTGCAGCGCCCGAACTGCACGGGTGACTTCGCCGCTGGTGTCCGGAACAACGCCGCCATGGCGATCGTCCGTCAGTTGGAGAGCGATCCGGGACGCCTCGCCGATGCCGCGGGGTTCATCGGGGCGGCCATCGAGACCCGATCGTCCCCGGCATTTCTCAGCACCCGGGGGTGGGTCCGGTATCTGTCGGGGGATCTCGATGGAGCGGCGGGCGATTTCCGGGCTCGCGTCCAGTCCGATCCCGGCAATGCGGCATCCTGGGCCGGGCTCGCGCTGTCCGAGCGTGGTCCGGACGCATCGCCCACAGAAGCCTCGAGAGAGGCCTGGGGGCGTGCCCTCCAGTTCGGGCTCGATGAAGGGTTCATCGTCCAGCTTGCGGCTCGGGCGGGGCTGACGTCCGAGTAAGCCGGGGGCTGCCAAGTCTGTTCTTGGTTTCATCTTAAGCATTCGGTGAATACTGTCTGTTTTTGGGGGTGGGGGGTGGAATCCCCCTCGACTTCGCTTCATCTGGGGGGTATTCTGATTCAGCCAAGCATCGGAAACTCTTTTCCGGTATTGGCGTGAGTTCTGAGACCAGGCATCGCTTGTTCTTCAGGAATCAAGGTGGGTTTTCCAGAGTGGGGGGCTCGCAACAATCTGATATTCGTGTCCCTCCATGGGGAAGGTGGAGGGCGCGTGGCCGCTCCGGAACGTCCGGGCGGAGCCCCCGTTCTCGGGTTCACGCGAGCAGGATCACTTTCCAGGGCACTATTTTTTCTGAGAGAGGACAGTCATGAACTTTGTTTCAAAGATGGCGGCTGCCGCTGTTGCCTGCTCCGCGGGCATCGCCTCGGCCGGCGGTGACTTCGTCGCCGAGTTCGATGGGCTCTTCGGCCGCAACCTCGCGATCAGCATCGACGGGGAGCTTTTCAACGCCGGGCACATGGAGCACTCGTACGACGGGCCGATCCCGACCAACGCCGGCGGCCAGTTCCGTAACGAGACCTTCTTCACCTTCTGCATCGAGCTTCAGGACACCAGCCGTGATCCCGAGGACTGGAGCATCGTGAAGATCGGCGAAGCTCCCAACCCGGCTTCGAGCAACGGCGGCGTGCCCTACGGCAACTCCGACGCCCAGGAAGTCCACGCGGTCATCGCTGCCGCGATCCGCCTGGGGTACATCAACGCCGATCTGTCCCAGGCCGCCGGCGGCCGCTCGGAGCTCGCCGCGATCCAGGGCATGATCTGGAAGGTGCTCTTCGACGATTCGACCGTGGAGGGTGCGACGACCTCGGTCTCGACCGCGATGGCCGCGATCGAAGCCGAAGCCGCGAACGACCCGTCCGCGCGTGTCGCCGGGCTCCGCGCCATGGTCAACGCCGATGCCCAGGACCAGCTGTACATCGTGCCGCTGCCGCCCGCCGCTCTGGCCGGTCTCGCCATGCTCGGCGGTCTCGCCGGCATGCGTCTGCGTCGCCGCTGATCTCTCCGGGCCCGGTCCGGCGCAGATGCCGGCTCAGGCCCGACTGTTCCTGCTACAAGGCCCACGAGACCCCGGTCTCGTGGGTTTTTTCATGCAGCAACGACATGGAAGGGCGTCATGGCCGGGCCCGGTCCGAGGCTTCAGCGGTCCAGCCGTTCGAGCACCCGTCGGACCGCGATACGCCAGTCCGTGCGTGCCCCGATCAGCGATTCCGTTTCCGAGATGTCGAGCACGCTGTAGCCTGGGCGGGTGGCGGGGCGCGGGTAGGCGTCCGTACCGCAGGGCTCGATCGCGCAGGGCAGCGTGAGCGCGGAGGCGATCTCGCAGGCCAGCCCGTGCCACGTGCACTCGCCCGCGTCTGAAGCGTGCCATGTCCCTCGTGCGCCCGCGAGGTACAACGCGAGCGAGGTGCGCGCGAGTTCCTCGGCGGATGTGGGCCTGCCGTATTGGTCATCCACGACGGAGAGCCGGGGGCGCGCCGCGGCGAGCCCGGCAATCGTGCGGACGAAGTTGTTGCCCCAGGGGGCGTAGACCCAACTCGTGCGGATCAGGAGATGCTCGCAGCCCGTCTCACGCAGCGCCTGCTCGCCCGCCGCCTTGGATCGCCCGTAGGCGTTGACCGGATCGATGGGCGCATCGACCGGGTAGGGCCTGTCGCTGCGTCCGTTGAAAACATAGTCGGTGCTGTAGTGAATCAGGGTTGCGCCGACCTCGCGGCAGCGTTCTCCGAGCACCCGGACGCCCTCGCTGTTCGCTCTGGTCGCACCGGCTTCGTCCGCCTCCGCGCCGTCGACGTCAGTCCACGCGGCGGCGCAGACAACCAGATCGTCGCCGTCCTGGACGGCGTGCGACAGGGTTTCGAGGCGATCGAGATCGACCTCGGGACGCGTGAGGGCGCGCGCGTGAACGCCGTGCGATCGCAGCAGCCCCATCCACGATCGCCCCACCATGCCCGAGGCCCCGATGACGGAGACGGTCTGGGGCGCCTGTCGGCGTTCGCCAGCGCTCTGGAGCAGGTTGCTCATCGGTGCTCGACCTGCCAGGGGAAGCCGGGGAACGCATCCGGTGTGGTGCGCTCTTCGTCGGGTTCGGCCGCGTCGTACGCGTGCGTGACGTAGTACAGAAGCCCGGCCTGCGTGTCGCCGACCGTCGCCGCGCCGTGCCAGAGAGGCGGCGGGATCACCACGACGCCGGGGCGTTTCTCGCCGATCACGAGCGACCAGGCGTTGCCCGAGTCCTGATCGAAGACACCGACCTTGATGTGCCCGAGGAGGCACATCCAGAAGTCGGTCTGCTTGCGGTGGCGGTGCCACGCTTTGATCACGCCGGGGTACTGGACCGAGAAGTTGAGCTGGCCTTCCGCGGACATCACGCCCTGGAGTTGGTTCATCAGCGACCAGCCACGATCGTCGGTGAAGTGCACGGCCGGCACGAAGAGGGGGGCGGTCTGGCTGGTCGCTTCCGCGTACGCGTCGGCGATCGGGCCTTCATACCGTTTCGGGCTGTGGATCTGCACGGTTGAGTCCTCTCGGGTCGTTGTTCGATCGCGTGACTGTATGTGGGCGGTTCGGCGTTGGGAGCCAGCGCTTGAGAGAGATCGCGGTCGTGCCGAGTGCGCCGGCGCCGATCATGAGCAGTGGGGAAAAGAACGCGTTCTGGAGCGAGTCGAGCGTGGAGATGGTCAGCGCGAGCACGATCCCCATGGCGCCCGCCATGTTGGCGTGCACCAGCAGCCGGGGCGGCGTCCTGAGGACGATGAGCAGCGAGGGGAGGCAGAGCATCCCGTAGAGCCCGATCAGCCCGGTGATCCCGTTCTTGCCGTACGCCAACAGCCACAGCGCATCGACCGCGGTGGTCGCTTCGCCCTGGTCGTCGAAGACGCGGAAGCGGTTGTGCCCTCCCCAGCCGAAGAACGGCCTGTCTCCGGCATGATCGCCGAGTTCCTGCTCCTGGATGATCCGCCCGCGGAGCGAGTGGGCCCGTTTCGCGTCGATGTTGCTCTCGACGAAGTCGGCCACGACCTCGGGGCTCCACGCCCCGGTGACACGGGCCCCGATGTACACGGGCGACAGCAGGATCAGCGCGACCAAGGCGACCTTGATGCGTGAGGTTCGGAAAACGGTCGCGGCGGCCATGGTCCCGAACAGCAGGGCGAGCGCGCCGAGTGATCGGCACATCAGCGAAACGACGAACATGCCCGCCGCGATGGCGATCTGGGGAACGCTGAGCAGCCTGCGCGTTGGCCCTGTGAACGCGAACCATGCGGCGATCGCGGTTGCGCACGCCATCCAGGATCCGACCTCGATCCCGTGGCGGAACATCAGCATCGGGCGGTAGCCGCCGAGACGTGCGGTCATGTGGAACGGCGCTTGGTGGACGCCGTAGGTCCATCGGTGGAGTTGCGGGCTCAGCCGGATCTCGATCAGGCACAACGGCGCCGCGACCAGGCCGGCGAGCAGGATCCCGATCGCGCACTCCCGAACATCATCGAGCGATCCGATCAGGACCCGCCCGACGAAGTACGGCATGCCCCAGCGGAATACCTGACCGTAGAACTCGGAAGCCGCGTCCCATGCGCCGAGGCCGTTGGACAACGAACTGATCGCCGGGGCGATGAGCCAGAGCATCGCGAACAGGTCCAGCGCGTGGAACCGATACCGTTGGAGGAGTTCGCTGCGGAACAGAAGCAGCCCGAGCGTGAGCCCGTAGCTGACAGCGAAATCCTTGGTGAGTTCGGGCAAGCCGGAAATGGACATGCCGGCCCGGGGAGACAGCGTGAGCCACCCGCCCGCGACGATCAGCATGACGTAGCGAGGCTTGCGCAGGAACGCGAACGCGAGCGGTGCGAGCCCGATGTACACGAACAGGTTGATCACGCCGAGCGCATTCACGGGGCGGGACTCGCCAGGGACTTGTTCAGAACGGCCGACCCGGACCGGTACCCGGCCAGATGATAACCGTTGCGCTCGTAGAACCGGCGCCCGGTCTCGTTCCGGGCGTCGACGTGGACGCGCAGATCCAACTGGCCGATCCCCGCGGCCGACCGTTCGACACAAGCGAGCAAGGCGTCAGACACCCCAGATCCCCGCGCGTGCTCGGCGACCAGGATCAGCCCGAGAAAACGGACGCCCACCAGCGGAGTTGCGGTCGCTGGTCCCGCCGAGCCCGACGCGTCTCGCGCGGCCATCGCACGGGATCGCCTGAGCTTGCGCAGCCTGGCGCGGATCAGCCTCGGGTGACGGGCTGCGGTGAGCAGCTTCATCCACTTCGCGTGCGGGCCTCGTCGCTGTGCCGCCGCCCACCATGAGGGATCGGCGTTGTGGACCGCGAATCCCGCGCAGCGTCGAGCGGTGTCCTCGGCCACGAGCAGGGGGCACCGCCCGGCCGCCAGCACGCCGCGCCACCACGATCGCGCGATCGAGTGGGACGCCTGCCATTCGGGCGCGCCGGGGAACGCGGCCCTGCACATCGCCGCGATCCGGTCCGCATCGTCGCCCGAGGCGTCGCCCGGGCGGATCGTGAAGCCGTCGGGGATCGCGGTCACGCCGGGCCCCCCGGTGTCGTCGTCGAGTCTTCCGGCTCCGTTTCGGTCGTCAGGCGCCGTTTGCTGCGGGCGCGGCGCTCGTACACGTCACGCAGCTTGCCCACCAACGGGTTCCCGGCCCGCTCCCAGTGCCGGCAGCTGACGCGTTCGATCGGCCCGAACGTCTTCTTGAACTTCCCCGGCGAACCGCGGTTGGAGATGAAGTCGTACGTTCCGATCCCGCGCTGCATGCAGAACAGCATGGTCTTCCAGTGGAGCAGATTGTTCGGGGCGAGCGCGAGCGCATCGGCGCGCGTGCCGCCCGCGAAGTACATCGCCGTCTTCCGATCGTGCGGGATGATCAGGGTCGCGACGCGTTCGTTCTCCTTGAACGCGGATGTCACGAGCAACTCCCCGGCCGGACGGAGTCTCCGTTCGATCTCCTCCAGCAGGCGGCGCGAGTACGGCGGACGCTGGTTCGACTTGGAGAAGACATCGCATGCCATCCGCCAGAACGGATCGAGGTACGACCCGTCGGTCTCCTCCCGGATCTCGAGCCCGTTCTTCTCCCCCTTGCGGACCCGTGTCCGGCAGGTGCTCTTCAGTCCCGACCACAGCGTCTCTTCTCCTCTGGTCAGATCCATCTCGTACGTCTCGAAGGAGCGGGTCTCACGGAAACCGAGCGGCGAGAGATCGATGCCGGCGTCCATCATCCGCAGCGCGAGGAAAGATGGATTGCGGACGGGAGGCGCCTTGATCAGGTGCCCGATCAGGGCCTCGGGGTCACACGGTGTGCTGGTGAAAGCCGGGCCGAGGTACGCCGTGTTCCACCCCGGCAGCGGGGAGCCCGCGACGCGGAGCGGGCCCTTGCGCAGCAGCCCGATCGGCCACACGCAGGCCAGCTCGCCGTCGACTTCGCACGCCAGGCGCCGGATGGATGCCCCCGTCGCGGCTTCCAACGCGCCGAGCCAGGCGTCGCGGTGATAGACCGTCGCCAGCGGTGCGCGATCGACCGCCGCGTCCCAATCGGAACCGGTCAGCTCACGTGTCTCCAGTCTGCCGGACGCCGCTGCTCCCATCGCGACAGTCATCGGCACGACGCCCGCAGGTCCGACATCGTCACCAGTCGGATTCCGCGCGATCTGGCGGCTTCGATCAACGCCGAGGTCAGGGAGAGGACGAACGCCCGGCGGTGCGGCTCCTGATGGTGGCAGTGCATCAGGACCACGGGGCCCCCGGAATCCACGACGCGCTGGGCGAACTCCGCGGGGTCCGGAAACCGGTCCTTGGTGTCCTCGGCCGGGATCGTCCACCAGTCGACCGGGCGACCGCGAAGCCTCATCGAGAGCCACGTGGGGAGGCTCGCCTTGCCGAACGGCGGGCGGTAGGGGGCGTCCGCGTCGACCCAGCGGGACAGCGAGTCGTACGCGCGGTGCGCGTCCTTGTACTCGGCCAGCGGCCCGATCCGCCAGGCGTTCTTGTGCCGGTGTGTGTGGGTGCCCAGCTCATGCCCGCGAGAGACGATCTCGTCGCACACCTCGGGGTCCTGATCGGCGCGGAAACCGACCAGATAGAACGTCGCGGGTGCCTGCTCCCGGTCGAGCAGATCGAGCACCGCACGCGTCGTGGTCGGGTCCGGGCCGTCGTCGTAGGTGAGCGCGAGCACGCCGGCGCCCCGTGCGTTCCACCGTTTCACCTGCGCGGCCCGGATCGCCAGGGGCACGCCGTAGCAGACCGCAGCACCGAATCCGATCAGGGCGAGCAGCGACGAGAGGACCGTGACCCAGAGCATGGTTTAGAACACCCCGTACCGGATGGCGATCACGACGCCCGACGCCGCGAAGCACGCGAGGTCGAGCCTTGGCAGCCACACGCCGTAACCCCGGATCGCCCAGAGCATGACAGGATAGTTCAGCCAGTATCCGACACCCATGCCGACGATCAGCCCGCCGACCTTCCCGCCGGCCGGCCAGAGATCCGGGATGTACAGCATCCCGAGGACCATACCAGACAGAACGGTAACCCCGGTGCCCATGCGGAGCATCATGTAGCGGAAACCGTCGCCCTTGGCGAGCACGATGCCGCCGATCGTCATGGAGACGATCTGACCGCACGCGCCGCAGGCGAGCAGTTCGAGCATCCACCCCGCGTTGCTGTACGCGTCCGGGTAGAGCAGGTCCACGATGTGCGAGCCGAAGCCGATGACGAGCCACAACGCCGGGAGGAACATCCGCAGGATCCAGAACCGGGACTTGTGGATCCTGCGGCGTACCGCGCGGGGCCTGTCGTGCTGGATGTTCGAGTAGATCGGGAAGAGGACCTTCGAGCAGATCGCCTGGCACATCCGCGGCAGCATGTTCGCGACACCGTACGCGACAACGTACACCGCGAAGCCCTCCGTGCCCTCGAGCTTGCCGATGATCAGGAGGTCCCCCTTCCGGATCAGGAAGGTGAGCAGGGTCGCCAGGAACACCCACTTCCCGAACGAGAACAGCTCGCCCACCGCGTCTCGATCCCACGCGAACCCGTTGTTCGGGCCGGAGAGCATGAGATGCGACGCGAGCATGATCAGCAGCCCGGTGAGCAACGGCCCGACCAGGATCACGCCGAGGTTGTCCGGCGCGATCAGAGCCCAGGCGATCGTCGCGCCGAACCCGATCACCCTGGCGCCGATCTTCATGATCGTGACCCGCGCGAAGAGGAGGTCCCGGTTGTACGTCGAGATCTTCGTCGACGAGGCCCCGAGCATGATGGCGCTGAGCCCCAGCAGCGGGACCGCCAGGCCCAGGGCGGGTTCCCCGTAGAACCAGGCCGCGGGCAGCGCCATCGCGCACGCGACCAGCCAGACCAGCACGCCGCGGACGACCGAGAGGGTCCAGGCGGTGTTGAGGAAGCGCTGCTCGTTCTCGCGGCGTTGCCGGATGATCGAGAGGTTGATCCCCACATCGGACATCTTGTTGACGAAGTCGATGACGATGCCCGCCATGCCCAGCACGCCGAACATCTGCTGGCTGATCATGTGCGTCAGGAAGACGCTCCGGGCCAGACGCAGCCCCTGGTTCGAGCCGAACTCCGCGACGACCCACACCCCGCCCAGCGCGGCTTTCTTCTTGGTGACCGCGTTCTCGCCGGGCTGAGCCGCCTCGGGTTGTGGGGTCGACATGCCGGGCTCCGGGCGGACGCAAGACAGCGGGCGGCCCTTCGACGGACCGCCCGCATGCTATCGCTATCGGCTCGGGGATATCGGCGGGTTAAGGCCGCACCTCGTATCCCTCCCGGATCCACTCTGATGCGGCGGCCCCGGTCAGGCGGTCGTCCCAGTTGTCCTTGCTCATCTGCCTGGCGGCGCTCAGGAAGGCGGCCTCGTCGGTGAAGCCGAGGGTCCTGGCATAGTCGCCCAGGTCCCGGCCAGCCTCGACCATCTCGACCGGCTCGGCCTCGTCACGCGTGACGTTCGGGGTCTCGATCCACTCGTTGAGCCTGCCCGCGTCGCCGTCCATCCTGAAAGCCTGGGCGTCGGGGTTCAGCCCGATGAAGTCGTTGTTCCAGAACGCGATCATGCCGAGCGTGCGCACGTTCATCACGACGTTCGATCCGGGCATGTACCAGCGGTTGTCCGCGACGGTCACCGTGCCCGCTTCCTGGCCGACGGTATCGACCGTGAACTTGAGCGCCTGACCCACGCCGTCGTTCGACCACTCGTAGACCGTGTTGTACCGGAACCAGACGTTCTCGGCGCCGCCGCCGAGCGAGATGCCCGTCGAGACGGTGCCGGGCGTCGCGAACGCGATGAGGTTGTTGTACACCTGCAGGTTCCTGGACCGTTCGGTCCAGATGCCGAACATCTCGCTGGTGTCCCGGGCGAGCGGGCCGCCGAGGACCGCGTTGCGGCGGATCGCGCCGGTGGCGCCCTCCTGAGGCCAGTCGAGGGTGCGGTACCCGAAGCGGATCCCCATGGAGTTGGCGTAGACGAGGTTGTCCTCGATGATGCCGCCCGAGCGGGCCTGCAGACCGGCCGCCGACGAACGCGAGGTGATGTTGCCGAGAAACTCAACGCCTGTCACGCCGACCTGGAGGTACACATTCTGCTTGAACGTGGTGGCGTCCGCGCCGGGGATGTCGGCCGACCAGCCGTTGCGATCGATGACGTTCTCTTCGATCAGGAGGCTGGTCACGTCGTTCGCGAAGATGCCCTGGGCGTGCCCGTCGGTGGACCACGCGTCGATCACGATGTTCCGTCGGATCCGGGCGTTCTCGAACCCGACCCCGATCCCTTCGATCGAGATGTTGTTGAAGAAGCCCTCCACGTGGCAGTCCTCAACCAGAAGCCCCTCTCCGACCGACAGCCAGCGGATGCCCCGGTGCGAACTGCCGGGATCGCGGTCGGCGACGAACTTGAGCCCCACGATAGCGACGTTCGATACGTCTTCGCCGTAGGGAGCCGCGATGCCCGTGGCGTTCCGGCAGATGATGACCGGCCTCGAGCCGTGCTCGCCATACGAAGCGATGACAACCGGTTCGTCCGTGCTCCGACCCGAGATCCGCCAGACGCCGATCGCCTCATTCCAGGTGTCGCCCTTGCGGAGCAGCATCCAGTCTGCCGAGTCGTTCCGCATCAGCTCTTTCGCACGCTCGAAGCTCCGCACGGCATGGGCCGGGGAACGCCCCGAGTTCAGGTCGTTTCCCTCCGATGAGGACACGAACACGAACCTGGTGTCGGGAGAGGGCGTGAGCGTCGACCAGCCCGACTTGTTCAACGGTGTGCGCGTGGCGCCGTTGGGCATGTCCAACGAGGCCGGCTCGGCCAACGCCGGCGCGGCCGAACCGGCCAACGCCAGCAGCGAGGCGGCGAACGCGCCGAGCAGACGCCCGCTGGGAGTGGTCCGGAGGTTGTCAGAGTCAGAGCCGGTGGCATGCATGTGGTCTCTCCTCGCACAGTCGATGGCACCGTGTGATGTGCCAAACGCCCCATGACCGGGCAACCCGGATCCGACGCTTTCTCCCGCAAGCCCAGGCGCTCCAGCCGTCACAGCCGTGATACCCCGGACCGACGGGGGTTTTCGGACCCGAGGCTATGCGCGAATTCCCGCTAACGGGATCCAGGCGAATCAATGAACCGCTCCGGACCTGCCGATATCGTCCGGTGAGCCATGCCGGGCTGCCTGGGGCGTGATTCCCCCTATACAGGGCGGTTTCGAGCCGCGTGTGGTCGCCCGATCGGGTCAAGAATCGAAGAGGGTATCCGAGGGGATCGATCGCGTATGGGATTCGGGTTTCATCAGGACGGTGTGCGGTCGGCGTGCCCGGAGCGTCCCGCAACCCCGGTCGACGATGCCGTCGGGTTGGGGGCGGCGGATGGGTGATCGGCGGGCGTTGGTGATCAACTGGATCGAGGGCCGCCCCTCGCTCTCGGGGGGGGTCAAATCGAACCGGCTGCTCGCCGAAGCGATGGCCAGGCGCGGGCACCGCGTGGTGATCTCCCATCTCCCGCCCACGCCGCCCTGGCCCCCCGCCTGGAGGGTCCGGAGGTTCTCCAAACGCGTCCGCGAGCAACTCAAGCCCGGGCGATTCGACCACCACCTCCAGCAGAGCGCCGTGCCGACCAATCAGATGCCCGGGCGTGCGTTCGACCTGGATCGGATCCCCGACGCGGACGTGACGATCGCGAGTTGGTGGCGAGTCTGGAGCCAGGTCTGGGGCTGGCCGGCGTCGAAAGGGCTCAAGCTGCACCTCGTCCGCGGGCATGAGGTCTTCAACGGGCCCGAGGACCAGGTCCGTGCGGCGTACCGCCTGCCGGGCCCGCGCGCGGTCATCTCGGGCTGGCTCGAGACAATCATGCGCGACTACGGGCACGAGGACATCGTCCGCGTCCCCAACGGAGTGAAGTGGGAGCAGTTCGACTCGCGCCCTCGCGGCAAGCAGCGCGTGCCCACCGTCGGGTTCCTCGCGAGCGTCGAGACGGTCAAGCGGTGCGATGTGGCGTTGCGTGCGATCCGTTTGTTGCAGCAATCGGCGCCGGATCTGCGGGTCATCTCTTTCGGGCAGAAGTCGCTCCCGACCGACTGGGACCTGCCAAACAACTTCGAGTTCCATCTCCGCCCGGCGCAGGACGAGATCTCGGGCTTCTACCGATCATGCGATTGCTGGCTGACGTCATCCGAGTCCGAGGGGTTCGGCATGCCCGGTCTGGAAGCCGCGGCCGGTCATTGCCCTCTGGTCTCGACGCGGTGCGGCGGTCCAGAAGACTACGTCGAGCACGGACGCAACGGTTTCCTTGTCGATGTGGGCGACGCCGACGGGATGGCTGAAGCGATGGGGGAGATCCTCGGGCTCGACGATCACGCATGGCGTGAGATGAGTGAGGCGAGCTACGAGATCGCGAAAGCGTTCGACTGGGACCGCTCCGCCGAACGGTTGGAATCGGCGATCGTGCGATGGCTCGCGTCGGGCTGGGGCGGGACCGAATGAGCGTTCCAGCGTCGAGCCAGGAGGAGGTGTCCCGAGAACGGCACGCCGAGAGCGTCAGCCGGGCGGGGCTCTTTCTTGTCGGTGCCGAGCGATCGGGCACGACCATGCTCCGGTTGATGCTCGATCATCACCCGAGCATCGCGTGGCAGAACGAGTTCGAGTACGCGGTCGATCGGATCGGGCCCGGCGCGGAGTTCCCGGCGCTCGGGAGCTACAGCGAGTTTCTCGAGAACCACCGGGTTTTTAGGGCGAACGGGTACGCGATCGATCCGTCGCTGGACTACCCCGGGCTGGTCCGTTCGTTTCTGGAGCAGCGCCGGGCGCGGGCGGGCAAGCCGATCGTCGGCGCGACGGTGCACCGGCATCTGGGCCGCCTGCTGCACGTCTGGCCGGAGGCGCGGTTCATCCACCTGGTCCGCGACCCGCGTGACGTGGCTCCTTCGGTGATCAAGATGGGGTGGGCTGGCAACGTCTACCACGCGTGCCGCAGGTGGCGCGATGCCGAACGAGACTGGGATCGGGTCGCCGAATCGGTGGGGGAGGGGCGGTTCGTCGAGGTGAGATTCGAGCGGTTGCTGGCGGACCCGGGCGAGGAGTTGGGGAGGATCTGCGCGTTTATCGGTGTGCCGTACGATGAATCGATGCTCTCGTTCCACGAGCGGACAACGTATTCGCCGCCGGACGCCTCGGCGGCGCAGCGCTGGTCCGGGCGGCTCTCTCCACGGGAGATCGGCCTGATCGAGGGCAGCCTCGGGGGGCTCATCGAGCGGCGCGGGTACGAACGGTCGGGGCACGCGCCGGTCGTGCCCGGCGTTCTGCAGCGGCACTGGTTGCGGATCCAGAACAAGGCGGCGCACGTCCGTTGGAACCTCGGGCGCTACGGGATCGGGCTGTACCTGCGGGCGCAGTTCACCAAGCGGTTCCGGTCCGCGGCGTCGTGGGCACGGGTGAAGCGTGAGATGCAAGAAATCGATCGGAGCCATCTCAAATGAGCGGGCCGGGAAACGGCAGTCCGGTCCACGAGGCGGCGGTGATCGTGCTGAACTATCGCACGCCCGCTCTGGTGATCGATTGCCTCCGGTCGCTCCAGGGCCAGGCCGTGCCGGAACGCCACGATGTCGTGGTCGTCGATAACTGCTCGCCGGACGATTCCGCGGACGTGATCGACGCCGCGATCGGGTCCAACGGCTGGCGATCCTGGGCACGCGTGGTCCGTTCGGATGTCAACGGCGGGTTCGCGGCGGGCAACAACGTGGGCATCCGCGCGACAGACGCCGAGGTCCGTGTGCTGCTCAACTCCGACACGATCGTTCGCGACGGGGCGTTGCGCTCGCTGATCGATGCGGCGGGCGATGGGGCCGGGCTGGTCGGGCCCAGGCTCGAGTGGCCCGACGGCGAGCGCCAGATCTCGACGTTCCGCTTCCGCACCCCGCTGACCGAACTGATCTCGGCCGGGCGCCTCGGCTGGCTGGGCAGACGCCTGGTCGGTCACGTGGTCGCGCGCGAGGTCCATCGGGCGTGCGACGACCTCGACTGGACCAGTTTCGCGTGCGTGGCGATTCGCGATGATGTCACTCGATCGATCGGGTTGCTCGACGAGCGGTACTTCATGTATTTCGAGGACATGGACTTCTGCCGGCGTGCCAAGGCCGCGGGCTTCCGCGTCGCCCACGAGCCCGGGGCGCGGGTGGTCCACCTGCGCGGCGGCAC
Organism: Phycisphaerales bacterium UBA6054; assembly: GCA_002429045.1. GTDB lineage: Bacteria > Planctomycetota > Phycisphaerae > Phycisphaerales > UBA1924 > UBA6054. The sequence continues at coordinate 35,669 of DIYM01000155.1, forward strand.
GTCGGACGTGAAGAAGTCCACCCGCGAGCGCAAGCGTCGCCCGGGCTACTTCTACGCGGCCCGCTCGCACTACTTCCGCGTCTGGTACGGCCGGTCCGGTTGGTTGCTTGCGAATCTGCTGTGGACAATCGGGTGGCTGCTCGCGGCGGCGCGCCGGAGGTCGCGGGCGGTCGCCTGCGAGTGGAGAGACATCTGGTCTGGGCCCGTTTGGACGGGGGTGCCGCGTGGATAAGCTCCCCGACTTCGTGATCATCGGCGCGATGAAGTGCGCGACGACGACCCTGCACGACCAGCTGACGCGTCAGCCCGGGGTGTTCATGTCGACCCCCAAAGAGCCGAACTTCTTCAGCGACGACGCGAACTGGAAGAGGGGGATCGGTTGGTACGCATCGTTATTTGCCGATGCGCCGGCAGGGTCGGTGCGCGGGGAGTCGAGCACGCACTACACCAAACTGCCCGAGCATCCGCGCACGGTCGCGCGCTTCGCCGAGCATCTCCCCGATGCGAAGCTGATCTATGTGATGCGTGATCCGGTCGCGCGCGCGGTCTCGCAGTACATTCACGAGTGGTCAGAGGGGAGGATTTCCGAGCCGATCGATGAAGCGATCGAGAGGTACGCCCGCCTGATGGACTACTCCCGGTACGCGATGCAGTTGGGCCCGTGGATGGACCGGTTCGGGCCCGGGCGGGTTCTGCCTGTGTTCTTCGAGCGGATGACCGCGTCGCCGCAGGAGGAGTTCGGGCGGGTGTGCCGCTTCATCGGGATCGATTCTGGAAGATGGGTCGAGGGCACCGCCCCGAGCAACGTCTCATCGCGGCGGATGCGCAGGTCTCCCGTCCGCGACGCGATCCTGGACATCGGGGTTGTCCGCACGCTGCGCCGGACGCTGTTGCCCGAGCGGTTGCGAGAACGGATCAAGTCGCGGTGGCGGATGAGCGAACGCCCCGAGCTTTCGCCCGAGCGGCTGCGATGGGTGCGGGACCGGCTCGATCCGGACATCGAGCGCCTCGGGGGCATGCTCGGCCTGGCCCTGGACTGCGCGACGTTCCGCGACGCCGTGCTGGCGCCGGGGCGGAGCCCGGAGTGGTCCCCCGGATCGAGCGGCGCGGGCGCCCGGGAGGTGGCGCATGATTGATGCGATGCCGAACGTTGGCGTGGTCGCGATCGGGCGCAACGAGGGCGAGCGTCTCAAGCGGTGCCTGCGTTCTGCTCTGGACGCGACCGGTCGTGTCGCGTACGTAGATTCCGGATCGACGGACGGTTCTTGCGAGTTTGCGCGTTCCGTGGGCGTGGAGGTCGTGGACTTGGACACGTCGGTGCCGTTCACCGCGGCGCGAGCCCGCAACGCGGGGATCGATCGCCTGACCGAGCGGTGGCCCGACGTGGAGTTCGTGCAGGTTGTCGACGGCGACTGTTCGTTCGCCGGGGGCTGGTTCGAGCAGGCAGAGCGGTTCCTGAACGAGCACGACACCTGCGCGGTGGTGTGCGGGCGTCGGCGGGAGCGGTCGCCCGAAGATTCGATCTACAACCGCCTCACCGATCTGGAGTGGGACACCCCCGTCGGCGAGGCCAGGGCGTGCGGTGGAGACGCGCTGTTCAGGCTCTCGGCGTTCCGCGAGGTCGGGGGGTACAGGGCGTCGCTGATCGCGGGAGAAGAGCCCGAACTGTGCCAGCGGCTTCGGCGTGCCGGCTGGAGCGTGCATCGGATCGACGCGGAGATGACGCTGCACGACGCGGCGATGTTCCGGTTCTCGCAGTTCTGGAAGCGGGCCAAGCGGGCCGGGCACGCGTACGCCGAGGGCGCGGCGTTGCACGGCAAGGGGCCCGATCGGCACGGCGTCCGGGGGACACGATCGGCGTTGCTCTGGGGGCTGTGCGTTCCGGTGCTGGGGGTGCTGCTGGCATGGTGGACGTACGGGCTCTCGATCGGCGCCGCGGTGCTGCTGTTCGGTTGGCAGGCCTGGCGGATCAGGAGCGGGCAACTCGCCCGCGGGCGGGCCGCGCGCGACGCGGCTCTGGTCGGGGTGTTCACGATGCTCGTCAAGCCTGCGCAGGCGTCGGGTGTGCTGCTGTATTGGCGCCGCCGGTTGCTCGGTCAGACCGCGACGCTCATCGAGTACAAGGGTCAGGGTTCCCCCGGGAGTGAGGAGCGGGCCGATGCCTGAACGCCCCGCCGTGCTGTACATGTCGGGCACGCTCCCGAAGCGTTCGGAGACGTTCGTGTATCGCGAGATCCTTGCGTTGCGCGAACTCGGTGTGCCGGTGGAGACGGCATCGGTGCACGCGCCCGAGCGTGGTCTCGATCACGGCGGCCCGGTCTCGGAGATGGCCGAGCGGACCGTCAGCGCGTACGAAGGCGGGCCCGGCGCGGTGGTCCGGGGCTTCTTGGCCGAGTTGGTCACCCGCCCGTTGCGGACGATCCCGAACTGGTCGCGTGCGAAGCTCGACGCCCTGTTCTCGGGGGAGGTCTCGATGTCTCGCCGGCTCAAGGTGCTCTGGCAGGCGGCGGCCGGCATCGCGCTGGCCCGGCTCGTCCGGGACCGGGGCATCGCCCATGTCCACTGCCACATGGCCCACGTGCCGACCACGGTCGGGATGTACGCGGCACGCCAGCTCGGTGTCACGTTCAGTTTCACGGGCCATGCCAACGATCTCTTCCCCAACCGCACGCTGCTGGGCGAGAAGCTCGCCCGGGCGTCTTGGGCCAACTGCATCTCGGAGTGGCACCGGTCGTTCTACCGGTCGATCGCCGATCGGCCCGATGCCGACTTCCCGGTTGTCCGCTGCGGCGTGGATACCCGGAAGTACGACGTCGTGCCGGCGCCGAGAGGTGATCGGCTCGAGGTGCTCGGGGTCGGGCGGCTCGTCGAGAAGAAGGGCTTCGACGTCCTCATCGCGGCGGCGGGCGACCTCGCACGCGCGGGCGTCCGGGTCCGCGTCCGGATCGCGGGCGGGGGCGAGTTGATGGACGAGCTCCGCGGCATGGTTGATGGGCTCCCGGCGCTCGCCGAGGTCGAACTCCTGGGTGACACCGACAACGATCGGGTGATGGAGTTGATGGGCGAGGCCGACGTGTTCGCGCTGCCCTGCCGCGTCGCGAGCTCTGGCGACCGGGACGGCATCCCGGTGGTCCTGATGGAAGCGATGGCCCGGGGGCGGTGCGTCATCTCGGGCGATCTGGAGACGATCCGGGAGCTGGTGCGCGACGGCGAGACGGGCGTGATGATCCCCCCGGGCGATCGTGAAGCGCTGGTCGCCTCGATCGGGGCGTTGGCGCAGGACCGGGACCGGGTCGACGCGCTGGGCCGGGCGGCCCGGGCGCGGATTGAGGAGGAGTTCGATCTGATGATCAACGCAGCGCGGATCGTCGAGGCGATGCGTTCTCACGGCGTGGATGCCGGGAGGCCGGCATGACGGGCGAGCGCCGTTACCTGGTGGTCACGCCGTGCCGCGACGAGGGTGAGTTCATCGCCAGCGCGATCGAGTCGCTCGCCGCGCAATCGGTACGACCGACGACCTGGGTCATCGTCGACGATGGCTCGTCCGACAGCACGCCGGGCATCTTGGCCGAGTATGAACGGCGGTTCGATTTCATCAAGGTGGTCCGGCGCGAAGACCGGGGCGAGCGCAGAGTCGGGCCCGGCGTGATCGAGGCGTTCTACGCGGGTTACGAGTCGGTCGATCCGAGCGCGTACGAGTTCGTGTGCAAGATGGACGCGGATCTCGAGTTGCCCGGGCGGTACTTCGAGCGTCTGATGGAAGAGATGGACCGCGAGCCCTGCCTCGGCGCGGTGTCAGGGAAGATGTACCTGCGAGACGGACAGGGCAGACTGCACCACGAGCGTCGGGGAGACGACCACGCGGCCGGCCCGACCAAGTTCTACCGGCGTGCCTGCTTCGAGGATATCGGCGGTTTCGTGAGGATGGTCGGCTGGGACGGGATCGACGGTCATGTCTGCCGCATGAAGGGCTGGATCGCACGCTCGATGGTCGATGACGAGCTCAGGGTCGTGCATCTGCGCCAGATGGGATCGAGCCACAAGGGCGTGCTGCACGGGCGGACCCGCGGGGGGCAGGGCAAGTGGCGGATCGGGTCGTCGCCCTGGTACCTGCTGGCGACGGCGGTCTACCGCATGCGGGACAAGCCGTACGTGCTCGGGGCCCTTGCGATGACGTACGGCTACTTCAGAGCGATGCTCACCGGGGTGCAGCGCATGGACGATCCGGCATATCTCAAGCATCTCCGCCGATACGAATGGAGGACCCTCCTGCGCGGCAAGGCGAGGACGCTCAATGAGTACGACGAGGACGCCCGGTTGCGCCGGGCGGCGCGGGTCGCGCCGGGCATGCCGCGGGGGGGCGCATCGTGAGCCGGCGTCGTCCCAAGATCCTTGCGGTCGCGAGCGGCGGGGGGCACTGGGTGCAGCTCAGGCGGATCGCGCCGGCGTTCGAGGGCGCCGAGGTGATCTACGTGACCGTCGAGCCGAGCTACCGCGCACAGGTCGGAGACGCGGGGTTCAGGCTCGTGGTCGACGCGACCCGCTGGAACAAGCTCAGGCTCGTGCGGATGCTGCTCCAGATCGCCTGGATTCTTCTCCGAGAGCGCCCGGACGCGGTGGTCTCGACCGGCGCGGCGCCGGGCTTCTTCGCGATCCGGCTCGGCAAGCTGCTCGGTGCGCGGGCGATGTGGATCGATTCGATCGCCAACGTGGAGCGGCTGTCGATGTCGGGGCAGAAGATCATGCGTCACGCGGACCGGTGCCTCACGCAGTGGGAGCACCTCGCCGGGGACTCCGGGCCTGATTACGAAGGGGCGGTGCTGTGATCTTCTTGACCGTCGGACACCAGATGCCCTTCGACCGCCTGGTGCGGGGCGTCGACGGATGGGCGGGGGCGAACGGGCGATCAGACGTGTTCGCGCAGATCGGCGACGCGGAGTACGTCCCCCGGCACATCGAGCACGCGGGCAAGATCGGGCCCGGCGAGTTCCGCTCGAGGATGGCCGAGGCGGACGCGGTGGTGGCCCACGCCGGCATGGGTTCGATCCTAACAGCGCTCGAACTGGGGGTCCCGATCCTGGTCATGCCCCGGCTCGGTCGGCTCAAAGAGACCCGCAACGATCACCAGGTCGCGACCGCCGAGCGGTTCAAGGCGATGGGCAGGATCGAGGTCGCGATGGACGAAACCGAACTGCCCGAGGCCCTGGATCGGTTGACTGACCTCCGCCGGGCGGACACCATCAGCGCCCAGGCATCGCCCGAACTGCTCGATGCGGTGCGGGGCTTCATTTTCGGCGCCCGAACGCCGAGATAGTGGGGGGACTCCCGGCGACCCGGGGCCCGTGGACCGTTTCTGCACGCACCGCCAACACAGCAGGCACCGATGACACAAACCATGACGAACCACGCCGGCGAACTCAAGGACAAGATCGCTTCCAAGACCGCGCTCGTCGGTATCGTCGGGCTCGGCTATGTCGGGCTGCCCCTTGCCGACGCGCTGCACGTCGGAGGGATGCGCGTGCTCGGGTTCGACGTCGATCAGAAGAAGATCGAGTTCCTCGAACGCGGCGAGAACTACCTCAAGCATCTCGGCGCCGGCATGACAACCAGGCTGTCCGAGTCCGACAAGTTCGAGGCGACGGTGGACTTTGCGCGTCTGAACGAGCCGGACATCATCCTCGTCTGCGTGCCGACGCCCGTGGGCCCGCATCTCGAGCCGGACCTGACATACGTGATCAAGACCGCCGAGGCGATCGGGAACCGGCTCCGCGCGGGGCAACTCGTCGTGCTCGAGTCCACGACGTACCCCGGCACCACGCGTGGCGATTTCATCCCCGCGATGCTCGAAGCGGCCGAGAAATCCGGACGCGGCACGTTCGAGGTGGGCAAGGACGTGTTCGTCGCGTTCTCGCCCGAGCGTGAAGACCCCGGACGCAAGAGCCACACCACCACGACCATCCCCAAGCTCGTCGGGGGCGTCGATGAGCTCTCAACCGAGCTGGCGTGCGATGTGTACAGGCACGGGGTGACCGAGGTCGTCCCGGTGTCCTCCGCGGACGTCGCCGAGGCGGCGAAGATCCTCGAGAACGTGTTCCGCGCGATCAACATCGCGATGGTGAACGAGCTCAAGGTCGTGTTCGACGCGATGGGCATCGATGTGTGGGAGGTCATCAAGGCGGCATCGACCAAGCCGTTCGGGTTCATGCCGTTCTACCCGGGCCCGGGCCTGGGCGGGCACTGCATCCCCATCGATCCCTTTTATCTCACCTGGAAGGCCCGCGAGCACGGGCGCGTCACCCGGTTCATCGAACTGGCGGGCGAGATCAACCGCGGGATGCCCGAGTGGGTCGTCGAGAAGACCGCCGAGGCGCTGAACGACGACACGAAGTCAGTCAAGGGCTCCAACATCATCGTCGTCGGGCTCGCCTACAAGCCCAACGTGGACGACACCCGGGAGACTCCGGCGGCCGAGATCATCGAACTGCTCGCCGAGCGAGGCGCGAACGTGAGCTACCACGACCCGCTGGTCCCCACCTTCCCCGAGATGCGTAACTACAGCTTCTCGATGGATTCGGTCCCGCTGGACGAGCCCACGCTGACCAACGCCGACTGCGTGCTGATCGTCACCGACCACGACGTGACGGACTGGCAGGCGATCGGGCGCCACGCGGGGCTGGTGGTCGACACACGCAACGCCATGAGCAAGGTGCCGGGCGGGGTGCGGGCCCGGATCGTCAAGGCCTGACTAGGCCCGAGGTCCCCGGGGCGTGACCCCTCAGCGATCTGGTTGCTGCTTGGGTTCCGGCGCGAATGTGGCGAGCCACTCGCCGACC
>DIYM01000099.1 GCA_002429045.1 Phycisphaerales bacterium UBA6054
CCGCCGCCCCCTCCCCCTCCGCCGCCTCCTGGCGGTCCACCGCCCCCTCCGCCTCCGCCCACCGACGACGCGTGCTGTTTGGCCATCACCACCCGCCTCGACAACATCATCGCGTACGCCGACGCCGACCAGGACATCCAGTACGGCCAGTGGGAGGACCAACGCCGCATCCTCGGCGCGATCGAGCGATTCGTCGGCGGCACCGACACAGGCCAGGAGGGCCAGTTCGAGCACTTTGTCCGCCGCATGATCAGCGACGACGACTCCATGCGCAACCGCGTCGATGACGCCCTCTGGACCATCGCCGACTACCTCCTCGTCATCAAGGACGCTCTGGAGCCCGATCCCGACAGCGAGCCCGACGACCTGCGCGCATACGACCCCGGCGATCTGCCCCAGTCCTTGCACGAGAACCTCGGCGCCGAGATGTCCAACCGCGGGTTCGCACTTCCTGGCATCGACCAGTACAGTGATTCCGGAGCGGTCCCCCAGTGGTCCTTCTCGCTCTCGGTGCCCGCGTTCGGCGGCATCCTGCCGCCCACGCTCGAGTTCGATGTCGACTGGTCGCCCTTCGTCCCGATCCGCCCGCTCGTCCACGCCACCATCTACATCTTGGTCGCCCTGCAGTGCCTCCTGCTGCTCTGGGAAGAGTTCCGGAGGTACGGATGAGCTACATCCTCTATCAGATCTGGCACTGGATCGTCGGTGTCGCCCAGGGCGTTGTCGACGCCTTCATCAACCTCCCACGCCAGATCCTCGACGCCGTCGTCCAACTGCTGCCCGACGGCATCGTGAACTACTTCACCGACACGATCGACGTTGCTGCCCTTGCCTCGATCGTCGCCGATGTCACCTGGATCATCCCGTTCTGGGGCGTGATGGCCATCTACGTCAACTGCTACGCCCTGATCGCGAGCGTCCGTCTCATCCGCTGGGTCTTGGCCTTCGTCCCGACGATCGGCGGCTGATGGGCGTCGAGTCGCTCGATTACGGCGTGGAGATCATCCACGGGATCATGGGTTCCGGGAAGTCGTTCTTCTGCGTGCGTCGTGCGCTCCAGTCCGTCGAGCAGCACCGACGGCCGCTCTACACGAACCTTCCGATGAAGTGGCCTCTGGTCAAGGCGTACCTCCGCAACCGCGGGGGCGAGGAACTCGCCAATCTCTTCCGTCGTCTCGACGAGAGCCACTGGCGCGCCTTCCTCAAACGCCAGCACACATGGGCGACGTTCCGTGAGCAGCTTTCGAAGAAGACCCCGGCGAACCTCGACCCCGACCAGCTCGCCGAACTGTCTGAGGCTTGCGGCGACTCCCCGGCGAAGCTCCTGCCGCAGCACAAGTTCTTCCCCCGCCAGCTCACTGCGTGGTTCGTCAAGCTCCACGGCGACCACATCACCGACGGCCCGGACGCCAACTGGATCCCGCCCGGCGCCATCATCTGCATCGACGAGGCCCAGCACTGGCACCCGATGATGAAGCAGGCCAACGACCCCAACCGGGCCGACCTCCTGGCCTACGTCACCATGTGCCGCCACCACGTCCATTGGCTCTGGATCATCACCCAGGACCCGGCCAACATCGCGATCGAGTGGCGACGCCACCGCCACTACGAATGGCGGGTCTGGAACCGCGGGGAAGACCGGCTGGCTTGGGGCATCCGCTGCAAGCACATCGGCCTGCGTGCGATGGGGTACGAACGCGCGACCCCCGACCAACTGGACGCCATGCAATCCCGCCCCGGCAGCGACAACGCCAAGCCAACCGAGAAGTTCACCATCCTGCCGTGGCTGCCGTACAACGGCGTGTTCTTCCGTCTGTACTCGTCGCACACGCACATCGGCAGCAAGCGGCAGCTCGCTCGCGAGATGCGGCAGTTCCGCATCGCCTCCGGCCTCACCGAACGCGGCGCCGTCGCCCGCCAGATCGAACCCAAAGACAAGGAGCCAACCGTGCGCGTCCTCCGTCGCTTCCTTCGTACCGCCGCCGTGCTCGTTGGCGCGTGCGGCATCTCCTACTTCATCGGCTCGCTCGGGAAAGGGGTGCCCAATGCCGAACAACCCGTCGTCGAACAGGTCCAACTCCCGCCCATCGAATGGCCCCGCTGGAACGCCCGCGGCTCCCGCCCATTCATCGCAAACACGCGCGTCGCGGTGGGTGACTCGATCGTCCCCGGCCGCGTGGTCCTGGACTTCATCGCTGCCGACGGTCGCTCTCTTGTGCTGCGTGTGGACGGCGTCGATTGGTGGCTGTGGGAGTGGGGGGAAACGCAACCCGTCCGAGTGGGTGCAATCGAGGATGTCCGAGCTGCGGTCGGAAGAGCACTGGCGGCCGACGGGGAACGTGCCCCCGACGCCTGACCCGCCCCGGCGCGACACCAAGCCCTGGGACGCCCCTTCCGTCTCGATCTCGACGGTCGACTCACCGGCATCGATGATCCTGCTCGACATGGCCGACCAGGCGGGCCTGTCGATCATCGTCCCGCCGAACGTCTCAGATCAGCTTCTCACCGTCGATCTGCGCGACGTTCCGGCCCGCGATGCGTTCGACCGGGTAGGGGCCCTGCTCGATTACGCGCCGTACCTCACCGGCGGGACCGTCCACTTCGAGCCGATCGATCGCCAGGTCTCGGCGTTCACGGTGTTCCGTGCGGGCCATGCCGAGACCACGCAGCTCTCCGACGCCCTGCGAGCCGTGGCGGGCCCCGAGGCCGTCGTCGCGACCTTCGGCGACCGCATGGTCGTCGCGGGCTCCCAGCGTGCCGTGGACGCAGCCAACGAGCTTGCTGACGGCTTCCTCACCGGCCCGGACGGCTGGCGTCTCGAAGTCCGGGTCGTGTCCATCTCCGACACGCTCCGCCGCCAACTCGGTTTCGACTGGGACCTCTCGGCCGAGGCCGCGATCAGCCCTCGGGCGTCAACCGGCGACCTCGCCGGAACGGTGCTCACCGGCGCCAGCGCCGGCATCGTCGTCCGCGTGCTGGCCGAGGCGACCGAGCAGGGGACCGAGGCGTTCGTCGAGACCTCGGCAACCCTCTACGTGCTCGAAGGCGGCCAGGCCTCGATCAACCAGGGCGACCGCGTCCCCATCCCCCGGTTTCAGACCTCCCCGGAGGGCACGACAACCGTCGTCGGCTTCGACTACATCGAGACCGGTTTCACCCTTGACGCGTCTGCCCAACGCGTCCCTGGTGGCGTCCGTCTCGCCCTCGAGCCCGTCATCTCCAATGTCACCGGTTTCGTCGAGCAGGCTCCGATTACGACCGAGTCTCGCGTCAATGTCGAAGCTGTGGTCACCTCGGGCGACTGGCTTGTCGTCTCCGGTCTTCGAGCCGCCCAGGGCTCCATAACTACCGGCCGACTTCCAGGGACCCGATCTTTCCTCTTCCAAACCAAAGACAACACAATTTCTGAAACCAGCCTTGTTGTACTCTTACGTGCCGACCGCGTGTATGCTTCGGATATATGACACTCAACCATTACCCGCAGGTTACTGAACCCGATCCCAACCTTTATCTCTGGCGGTACATGCCGTTTCCGGATTTTCATTACTGGGTCGAACACCGATGCCTGCCATTCAAGCAAAAGAGTGTTTTGGCACGCTCCGATCCTCGGGAGGGGGGGCTAGGCAGTATCTCGATCATGAAGGCAGTGCACCAGCATCGCCGTCTACTAGAACAATACACTGCAAATGATCAAAATCCCGGTGAAGTACCAAATCAGGACGATATACTCGACAGAATTTTTAATTGTATAAAGTCTGATGAGACAGACTTTGAGAAAGAAGTAAACCAGTATTACATATCTTGTTGGCATGCGGCGGCTCACGAGTCGCTTGCAATGTGGCAGCTTTACTGCCCAGATCATACAGGCGTTGCAGTGCGCATTCGGGCTGGATCTTTGCTTCATTATCTGGAATCTCACGATCACTCAGTCACGGCCAGCATGGTCAAGTATGGCGACCTCGGGGGATTTATGGGCTTCGTACACAAGCTCCCCACGGACAGTCTTGCTCGTTACCGACTCTTTACAAAGGCAACTCACTTTCAACACGAGAAAGAGTTTCGCATACTTATTCACAGTTCCGACATTACCATGAATACTACAGGCCTGCTGAGTTACGATTTCCCATTCGATTTGACGGACATTGCTCTTTCCGACAAACCCGCAGCCGACATAAATTTACCACTATCGATTTATGTAAAGCCAGGTACGGGCGACTGGTTCCGTCGTCATCTTGCCAAGTGGCTAAGTACCAAGGGCTTTTCTGGTTACGTAATGAAATCCCAAATCGACATGCAAGATCCAACCATGACTGAGGTCGCAACTGCGATTGATCGATCTCTTCGTACGGACCCCGACAAATCCTCCTCACCGTAAGTAGCAGCGCAGCGACCGCGGGCCCGCCTACCCGGGCCCGCCCCGGCGCCTACCGCCGGGCCTGTGGCGGCTATCCGCCACGTAAGCCGGGCCAGAAACCTAGCGTCACGCGGAGGCCCTCACCCCGGCGCGCACGTTCGTCTCTACAAGCCCAGAAGCCACATGCCCACTCGATCCAAGAAGCTTCTGCAGATCCGCCAGCACCGCAGTGCGCTGGAGTGGTGGACGTATCAGCATCACAAGCACCCCCTCGGCCTGGTCCCCATCCCAACGGCCGCCCGCATGCTCGGCGTCTCCACGCGTCGCGTGCGCTCACTGATCCAGGACGGTCGGCTCGATGTTGTCGAGGGCATGCCCGGAGGGAACTCCAGGGACCGCTTCATCCCGGGCGTCCAACTGATCAACGCCCCATTCGCCCTGAACCGCGGCCGCCCCGGCCAGTGGGGGGGTTCCCGGAGTCCCAACTCCCGCCGCCAATACCCTTGACGTACGGATTTCGTTAGGTACTCTCTCGGGCATGCCAAAGCCCGTCGCCAAACCCCAGCCCGACCTCCGCATCCTGTTCGTCGACATGAACGCGTTCTTCGCTTCCGTGGAGAAGATGGACGACCCCGACCTGCACGACCGCCCGGTCGTCGTCACCCCCATCGACGCTCCCACCGGCTGCTGCATCGCCTGTTCGTACGAGGCCCGCGCCCAAGGCGTCCGCACCGGCTGCATGGTCCGCGAGGCCAAGAAGCTCATCCCGGATGTCGTCGTCGCCCGCGCTCGCCCCGACCGCTACCTCCAGGTCCATCACCAGATCCTCGACGCCGTCGACACGGTCATCCCGGTCTCCGAGGTCATGTCCATCGATGAGTTCTGGTGTGAACTCATGCTCAACGAACGCCCACGCGCCGCCGTCGACCGCATCGCCGCGTCCATCAAGGCCGCGATCTGGTCACGCGTCGGGCGCATCACCTGCTCCATCGGTGTCGCGTCCAACACGCTCCTCGCCAAGGTCGCAGCAGGCATGAACAAGCCCGACGGCTACACCGTCATCCCTCGTTCCACACTCCCAACCCCCCTGCTCGATCTCGGGCTCACGGACTTGCCCGGCATCAGCAAGGGCATCAAACGCCGCCTCCGCACAGCCGGGATCCTGACCGTCCCGGAACTCTTCGCACGCACTCCGAACGAGCTCCGCGACGCCTGGGGCAGCGTCCTCGGCGTGTACTGGTGGCACTGGCTCCGCGGCGATGAGCTGCCCGGGCCCAAGGGCCACCGCCGCACCGTGGGCCATCAGCACGTCCTCGCTCCCGACCAGCGTTCATGGCCGAACGCTCGCGGCGTCGCGCTCAGGCTCCTCGCCAAGGCCACCCAGCGCATGCGCTCCCTCGACTACGTGGCGACCCGTCTCTCCCTCGACATCCGCTACCGCGATGGTTCATCCATGTTCGACTGGTCACCGGCTCCCCGCACCAACGACACCGCCGATCTCAACAGCATCCTCGGCGTGATGTGGTCGCAAGCGCAGCCCGGCACCGTTTTGCAGGTCGGCGTGCGCCTCGAAGGCCTCGAACCCATCGACACTCAGATCCCGCTCTTCGAGCACGAGCGTCAGCGCCGCGACCTCATGCGTGCCATCGACGAGATCAACCAACGCGGCGGCGCCGACACCATCTACCTCGGCTCCATGCACGACCAGCGACGCACCGCGCCCCGCCGAATCCCTTTCGGCAAGCCACCAGACCCCTCGCTCCCCGACGACGACGGTTCTCAGTGGTGAGCCCTCGAACCGTCCTCGATGTGCACAAACTCCCCTCTAGAATGCGTCTCACCGCCGAAAACCAAAAAACTTTCAACGGCGGCCCTCTCCCGTAAGCTCTGTGTTTTCAAGACCCTGTCTCAGACGACTCTGTTTTACAGAACATACATTCTCGGACCTTACGGATGCTAGAGAGCTGACGGGGCCGCCCCATCAGGCGTCTTCAGGATCCACCCTCATCCGGCCAGTTCTGGTCTCGCGTGCACCCTCATCTTGGTCGGCCACACACCCAGGCTCAGGCGCTCGCCGGCTTCGAGTGTGCGGGGCAGCGGTGATTCCGCCTGCGGACGTTCGCCGTCGATCTGGATGTGGTTCGGCGGCGCGTCGGGACGCGTCTCGATCTCGAACGACGCGGCACGCAGTCGACGGATCCGCTTGGACCGCAGCTTGCAACGCAGGAAGTCGAACGCCGTCCCGACCGAGGTGGTCGAGCCGAGCAACGCGAGGTCGAGTTGCCCGTCATTGATCTCGGCGCCGCGGCACGGGTCCATGCGGAGCGCGTACGCGGGGATGTTGCTCACCACGGCCGTCCCCGAAAACGGGAACGGCTCGGCAGGGGGGTTCCGGCCCGGCGTGATGCTCAGGCGTGCGATGCGCGGGCGGAGCCCCTCGGCGATCGACGGGAGCACGTACATCGCGTGACCCCCCTTCCCGCCCCGGACGTTCTCGACGCGGTGGATGACCGAGGCGTCGATGCCCAGGGAGCACATGAGCGCGAACGGCACGCCGTTGGCCGAGCCGAGATCGATCTCGATCGGGGGGTGATCCCGCTCGATCGCGTCGGCCGCGGGCTCGGGCTGCCGGGGCATCCCGAAGTACCTGGCAAAGAGGTTCTCGGTCCCGGTCGCGAGGTGATAGACAGGCACACCGAGTTCGGCGGCGTCTGCGCAGGAGTGATGCACGGTGCCATCGCCCCCGATGATGACGAGCCGGTCCGAGCCCCCTGCCGCGGACGCGAGGTCCAGATCATGCCCGAGGGCCGGTCGGTTGATCGAGTGCCCGCGCGAAGACAGGATCGAATCGAGTTCGTCGGCCAGCCGCATCGCCTTGCCGCGTCCGGATCTTCGGTTGGCGAGGAGGGTGATCTGCACGGGCGGGTCGGGTGCTCTCGCAGCGGCTGGTTCGTCCATCGGCAGAACCCCCTGCCGCATGCGTTCTGCACCTATCATCGCCCCCATGCGAGCGGCAGTCCAAACCGAAGGCGATTACATCGGCGCGAAAGCCGCCGCCGAGTTGGTCGTCAAGACCCACGAGGCGCTCGCGGGCTTCCTGGCACACGGGCAGACCCTGGCGCAGATCGATGCGTTCGTTGCTCAAACGCTCGATTCGTTCGGAGCCAAGAGCTGCTTCTACCGCTACAACCCCGGGCGGATGCCGCCGTTTCCCTCGCAGGCATGCCTGAGCGTGAACGGCTGTGTGGTCCACGGCACCGCGGGTTACCTGACCAGACCGCTCGAAGCCGGAGACCTGCTCAAGATCGATATCGGGGTGAAATACCGCGGCTGGATCGGCGACGCGGCTTGGACGTATTCCTTTGGTCCCCCCACCGACGAGATCCGGCGTTTGATGGAGTCGGGCAAGGAATCGCTGCGCAAGGGCGTGGCCGAGCTCCGCGCCGGGCATCCGTTCCTGAACTGGGCCAAGACCGTCCAGCGGGTCGTCGAGGACGAGTACGGCTTTCACCTCATCCGTGGGCTCGGCGGGCACGGGTACGGCCGCTCGCTGCACGCGCCACCTTGGATCTCCAACGTGGTCCCCACATACCCCGGCGAGTGGCCCGACGCGAAGCTCGAATGCCAACCGGGCATGCTGGTGGCGGTCGAGCCGATGATCGCGATCGGGACCGGTGACACCCGCCAGGGCAAAAAGCAGTGGCCCATCTTCGTGGCCGATGACTCGATGTCGGTCCACTACGAGCACGATGTGCTGATCACCGAAAACGGCCCCGAGGTGCTGACCTCGGGGCTTGAACAACTCAAGGACGTGATCACACGATGAGTGAAGTGAACCGGATCGACGCGGCGTTCGCACAGCTGAAAGAGTCCGGCCGCGGCGGGCTGATGCCGTTCGTGTGCGCCGGGGCCCCCACCGCCGACGCGCTGACCGAGGTGCTCCCGGCGCTGTCCGAGGCGGGCGCGACCGTCATCGAGGTCGGCATCCCGTTCTCTGACCCGATCGCGGACGGGCCGGTGATCGCGGCCGCGATGCATGAAGCGATCCAGCGTGGCATCACGCCGACCAATGTTTTCGAGCAGGTCCGCTCGGTCCGCGAGCGGGTCGAATCCGGTATCGTCGCGATGGTCTCGGTCAGCCTCGTCCACGGGATGGGCGGGGCCGATGTGTTCTGTCAGAAGGCCGCCGAGGCCGGGTTCGACGGCTGCATCTTCCCGGACGCGCCGCTGGAAGAGTCCGAGCAACTCTCCCGGGCGTGCGCCGAGCACCGCCTGACATGCTCGCTGCTGATCGCGCCCACCACTCCTGCGGAACGCGCAGAGCAGATCGCGCACCGCTGCACGGGCTTTGTCTATCTCATCGCCCGCGCTGGGATCACCGGCGAACGCGAACAAGCGCCCGAGATCGAATCCCGCGTCAGATCACTCCGCGGCGCCACGAAGCTGCCGATCGCCTGCGGGTTCGGGATTTCGACGCCCGAACACGTAGCCGCCGTCGTCGAGCATGCCGACGCGGCGATCGTTGGAACCGCCCTGGTACGCCGGCTTCAAACCGCCCACGACCAAGGCTCGTCGCTGCGGGCAGAAGCCGCCGGGTTCGCGGCCGAACTGTCCGTCGGGCTCGTTTCGATGCCTTGAGCGCCTCGGGACGCTCCGACCCACAACGCATACGATGACCGCACCGGCCCCGTAGCTCAGCGGTCAGAGCAAGCGACTCATAATCGTAAGGTCCTCGGTTCGAATCCGAGCGGGGCTATTCCGGCGTTGCTACATCAGAGCGCAGGCAGGTGCCTCGTAGTACGCCGCGGGCGAGCCCGGCATCGGCTCCAAGCGGTACCCCGCAACCGGCTCCCTGAGATCCCCGGCGAGAAACACCGAGTGTCTCGATGCAAACCCGGGCAAGAACCACGAAATCGGCGCTTGCCATTGAGACTCAGTCTCAACGGCTGCTACAGTAACCAGCCATAGAGTGTGCCTTTAGTCCTGTGAAACCACAATCTGTCCGGCTCTCCACGACATCGCCGGACCGGAACCGAGAACACCCGCCAATGACGAAACGATTCACCCGGGATCGCCGTCTCGACCTCACGCTCGTGGCCGTGGGCTGCGTGGCCTTCGCTCTGCTCGGCGCTCTGAGCGTGCCGGGCTGTGTCGAATCGAGTTCGTCCAGCACACAGAGCGAGCCGCGAGCCGAGCGGGGGGCCGTTGCGGGCCCGCGCATCGTCGCGTTGCTGCCGTTCGCCGCCGATCAACTGCTCGCGATGGGCGTCACCCCGCTGGCGGTACCCCAGTTGGCCGGTGACGTGCCCCCCGCCTGGGCGGGGCTGCCCACAGTGACCGTTGATCACTCCGCCGGCCCGAACGTGGAACAGCTGATCTCCCATAGCCCCGATGTGGTCATCACCAGCAGCGTCTACGCCCAGTTCGTGCGAGGCATCGAGACGGGCACCGGCTCCGAAGTGGTCATCATCGACATCGATTCGATCGGGGATGTCCTCGAGAGCATCGAGCGTCTGGGTGAGATCGCGGGTGTCCCGGACCGCGCCGGATCACTGGCAGAGCGTGTCCGGAGAGACCTGGGGTCCGCCTGGGAATCCGAGCCCGACATCGACGTTCTCGCGATCTTCGGCACGCCGCACGCGTTCTATGCATTTCTCCCGGACAGCTATCTCGGCGACCTGGTCGAACACTCCGGGGGCCGCTTCATCACGGACGGCATGGTCGAGCACAGCGTGTTCCGCGGCCTCGCTCCGCTGAGCATGGAAGTGGTGATCGATCGCGATCCGGATCAACTCCTCGTGCTGTTCCATGGCCCGCAGGAGTCCGCGCAGGCGATGCTCGATCGGGACCCGCTCTGGTCGGAGCTCTCCGCCGTAAAGAACGGCGACGTCACGTTCCTTCAGGACGACCTCTACGCCATGCGTCCCGGCTCGGAACTCGGACGAGCAATCGCGGATATCCGCGGGATCATGCAGCGGGCCAGAGCCAGCAAACCTTGACCACGATCCCGACCCAACCGATCGCCGCGGAGGCACCCAATAGGCCCGGCGCCGCCCGGCTCCGGCTGGGCGTTGCCGCCGTCACGCTCGGAATCGGACTGGGTCTGATCGCCTCTCTTGCGTTCGGCGCCGTCGACGTATCGATCGGCGAGGTGCTCGGTGCCATCCGAGGGACCGCGCCCGAATCGACCACACGCATCGTGGTCGAATCCCGATTGCCCCGGGCGCTGTGCGCGGTGCTGGCCGGTTGTAATCTTGCCGTCGCCGGCGTGCTGCTCCAGAGCGTGACGAGGAATCCGCTCGCCGACCCAGGGCTGATCGGGATCACGGCGGGCGCCGGAATGGCGGCGACGATCGTTCTGACCGTGCGTCCCGACGCGGCCTACCTCTTGCCCATCGCCGCCTTTGTCGGTGCGATGGTGTCCGCCGTGTTCGTGTACGCGGTGTCGTGGCGTCCGGGAGGCGGCGCATCCCCAGTCCGCATGATCCTCGCCGGGGTGGCGGTCAACGCCATCCTTGGGGCGGTCATCGGCCTGCTCATCACGGCGTTCGCGGACCGCATCCCGGCCGTCATGTTCTGGACAACCGGCTCGTTCAACGGCAGGGGCTGGACCCACTTCAGACTGATGCTCCCCTACTCGGTCGTCGGGATGCTGCTGGCGATCGGGCTCCGGCGCCACATGCGTGTCCTGGAACTTGGCGACGATGCGGCGGCAACGATGGGGGTCCGCGTCGAACGCACCCGGATGATCGCGTTCGCCGCGGCGTCGCTGCTGGCGGGATCCGCGGCCAGCATCGCCGGGCTCGTGGGTTTCATCGGGCTCGTCGTCCCCCACCTCGTCCGGCTTGTCCTCGGCTCGAACAGGCACGTGCTCGCGGTCTCCGCGTTCGCGGGGGCAGCGGTCCTGCTCTGGTCGGATCTGATCGCTCGAACGGTGCTCGCGCCCAGCGAACTCCCGGTCGGCGTTGTCACCGGGATGATCGGAGGGCCGTACTTCATCTTCCTGCTCTACAGATCGGGCTGGCTGCGATGACGCTTGCGTGTTCACAACTCCGGGTGAACCTCGGACGCACCGAGATCCTGCACGGGGTTGATCTGTCTATCGCGGACGGAGAGATGGTCGCGATCGTCGGCCCGAACGGATCGGGGAAATCCACACTGATCCGAACGCTCGCCGGGCTGATACGCCCGGCGCACGGGCGTGTGCTGATCGACGGGGCCCGCGTCGATCGGCTCCGCCCGCGTGATCGTGCGGAAAGCCTCGGCCTGCTCACGCAGTCGGCCGGAATCCCGGGACTGACAACGGTGGTCGAACACGTCGGGCTCGGACGCCACCACAAGCGACGCTTGTTCGGGAGTTGGAAACCCGAGGACAGCCGATCCACGAAGGCAGCGATGGAGCAGTGCGAGATCGGGCATCTCGCCGACCGAAGCATGGAGGACCTCTCCGGAGGCGAGCGCCAGCGCGTTCGCCTCGCCACACTGCTGGCCCAAGACCCAAGGGCACTCCTGCTCGATGAACCGCTCACCGGGCTCGATATCGAGCACCAACTCGGCCTGCTGCATCTGCTCCAAACACTCAACAGAGACCACGCCCGTTCGGTTGTCTGTGTGCTTCACGACCTGGACCTCGCGTTGAGGTTCTTCGGGCGGGTGATCATCATCGCGGGAGGACGCATCGCCGCGGACGGCCACCCCAGCGATGTGCTGTGCCCGAGGATCTTTGCGGACGTCTTCAAGGTAGACGGCCGGGTAGGCCGCGAAGTCGGTGGCGAGCCGGTCATCCTCTGCCGTCAATGCCCACCGAACAGTCCCCCGAGCCCCGCCGGGGTCCCGCCCGAGATCGTGATCCACGCCGACCGGATCGCCCCGGTGCGTCGAAAGGGCGCGCAGGTCTAGGACGAACCATCGGCCAGCCAGGCGCGACGACCAGGCCCGCCTGGTTCAGGGGCACCCCTGCGCGAAAGCGTCGAGATACGCCGCGACGTCGAAAAAGTTGAGGACGCCCAGCGGCGCCGCGAGGTCCGCGCGCCCGTCCAGCGAGTTGAACCACCCGATGAAGGTGCTGATGTCGAAGAAGTTGAGCTCACCGATCGGGGCGTCGGTGTCGGCCGAGCTGCAACCCTCGAGCGTGTATCGGACAACAACCTCCGCCGCCGGGGCCGCGGGGTCATCCGAGAGGACCAGGACGCTGGCTTCATTCATGCCCGGCACCGACCCGGGGGACGGCAAGACCGAAACGGTGTGGCGAGCGGCGCCCGCCGTAGCTTCGAGGATGAACGCGCCGCTCGGAACCCCGACATCATCCGCCGACGCACTGAAGGCGTACCTCAGCGGGGCGATCCCGCCGTCTCCCCAGACGACGGTGTCTCCGGCGTTGCGGATCTCGAACAAGCCCAGCGACTCTTCACCAACCGGGATCACGCCGAGGTCCACCACGGTCCGATCGAGCCCGAGACGGGGGGGCATGTCCAGATCGAGAAAGACGGGGATGTGCCCGTCCGGGTCGGCCATGTCCCGGATGGCCTGGGCGATGACCGGACCCACCATCTCGTTGCCGGCGACACGCAGCGGCGCGTTGAACCGCGTGCCGTCATTTCCCCACGCCCGGTACGAATGGTTGGGATCATCGAAGCGGCTGAGATCCCACGGGACCTCGGCCCGACCGTCGTAATCCATCCCGAAACCGTCGAGCAGCGACGGCGAGAGCAAGACCTGGTCGTACCGGTCGTCCATGCCCGCCTGGGATGTCGGGTCCTGGGTGTGGATCATGCGATAGGACACGTTGTTCTTCCAGGTCGCCACACGCCCGATCGGGTCGCGCAGGAGCCCCGTATTCGGGACCACGCCGTTGATGATCCGGTACGCCTCATCCGTGCCCGACGGGATGTTCAGATCCGCTCCGAGAATCACCGCCCGCCCATCGGGCAGCGTGGCGATGTGGTCGGCGATCACCCGGGCCTCGACGGCACGCCTGGCGCCGTCCGAAGCCGTCGGTCCAGCCTTGAAGTGCTGCGGGAACACAGAGATGATCGAAGCATCCTCCGGGTACCCGACGGGACGAAAATCGTACCGCACGACGTTCCGCGGATGGTTCGGCGCACCACTCCCCGCGGACACCAACTCGAAGCCATCGAGCCCGAGTTTCGAAGTCCGGTAGACCAGCGCGTTGTTGAGCGAACCCGAGAGCAGCACAGGGGCTGCACGCCAATCCCCGGGCGATCCGGGCGCGTTGTTGATCGCCGCGACGAAGGCGCTCACCGCGTTGCGGGAGGTCATCTCCTGCAAACAGATCAGATCGGGGTCCATCGACCGCCCGTCCCACTGGCCGTAGAGGACGGTTCCGATCTCCGTCGCGCGGTCACCCGCGTAGAAGGTGATGTTCCAGGTTGCGACCCGGAGCCCGTCGGCACCGGCCGCGAGGCCGCAGGCCACCGCGCAGATGAACACACCCAGCGACGAAGCACCAAATCCCCCCCAACGCACACGCTTCATGCCGGCCACACTCCGATCCGGCCCGCCAGACGCAGACCGATCAATGCTTGAAAGAAGGCCCCGCGTCGCGTTCAGGCGACGCGGGGCTCGTGTATCAGAACTCACACGGCGTCGATCACGGGCAGCCGGCGTTGAACAGGTCGAGGTACTCGACCACATCAAAGAAGTTCAGGCTCCCGAACGGAGCAGCGAGATCGGCCTGCGGGTTCCCATCATTGAACAGGCTGATGTACGCGACAATATCGAAGAAGTTGATGCTCCCGAAAGGCTCGGCAAGGTCCGCGACCGAGCAGGGCAGATCGGGGCAATCTGTCAGATCCGGCACCACGACGCCGTCAACCGCTCCGGGCGACGCGGCGGTCAGGCCGTCGGCGTTCCAGATGTCGGTGATGACGTTGTTGCGGGCCTCCTCGAACGGCACGAACGCGGAGGTCCAGTTGAACCCGCTGTCGTTGCTGATGCCGTCGTAGCTCCCCGGCAGCAGCACGAAGGAGAAGGCTTCCAGGGCCGGGTCGCCCGTGCCATCGAACGGCCACACCGTGCCGTCGTCGTCGAAGTTGACCAGATCGATCAGCCCGCCGCTGGCATCACGCAGCGTGAGGATCTCGCTCGCCTGGCTCGGGCCGTTGGCGAGGTTGCGCAGGCTCCGCGAGTCGGGCAGGCGGTTGCGGTCGACGCTCCACCCGTTGAGCGGGATGACCTGGTAGCCGCAGCCCCACGCGTCGTAGAACGCCTGCTGGGCTTCTGAGACGCTCGCGAACTCGAACGTGTTGCCTCCATCGGACACGTCGTTCTGGTACAGGATGGCGGCCTCGTCGATGCCGAGGACGGTGCCGGCTGGGATGGTGTCGGTGAAGCCGTCTTCGTCGCGGAGGTACCAGCCGGAGATGTCGACCGGGGCGCCGGAGACGTTGAGGATCTCAACGAACTCGTTGGGAAGGAAGATGTCAACCCCGGTGGTGCCGTCGGGCGCGGTCCCGATCGGGGCCCGCAGAGGGTTGGTCACGTGCAGGAACTCGGTGATGATCACCGGGCCCGAGACGGGCTCGGGGTCGGTGTCGGACACAAACCCGGGGGTCGCGCTGGCGCGGACCGAGTTGTGAAGCACGCTCGAGCCGTTGGACCCGTACGCGCCGGCGATGCCGTCGATCGACAGGGCCCAGGATCCGGGCTGGTTGTTGGCGTCTGCGTCCTGCGCCGAAGCGATCAGGTAGATCGAGCCGCTGCCGTCGTCCGCGGGCCAGTCGGTCCCGAGCGACTCATCCGAGATGTAATCGACGATGTCCGAAGGGATGCCGTCCGCGTCGAAGATCGCGAGGATCTCATCGCCGGGGACCGCGGTGTTGCCGCGGAAGCCGGCGTTGGTCAGCGCGATGATCTGGACCGACGCGGGCACGTCCCACGCGTTCCGGAACTCGGTGACCGGGTCGAGCCCGAAGTAGGCGTCGTCCGGCTCGAGGTTGTCGGGGGTGAAGTCGTTGATGAGCACCGCGACCTCGCCGGGCTGGAGGCTGACACCGCCCGAGATCGGATCGGACGCGGGCAGGTCCTCGAGATCGCCCAGCGACCAGCCGTCGAGCGAGACAACCGCGTCGGAGATGTTGCGGATCTCGACCCACTCCGACTCGTTCTCGTCGGTGGGCGGGTTGAACATGATCTCGGTGATGATGACGTCGCCCGCAGCCTCGCAGACATCGAGCACGCCGTTGCCGTCGAGGTCGAGGTTCGGGTTGTCGGCGATCTCACACTCATCGAGGAGACCGTTGGCGTTGCAGTCGTTGTTGGCCGCATCGTTGATGATGTCGCACTCGTCGGGGATGCCGTTGTTGTTGCAGTCCTCCTCGCACTCGTCTGGGATGCCGTTGTTGTTGCAATCCAGCGAGAAGCCCGAGCAGATATCGAGGATGTCGTCGATGCCGTTGCCGTTGCAGTCGTTGAAGACCGCGACCAGCTCGACGTATCCGGGAGAGCCGATGTTGACGCCGAACTCGTCGCCCTCTTCGCCGAACATCAGCTCGGAGTTGGGCGAGTTGTCCGGCACGACCGCGTTCGTGGTCAGGTCGACGAACACCCGGTTGGTGATGTATCCCTCGGGCGCCTGGTCGCTGCGGACCCAGGAGCAGCCCTCGTCGTTGTCCAGGGCGTTGAGGAACTGGGGACGCAGCGCGATGGTCGTGCCCTGCGGGTTGTCGAGAGGCCAGGGCGGCGCATCGTCGAAGTTGACCTCGTCCTGCAGGATGCCCCCGGAGGTGACGAGCTGCAGGATCTCGTTGGTGCTGCTCGGCCCGTTCGAGAGCGACTCGAACTGCTCGAGAACGATCACCTGGATCGAGCCGCCGCCCAGATTCGGGTTCGGCTCCCACGCCGCGCGGAAGATCTCCTCCGTGATGAAGTTGCCGGCGGTATCGTCGCTGGGGTCGCCGTCGTTGCCGCACACGATCAGCGTGCCGCCCGCGGGGATAATGGTCCCGTCCGGGAAGGGCGATGTGACCACGTCATCGACGATGGTCCAGCCCGACACGTCGATCGGCGCGTCCGTCGTGTTGAACAGTTCGACGAACTCCTGGGGGCGCTCTCCGAACCCAACGCTGAAGTTCTGGTTGGTCGCGGCGAAGATCTCCGTGAAGATCACCTCGCCGGCCTGCTGCGCCGTGGCGACGCCGGACGCCGCTCCCACCGCGCCGAGCAGCATCAGGCCGCCCGCACATCGTGCTCTGTTGGTCATGTCTCTCTCCGAGTTCATGGATCCGATGAAGACGACGCCGCCACCAAGCGACGCTCGCCGGAAAACACACAGAAACAAACCCTCAATCGAAGCTGAACCGCTGGTAGATGTTCCGACCGACGCGGATGTTCTCCACCGAGATCCCGCCGGCGTCCTCGAGCGCATCGGCCACGCTCGTCCATCCGTACTTGCGGGCAACCTCGCTTCCGAACCGGCCGGTGAATGTCCCGGACGTGAAGCCCGTCGTGCGGCTCTCAAGGTAGGTCCTCACGAGATCCGGCCCAGGCCTGACGAACTCGGCATGCCCGTCAACGAACGCGATGTTCGTGCCGTCGGCCCCGTGGTTGTTGTGCTCCTCGGGCCAGTTGTTCACCGCCCAGTCGGGGATCTCCCCGCCCGTGTAGTCGTTGTTGTCGTTCCGGCTGTCCTGGTCGGAATCGAGCAGGATGAGCATCTTGGATGGGAACTCGACCGTCAGCCCAGACTTGAGGATGCTCCGGCTCGGGTCGTTGAAGTCGCGCGGGTCGTTCTCACTCCCGTCGAAGCCCACGTCCCCGGGCTTGAAACCGCGCTGCCGGTTCCGATTCCGGTTGTTGCCCCGGGTCCGGTCGTACCACCCATCGGGGTAGATGACCGGCACGCTGCCGCCCGAACCCTGGCTGTCGCTGCTGGACAGAAACCCGCTGTACCACGCGAACACCTCGTAGCTGTGCCCGTTGCGACGCTCCCGATCGTTCGCGGCCCCGCTGTCCTGCCCGTCCACCTCGCCGGAGTCGGCCGACCGCGTCAGCCCGAGCGGCACCTCACGCCCGTGGAGGTTGTCTGGATCATCAACGGCGACCGTGACATCCGGGAGGATCTCGTTGCGGGTCGACGGGCACTCGCCCACGCTCGTGTTGTCGATGTAGTCGGGGAAAAAGTACGCGAGGTTGTCATCTCCCCCGCCAGTCGTCGGGATGTAGACCTCTTTCCGGTTCGACAGCGAATACATGTTGGCCGCCAGCGCCAACTGGCGGACGTTGCTCAGGCAGGCAACGCGCTGGGCTGTTCGCCGGGCCTTACCGATCGAGGGCAGCAGAATGCCCGTCAGCAGAGCGATGATCGCAATAACAACCAGCAGTTCGATGAGCGTGAAGCCTCGCCGCCCACCTCTCGGATTGTCACGCCCCGCGATCCGCTTCCCAAAGAACACCCGACCGGATTCGTCCATTTCAGCATCTCCAAACAAAGAGCCCAGGCATCGTGCGTGAGGACCAACATAATCACGGCACATCTCTGTGTCCCGAAGCCGTGTATCAAAGTTTGGTTATGCTTGCGCAAACTGAATCGAACGTTTGCGCACCCGATCGGCCGAGTGAACCGCAGGTCGCCTAGGTTGCAGTCTGATCGACCCCGGATTGCAATGAGGACCATGACATGCCGATTGTGCCACTCGCCGCCGCGCTGCTCTCGCTTTCGACCGGAGCACTGCCGGTTTCTGTTCAGAGCGATGCCAGCGGAACCGTGTTCATCGACCAGAACGGAGACGGCGCCAGGCAACCCGGCGAACGCGGGCTGCCGGGTGTGCTCGTCACAAACGGGCAAGACGTCGTCCGCACCGACACCCGGGGCGTGTTCACCATCCCGCTCCGCAACGCCGAAGACAGCATCATCTCGGTGGTTGACCCGGCAGGCTATGCAAGCCCCCGCGATTCGCTGGGGATCCCGAGGTTCTACCACATCCACAAGCCGCAGGGCTCTCCCGACAGCAACTACATCTACTCCGGCGTTCCGGCCACCGGCCAACTCCCGCAGACGATCGACTTCCCTCTCGTCCGCGACACAACGGGCGGGGCGTTCGATGTCATCCTCGTCGGCGACCCCCAGCCGTACAACCCCGGCGAAGTCTCGCTGTACGCACGCGACGTTGTCTCAGAGCTCAGAAACGTCGAGGCAGACTTCGCGTTCGCCTTGGGCGATCTCGTCGGCGACGACCTGAACCTCTACCCCATCTACAACGAGGCCAACAGCCTCTCGGGTCACACCTGGCGGAACGTGCACGGCAACCACGACGTGAACTTCATGTCTCCGACCGACCAGCACTCGGACGAGACGTTCGAGGCGACCTTCGGGCCCGCCGACTACGCGTTCTACCGCGGAGAAGCGCTCTTCATCGTGCTCGACAACGTGCTCTGGCAGGGATTCGATGGCTACCGGTCCGACGGAGACCCGAAACGGGGCAACTACATCGGAGACATCTCAGACCGCCAGGTCCGGTTCGTCCGGGCCCTCCTCGACAACACGCCCCGCGAGACGCTCGTCGTCGTCGCGGTCCACATCCCCTTCATGGGCGACGGACCTCGCGAGAACACCCGAGGCTTCGAGAAACTCCTCGCAGCCATGTCCTCGCACCCCAACACGCTCTCCGTATCCGGGCACACCCACAAGCAACGCCACGAGTACTTCGGGCCCGAGGACGGCTACACCACCGATCAGGGCACCGAGCACCACCACTACAACGTCGGCACCGCCTCGGGCACATGGTGGCGCGGCGACACCAACGAGCGGGGAATCCCCCACGCCATGATGCGCGACGGCACACCCAACGGCTTCGCCGTTCTTTCGATCAAAGAAAACACGTACTCCATAAGCTACAAAGCCGCAGGATTCCCCGAGTCTTTCCAGATCAACATCCACGCCCCCGACGCGTCCGCGGGCGGGGAGGCGTTCACCGCCAACGTCTTCAACGGCTGCGAACGGACCACCGTCGAGTACCAGATCGGCGAGAACGGCTCGTGGCGGACCATGGAACGCGTGTGGATCCCGGACCCCCACTACACCGCCCTCTACGAACAGGAACTCGAGGACAACAAACGCCGCAAGCTCTGGGAGCCCGAGCCCTCGTCGCACATCTGGCAGGCCAACCTGCCCGCCGACATCCCGGCCGGCACATCCTGGCTCACCATCCGGGCGACAGACCCGTACGGCCACCAGCACCGAGCAAGCACGCCCGTCCGCAACAACGCCGAGCGAGCAGCCCCGAACCCGATGGCGGGGCAGATCCCCAGCGACCGTTCATCCGAGACCGGCACGGGGCGTCTCGAACGCATCGCGTTCGGATCATGCTCCAAGGAATCGAATCCGCAGCCGATCTGGCAGACCGTGTCCGCCGCCAAGCCCGATGTGTTCATCCTGGCAGGCGACAACGTCTACGGCGACACGAACGACCCGGCCGTCCTCCGTGCCAAGTACGACCGATTCAACGCGATCCCCGGGTTCGCCGCGCTGCGGTCCCACACGCCGCTGCTCGCGACCTGGGACGATCACGACTTCGGGCGCAACGACGCCGGCCGCGAGTACGAGATGAAGGAAGATTCTCAACAGATCTTCCTAGATTTTATGAACGTTGCATCGGATTCCCCGCGACGTGAGCGAGAGGGCATCTACCACGCCGAGATCCACGGCCAGCCCGGCGAACGCGTCCAGGTCATCCTGCTCGACACCCGCTACCACCGCAGCGAACCGGAACGCTTCGCACGCCAGCCGGGCGAACGCTCCGCTGGGTACCGACCCACCCGCGACCGCGACGCCACGATCCTGGGCGAAGCGCAATGGCAGTGGCTCGAGGAGCAACTCCGCGAACCGGCCGAGCTACGCCTCATCGTCAGCAGCATCCAGTTTGTCGCATCGGACCACCGCTTCGAGAAATGGGCCAACTTCCCGTTCGAGCAATCGCGCATGCTCAGGCTCATCCGTGACACCAACGCCCAGGGCGTCCTCTTCCTCAGCGGGGACCGGCACCACGCCGAACTCTCGCGGCTCGAGCACGGCACGGTCGATTACCCGATCTACGACCTGACCGCCAGCGGCATCAACCAGAGCCGCCCCAGATCCGAATGGCGATCCCCCGAGATGAACCGGCACCGCCTCGAAGGACCCTTCAGGGGTTCGCACTTCGGCGTGGTCGATATCGACTGGGAGTCGCCCGACCCGCTGGTCTCGCTCGCGATCAATGACATCTCCGGTGAGCCGGTGATCCACCACAGCCTCCGGCTCAGCGAGATCCGGTCCTCGGGGCGATCGCCTGTCACCTACGAAGAACCGATGCCGACCCGCGCCGGCGGACCAGCGCTGTCCATCGACGGCAACACGCAGGATCGCCCCGCACCGGTCTCCGCGAGCATCGTCCAAGGCCACTTCTCGGCGGCGTTCCGCTCACCGACCGAGCGGACCCTCCGCCGCCACGCCGAGATGGTCGAGATCGGACTCGACCTCGACGCCGACACCTCGACCGGCTCGCAAAGCCCCGCCACCCATGGCGACGACCTGACCATCCTCATCGGGGCCCCGCCCGAGCCGGGCCAACGCTGGCGCCGAGGGCCCAAGGTGGTCCGCCACAACGCGGACGGAACGAGCACCGACGTGACCGACCCCGAAGCATTGACCGCCCTCGGCTTCCACATCGCCCCCACACACGCCTCCTCGACGCACGAGTTCACCATCGATCTGGCGGAAGCGACACGCATCGCCAACGCCGATATCCAATCCGCCGAGACAGTCCGAGCTACGGTATCCGCGATCGATCGAGAAACCGGAGAACGAACGCTCTGGAACAGCCTGAGGGCCGAGACATACGCCGGGGACACCCGAGCAGCACACGCCGATCACCACGACACGGTTCCGAGCAAGCAGAACGATGCCATCCGGGTGGTTGCTCTCAACGTGCTCTGGGGCCAACCCCAAGAGAATCCCGAGCCGTTCGCGCGCATCTTCCGGGCGACTCAACCGGATATCTACCTGATCCAGGAATGGGATCAGCGCCGCTACAGCGTGGCCGAGATCTGCGCCTGGTTCCGCGAGCATGTCGATCCGGACGCCGAATGGGACGCTATGGTCACCGGCGTCGACGGGTTCGGGTCTGGCACCGCGGTGGTCACCCCGCACCCGATCACCGCGAAGCTGGCGCCCGCCGTGCCGGTCGACGCCGACCGCTGGGACTTCCCCGCCCGCATCGCGGCCGCCGCGGTTGACACCCCCGCCGGCACGTTCGTCACCGCGTCGGTCCACTTCAAAGCCGGGGGCTCACTCGACAGCGGCGAGGACGTGCGCCGGCTCGCCGAGGCCGAAGCGGTCAACCGCATCCTCGCCGGCATGAACGCCGTCGCCTCACCCGAAGTGGTCGTTCTCGGCGGGGACTTCAACCTCAACGGGAGCACCGAGATCGCGAAGCGCGCCATCGGCAACGCGGACATCGATCTCAGCGATCTCACGCTCGCCAACGCACGCATCCTCGGGGACCCACGCCTCGTGTACACGCACGGCCGCGGGCCCCAGAAAAACCGCCTCGACTTCATCGCGTACTCGGACTCCACCGCCGAAATCAGCACGGCCTTCGTGCTCGACACGTCTGTGCTGAGCGACTCCGCCCTCTCCCAGTCGGGCCTGCGAGCGTCCGACACGTCGGCATCGGACCACCTGCCGGTGTTCATCGATCTCGTCACCCGCCGGCAGCTCGCCGCGCCGACCGCCAGATAACCACCGGTCAGACCGCCAGGTCCGCGACCACCATCGCGTGGTCAGACACGCCCAGCCCGCTCTGGCGATCGATGTGGCAGTCGTCCACCAGCCTGGACGCGGCGCGGTTCGCGAGCAGATAGTCGATTCGCCAGCCACGGTCCAACGCCCTCGCCTGACCCCGGTTCGACCACCACGAGTACGGACCCTCCACCTCGCCGTACTTCTCGCGGATCAGGTCGGACCAACCCTGCCCGAGCAGTTCGCCGAACCAGGCACGCTCGTGCGGGAGGAAACCCGAGTTCTTCTCGTTGGACTTGGCGTAGTACAGGTCGCGGTGCTGATGCGCGATGTTGAAGTCGCCCCCGAGGATCGTGGGAACCCGCGAACGCGCGAACACCGCCGACCAATCCAAGAAAAACCCGAGCCAGCGGTCCTTCTCGGCCTGCCTGTGCTCGCCCGACGACCCGCTGGGCAGGTACACGCTGACAAGGCGCACCGGACCGACCCGCGCTGCGATCACACGCCCCTCCGGATCATCCTCGCCGGCGCCGCGCGACTCCTCATCCACACGATCGATGTGACGACCGGCCAGCAGGCCCGTCCCCGCGTACCCCGGACGCTCGGCAGGATGCCAGAACGCATGCCAATCCGCCGGCTCGCGCCACTCGGGCGGGATCTTGTCGGGCGTCGCGCGGACCT
Source organism: Phycisphaerales bacterium UBA6054 (assembly GCA_002429045.1). GTDB lineage: Bacteria > Planctomycetota > Phycisphaerae > Phycisphaerales > UBA1924 > UBA6054. The sequence goes on from DIYM01000099.1 coordinate 22,770, forward strand.
CCTGGAGCAGCAACGCGTCCGGCGATACCCGCGCGACCTCATCCCCCATGCCCTTCCGGGCGGCCGCCCGGATCCCGTTCACATTCCACGTCGCGATCCGCATAGGAAACCACGATACGCCGCACTACCCTCCCGCATGGACAAACCCACCGACAAGCAGCACCACGCCCGAGTCATGGCCGGCGTGCCGTCGACAAACCTGGCACTCTACCACCAGATCCGCTTCATGATGGGCGACCCCGCCGCCTTCGCCGCCATCACACGCCCCGATGGGACCACCAAACGCGTGCTCATCTGCCGCGACATCGAGATGGGACGCGCCAAAGAGCAGGCCCGCGCCGATTCGGTCCGCTGCCCGGCCGACTTTGCGCCCGAGAGCGGCCTCTCCGGAGACCGCGAGACCGCCACCGCACAATCGCTCGCCGAGATGCTCACACGCGAGAAAATTACCGACGCGACGGTGGACCGGAGCCTCCCGTACTCCTTCGCGTTCCATCTCGCCCAGCGCGGCATCACGATCCACTACGACGCCGATCTGGGCGTCCTCGAACGCCGCAGCAAGGACGACAAGGAACTCGAGCACCTCCGCCAAGCCCAGGCGGTCACCGAGGACGCCATGAGGATGGCCTGCGAAACCGTTGCCAACGCCATGCCCGATGCAAAGGGCGTGCTCCACCACGACGGGAACGTGCTCACCTCCGAACGTCTCCGCACGATGATCGACATCTTCTGCCTCCAACACGGCGCGTCGAACCCGCACGGCTCGATCGTCGCCGGGGGCATCATCGGCGCGGACTGCCACCACCGCGGGACCGGCGAACTCCACACAGGGCAGCCCGTCATCATCGATATCTTCCCGATGATCAAGGACACCCATTACCACGGCGATTGCACCCGCACCGTCGTCCACGGCGAGATCCCCCAGCGTGTCGCCACCATGCACGCCACCGTCATCGAAGCCAAGGACGCCGCCGAGAAGACCATCCACGCCGGCGCGAGCGGTGACGAGGTCCACGCCGCCGCCATCGCCGTCATCCGCCGGCACGGCTTCGAGCCCGGCACGCCACCCGCCGACGCCAGCGCCTCGTACACGTCCATGCCCCACGGCACAGGACACGGCATCGGGCTCGAGGTCCACGAGCCCCCGCTGCTCGACACCAACGGGCCCGAACTGATCGAGGGCGATGTGCTCACCGTCGAGCCCGGGCTCTACTCAAAGGCGGTCGGCGGCGTCCGCGTCGAAGACATGGTCGTCGTCACCGCCGGCGGCTGCGAAAACCTCAACCACCTGCCCGTCGGGCTCACCTGGGCCTGACGGCTTAACCCGCCTTGCCCTGATCGGCCACCGCCGCCATGGCTTTCTCGACCGCCTCCGGATCGCCCAGGTAACGCCTCGAGATCGGGTTCAACTCGGTGTCCAACTCGTAAACCAGCGGCATGCCCGTGGGGATGTTGACACCCACGATGTCCCCGTCCGAGATCCCGTCAAGGTGCTTCACCAGCGCGCGGAGCGAGTTCCCGTGCGCCGCGATCAGCAGCCTCTTGCCCGAGCGGATCTTCGGCGCGATCTCGTTGTTCCAGTACGGCAGCACACGCTCGACCGTGTCCTTCAGGCACTCCGCGCACGGGATGTCACGGTCCGAGAGATTCGCGTACCGCGCATCGTGCCCAGGCCATCGCTCGTCCGAGGTCCCGAGCGCCGGGGGCGGGATGTCGTAGCTCCGCCGCCAGACTTTCACCTGATCCTCGCCGTGCTCGGCCGCGGTCTCGGCCTTGTTGAGACCCTGCAGCGCCCCGTAGTGACGCTCGTTCAGTTTCCACGAGCGATTGACCGGGATCCACATCTGGTCCATCTGCTCCTGGATATGCCAGAGGGTCCGGATCGCTCGCTTGAGCACCGAGGTGTAGGCCTCGTCGAACTCGAACCCCTCATCCTTGAGGATCCGGCCCGCCGCCGCCGCTTCTTCGTGACCCTTCTCCGAGAGCGGCACGTCGGTCCAGCCTGTGAACCGATTCTCCTTGTTCCAGGTGCTCTCGCCGTGACGGATAACAACCAGGGTGTGCATCGGTTCCTCCTTGAAGAGACGCCCGAGCCGTGCACGCCCCGAGCTCTGGATTCTAGGAGGCAACAAACCACGCCGCCCCGCCATCCCGCTCAACCAGGACCGGCACGGTCCGCGTGACGCTGAGACGCGAACAGAAAACAACATCGTCTTCGAATCCCATCCCGATCAGACGGCACGCGTGCGGCGACGCACGGACCGCTCCCCCCACCCCGCCCGCATCGCCGAGCGACAACGCCGCAGATTCAGCCAGATCCCGCGCCCGCTCCGTGCGATTCCAGCCAAGAGCGCCCAGACTCGCCACCAGCATCCCACCCGCCACCTCGTCCTCAAGCGAGCGGGAACCATCCGTGCCCGAGCACACCACGATGACATCGCCTCTACGCCGCCCCAGCCAACCCACGACCGCGTCCAGATTCGTCAACGAGAGGGCGGCGACCCCACCGGCCGACCCGCGCGATCGGGCCACCGCGCGCGTGCCGTTCGTGGTGCTCAGCACCACCTCCCTGCCCCGAACCATCGACAGACGTTCGGGCCCGGGCGAGTTCCCCAAGTCGAACCCTTCGGGCGCCAGGCCACCCCGCTCGCCCGCCAGCAACAGCCCGCGCGAGCCGGCCTTCAAACGCCGCGCATCATCGAGTTCGGCCACCGGCGCCACGCCGACCGCGCCGGAGTCGAGCATCGACGCGATCGTGGTCGTCGCCCGCAGCACGTCCACGACAACCGCGATCGCGTACCGCCGCGGGCCGATCTGCGCGGGAAGAGTCGCCGCGTCGATCGAAGGCACCTTCAGCCGCCCCGGGCCGCGACACCGCCACCGCTGCGTGGGAACCACGCCCGTTCGATTTCGTCCAGATCCACGCCACCGGGAAACGCGATGCCAAGCATCCGCTCGCGGGCCCGGTCGATCTCAAGCGGGGACAACTCGAGCAGATCGATCGCCATGATCACCCGCGTGAGCGCCCACAACGTCTCACCGCCCCGCGCATCCGCACGCGAAGCGAACGTCGCGATGCCCTCGGGGCGCCCCGCATCGTTCCACGCCCTCCAAAGCCCCGCGAGTTCCTGCCGCACGCGGCCCACCCCGGGGCGGGCACCGTCCTCGCCATCCCGCTCGCCAAGCAGCGAGCGGTACGCCTGCCCCAAACGCCGCACGCTGAGACGCGACAGCCGATCAACGGTCACGACCCCGATCTCGAGCGAATCAACGATCACGCCACGCGACCCGTCGCGTCGCAGACGATCGCCGCCGAACCCGCGGACACCGAACCCGAGGTCCCGGAGCACCCGCTCGTCGGCCAAGAGCCGCTCGTCCGCCCGGACATCGACCTCCGGGTCCGTGTTCAATGCCTCACCGAGACGCGCGACCGAGGACGCGGGCGGCTGCGGATCGGACGACGCGAACGCCGCCAAGTCATACGCGTACAGCAGCCCCGCGCTCGCATCGAGGGCGCCCGCGAAACGATCGATACCCGCGCCCCCCTCGATCACCTCGATCGGCAGCCCGAGAACTGAGCCGCCCGTCTCGTTGGCCAGGATCACCGAGTTCGCGCCGATGGCCGCGCCAACCCCGTCGACCGCGAGCGCACCATCGAGCATGATCGATCCCGACGCGATCAGTTCCGCCCCCTCGTCCGTGATCGCCGGTGTTTCTCGATCGCCCTCGTTGCCTATCCCGTCGATCCCGCCCGCCGCGCGCCCGAGAAGACGTATCTGCCCGTCCGCGCCCAGCGACCGGATCGCGAGATCTCCCACGACGTTCAGGTCGCCGACCTCGATCAGCGTCGAGCCCGCGCCGGACGCCAGCATGCTCAGCGAGCCGAAGCTCGTGATCTTCTGCCCGCGTCCCATCGTGATCGAGTCGGTCGCCACAATCCGGAACAGGCTGCCGAGATCCGTCGCGGCCAAGGAGGTCAGCCCGAGCCCGGACTCCGCCCCGTTCGCGAACAGGAACGTCGCGACCGCCGGCGAGTCTGCCAGATCTGCCCCGAAGCGGATACTCCCGAACGCACCCCCACCGTCACCTCGCGGCCCGCCGAACCCGCCGATCGAGCCCCGGAACTTGAACGGAGTCCGCCCCTCACCGACGCCGGCCCAGGCCTGCCCGCCGTACTCGAACGCCACATCAGCGAACCCGAACCGCTCGCTGAACAGATCGCCCGCGAACAACGCCGTGCCCAGCCCGGTATGGAACGTCACCGATTCGCCGAACACGCCGATCGGCGCATAGAAGTTCATATCCCCCAGCGTGCGCACGTCCCCCCCGACCCGCGCCAACGAAGCGAGCACGCTCAGGTCCCCGATCCGTCCCGAACCCCCGTCGCCCACCCCGCCGGCCAAGGTCACAACACCCGACGCCGCACCGATCGTCAGATCGTGGAACGATCCTTCGCTCGAACGGACAACGCCGGTCGCTTCGATCTCGCCGGCACCCGTCAGCGTGAGTGTTACGTCGTCGATCAGCGTGGTGCGCCCATCGAGGAGCACCCCACGCGACGCGGTCATATCCACGCCCAGGAAGATATCACCCCCGTCCCGAGCGACCAGCCTGATCTCGCCCGCGTCCACCGACACCGCGCCGGTGTCGGAGATGTTCCGGGATCTGACGAGCACGCTGTTGCCGGTCGCGCGCAGCGAACCGCCGCCCAGGCTGATGACCTCGTTGATCTCGACCCGCCCGTCGGAAAACGGATCCGCCGGGGCCGGCTGCCCGGGATCCCCCGCGTTGAGGACCAGGCTCAGCGACGATCCGTTTGTCGCGAACGCGCCGCCGTGAAGCAGGATCGAGCCGGATGCGTTGAGGGTCAGCGTCGAGGAAACCCCGCTGAACAGCCTGAACGCGGCCGTCTCCATCTGGATGATCTCCCCCGACCCATTCCCGAGGGGATTGAACGTCGTCAGTGTCACGTCCATCCCGCTGTTGAGCGCCTGGTTGATCAGGTTCACACCGATCACCGCGGTGTCACCCCCGAACCCGCCCAACGAACCGAGCGATCCGGGCGCGATGATGATGTTCGTAGGATCGATCAGCCAGTGCCCGCCGGCCCCGTTCGCCGCCGTCGCGTCCACCATCCGAGAAATCCGCAGACCGCGCAGCCCCGAGGTCTCGATGAACCCGCCGTCGCCCGACTCCGCACCGCCGCGCGCAGAAATCAGGCCATCAACGGTGGTCATCCGGTCCGACCAGACCACAACAGACCCGCCATCACCAGCGACCAGCGCGTCGGCGAGCACGACCGAGCCGGGATCGATCTCGACGTATTCCGATCGGTCTGCGCTCGGATCCGCGTGCGGGTTGCCGCCGATCACGACCGACCCCCCACCGCGATCGCCCGACGCGTCCACCCTCGCCCCGCGCAGCTCGACGCCCCGGCCCAGCAGCGTGACATCACCGCCGAACGCATCCCGCCGCGCGTCGATCGTGCCCGAGACGACGGCCCGCCCGCCCCCGCCGTGGACCGTGACCGAACCAGCCTCGATCGCGCCCGTGTTCCACGCGGCCAGCGAGAACACGTCCCCCGCCGCCAGATCAAGACCGGCGTCGCCGGAGGACCCCAGCCCGCCGGAGCCGAGATCGGAGGGAGCGTCGATCTGCACATAGACGCTCCCGAGGTGCTCCCCGATCAGCACACGCTCGCCCGCGGCCATCACGACCGTCCCGTTCGGCGCCGAGATCGTTCCATGATTGGCGACGCGCCCGCCGACCAGCGCGATCAGATCACCGCTGAGATGCCCCCGATTCTCCACGATCCCGCGCGCGTCCGTGAAACGGTTCACACCGGCAACGAAATCCGCGTCCGACAGGTTGCCCGCGGCCGCATACAACGCGCCCACGTTCACCACCGCGTTCTGCCCGAAGATCACCCCCGACGGGTTGACGATGAACACCTGACCGTTGGCGAGCAGGTTGCCCATGATCTCGGTCGGCACGCCGGACGTGATCCGGTTGAGCACCCGGGCGTCCACGCCCGGCATGAGAAACTCGACCGTGTACCCCGCGTCGATGTTGAAGTTCAGCCAGTCGATGATCGTGATCTCACCGGTGAGTATGCGCAGATAGTCGTCCCCGAAGATGAACTCCGCGGATCCCTCCACCACCTCGCCGCCGTCCGGGGTCGCCCCCGCCGGCAAGGCCGTGCCTGCCAGGAGCGCCAAAGCCAGCACGCGCGAGCATCCGTTCTTCATCATCTCGGGCTCCTCTCTAGAACAGGATCGTGGCCGAGAAGTTCAGCCGCGTATCACCCACATCAACCGTCCGCCCCGCCCCCTCCCCGACGGGCGTGAGCGCCATCCCGTAGTCAAGCCGCATCGTGAGATTCCGCTTGAGCCTCGCCTCCACCCCAACGCCGACACCAACGAGCGTCTCCCGCGTCTCGAAGAACGGCGCGTTGTTGGGCGAGACCCTGGCCGCGTCGACAAACCCCTTGAGGATCACATCCCAATCCGCGCTCCCGTACGGACGCGTCCGCCGCGTGCGGAACGGACGCCCGAACAGGGTCACCGGCTCGGGCGAAATGCCGCCCGCACGACCGAGATGGAACCGATACTCCGCGGACCCGATGATCACGTCGTCCCCGACGACCACCGACTCGGGATACCCCCGGACGCTCGAGAACCCGCCGGCGACCATCTGAAAGTTCGGGACCAGGCGCGACCCGAACGCGTACTGCCCGCGCACCGAGACCGCAAGCTCGTGCGCCAGGCGCATGCTCTCGACGCCACGGTCACCCCGGAACCCCTCCGGATCGAACCAAGGCTCGAGGAACCGCGAGTGCGACCACGCGGTCTTCAGGACCACCCAGTCCTCGTTGACACCGAACCGCCCGAGGCGCTGCACCTCGATCGGGTCCGTGTCGGCCAGCGACGCGATGTTGCCCTCCAGGCTCGTCTCGAAGAACGTCCGCAAGAGGGGTGTGGTCCGCTCCCAGCGCACCCCGATCTCCGGCAGCACGAAGTCCTCGGACCCCTCGATCAGAAACACCCGGTTCTCGACATTGATCGACTCGTACCGGAAGCCGACGAACAGATCGAGGAACCGATCGCCGTTCTGATGGATGTTGCGGGCGATCTCCGCGCCAACGGACCAGCCCTCGCCGGTGAAGTTCTCGAACCCGAGACCGACGTCGGACGCGACATACTCGTTCCATCGCCCGCTGAGCGTGGCCCGCGTTCGCGGACCTAGATCGAACGAGTATGACCCGAGCAACGCGTGGCTCTCGTCGAAGCCCGCCGTGATGTAATCCAGCCTGAAGACGTCGTCGCGTCCCGTCAACTGGTAGTTGGCGTACCCCACGCGGTACTGCCACTCGTCCGTGCTCTCGGTCCCGGTGTTGCTCGCCTGCGCGTACGCCAACCACTGCCTGGGTTCGCTGATCAGAAGATCGACCACCACATCGCCGGGTGCCGCGCCGGGAGCCACCGCCGCTTCAGCAGACCGACCGGGATGCCGGCTCAGGCGTGCAATCTCGGCATCGATCGCGGTCCGGGTCAGCAGATCACCTTCCGCGATCCGCACACGATCCAGCAGACGCCCGTGCGCCGGGTGATTCACGTTGCTCCGAGCCGCATCCGCATCACCGGCATCCCCACGCTCGGCGATCCGATCGCCGGCCGCGACCGTGCGCACATCTCCGACCGCCGCACGCCATATCAGCACGCTCAGCCCGGTATCGCCCTCGACTCGGAGATCCCGACGCGAACTCTGATACGCGATCTCTGAAGCGTCCGGAGTGACCAGGTGCCCGATCAGACCCCACTCCCGCTCGAGCGCATCGCGCACGCCCTGGTTGATCGCCGCGAGCGCACTCCCGTAGACCACGCGCACACCGTCGCGGCCGAGTTCCCCGAGCCGCACGGCTTCCACGGGCCCGCCCGGCAACACCCCGATGTAGCCGTCGCTCGTCGGGGTCAACGCGACGATCACCGATTCGTACCAGCCCAGATCCGGCAGATCAGGATGCGGGAACACATACGAGAACGCCAGATCAGTCACCGGGTACCCGAAGCCGTCGCGTTCCAACTCGGGGGTTGCCCACGCGGGCTCCGGCGGCGCGCCAGCCTCCCCCCCGGCCAAAGCACAGGCACACACACACAGCACCACGCTGACCGCACGCTGAAGCACCGACGGTTCTCCCTGCTCGCCCCGCCGCAGTGTACCAGATCAGACCTGTTCTCACCCCCCGGCACGTCCCAAAAACCCCGCCGTGACAGCGCCGCATCCCGCCGCCGATACACGATGCGAGAACCCGCTTCATGCCCGATCCGTCCGGCCCGATGGTCTGTGTATGGACGCCAAAGGACTCGTTGCGACGCTGCTTCTGCTCCCGCTCGCCGGCTGCGCGCTGCTCGAACGCCCCGGAGCAACCCGATCAGGGGATGTCGACGCGCAACTTGGCGATGCGATCGTGGCCGAACTTCTCCGTGCCCCTGACCAACCCACAGGTCCCGATGTGGACGCGGCATTCCACGGGCCCAGCCTGATCGCGGGTGACATCATCGCCCTCGCGTGGCTCAACGTGCACACGAACAGATCTTCTGCGAAACAGATCGATGGGTTCACGATCCCCGAGTATCACGCCGCGAGCCAGCGCCCGAACCTGGCGCTCTGGACTCCCGGGCCCTGGGACATGCTCGACTTCTAACGCGCGTTGGGCAACCAGCACCGTCAGCGGTGGCACCCCGACAAGCCGCTACGGCCGGTCCGAGGCACGCCCCATCAGGTCCCGGAACGCCGTGACGTCCAACGCGTCAACAGCCCCGTCGTTGTTGACATCCGCGCGGCTCGACCCGCTCTGGTACAACTCCAAGAACGCGTTGAAGTCCGCGGTATCGATCGATCGGTCCCCGTTGCTGTCATATCGCCGGACGAACTGGTCGAGCTCACGACGCTCACGCAGCGTGGTCCACGCGTCAGACCGCTCATCGGCGTTCAGATCTCCGTCACCGTCCTGATCAAACTCATCGGCGAACTGGCGGAACCGGTCCTCGCGCCGCTGCTGTTCGGCACGCCGCGCAGCGTCTTCCTCCTCCGCGCTCAGCACACCGTCACCGTCCTGGTCGTAGCGATCGATCCGGCGCTGCTCGCGTTCGGCCGCCCGGCGGGCCATGCTGTCCATGAGGGCCTGGCGCTCTTCCTCGGACAGCGTCCCGTCGCCGTCCGCGTCGAAACGCTCGGCCATCCGGCGCCCACGCCCGGTCTCGAGCATCGCATCCAGACGCTCGTCCGCGTCCACCTCGCCGTCGCCGTTCTTGTCCATCCGGGCCCGCCACTCCGCACGGGTCTGCTCCATCATCGCCCGACGCTCTTCGTCCGAGTGCGTGCCGTCGCCGTCCTTGTCGAACCGGGCGAACCGGGATTCCCAATCCGCAAACCGGTCGTCCATCGACCGCCCCTGCGGCTCTTGGAACGACGGCTCGGATGCACGAGGCCTCTGGACCGCGGGAACCACCGGCTCCGGATCGGGCACCGGCACAAACGCGGGCGTGGGATCCGGCTTGCCGCCACCCACCATCACCGCGACCCCCGCCGCGCTGACCGCCACGACCCCGACCACCGCGAATCCCACGAGTTTGCTGTCCATCGTTCGGTCTCCAGAAGCACCCGGACACGGGCGCCGGGTGAGTTTTCATCGGCACAACGCCCGAGGATGCACCGAATTGCAACCGCCCCGACCGAAAAGCGGTCGGGGCGGGGGCAATCGATCGAAGAAGTGGCGAGAGGGAGACTTGAACTCCCGACCTGAGGGTTATGAATCCTCCGCTCTAGCCAGCTGAGCTACCTCGCCATACGGTCCCCATGATAGTCGCGGAATCGGCGATTGGAAGCCCAGAGACGAGCCAAAGGCGGCATCCCCGGAGGTCAGGAACTCGCCTCGGTCTTGCCGGGCTCTGCCTGGGCAACCCGGTCGTGGTCCGACGCAGGGGCTTTGGCCGACTCGAATCGCGGCGTATCGGGCTTGTTCGCCTGGGTCTCGACCTCGTCCCCGATGTCCTTGAGCCCCTTCTTGAACTGCACCAGACCCTGCCCCAGGCTGCGCCCGACCTCTGGCAGCCGGCGCCCGAACAGCAGCAGCATCACCACCCCGATGATCAGCATCTCGGGCCAGCCAAGGTTCGGCAGGAATGCGAGGGTCATTTGCATAGCGGATGAAAGGGGGCGCCCCCGCCGAGGTCAACGCCCCGGGGATCCCTGTATTGCGGGGCATCGGGGCGAGCCGATCAGCCGTCATCGCCCTCGCACCGGGCCAACGACGCCTCGGCCGCGTCCACGACGTTGTGAAGCAGCACGGCAACGGTCACCGGGCCCACCCCACCCGGGACCGGCGAGACCCAACCGGCAACCCGCGCCACCTGCCCGAGCGCCGCATCGCCGACGGTCTTCAGCCCGCCCTCCCCGTTGTCCACCCGGTTGACCCCAACGTCCACCACGATCGCCCCGGGCTTGACCATGTCACCGGTGACCAGGCCCGCCACCCCGGCCGCCGGGATCAGCACATCAGCCGATCGGCACAGGTCCTCGAGCCCCCTCGTGAACTTGTTGCAACTGATCACCGTCGCCTCACGCTGCATCAGCAGCACCGCGATCGGACGCCCGACATGGGCACTCGCGCCCACGACCACGCACCGCTGCCCCTTGAGATCGACGCCCGTGTGATCGAGCATCCGGAGCGTTGCCAGCGCGGTGCACGGGGCCTTCATCGACCGCCCGTACACCACGTTGCCGATGTTCGCCGGGTTGACGCCCTCGACGTCCTTGTCCGGATCGATCCGCGCCTTGATCGCGTGCTCGTTCACGCCCTCGGGCAGCGGCATGTGGACCATCACCGCGTGCACCGAGCGGTCCGCGTTGAGCTCGTCCACCTTCGCACGCACCGCCCGCTGATCCGAACCAGCCGGCAGCTCGTGCAGCGTGTACCCGATCCCCAGTTGCTCGCACGTGCGGGCCTGGTTCTCGGCGTAGACCCTCGCGCCGTTATCCCCCGAATCGACCAGCACCGCGTCCAGGCGCGCGGGCGTGCCCGCCTCGGCCAGCTTGGCCGCCCGGATCCCCACGTTGACCCTCAGGTCCTGCGCGATCGCCTTGCCGTCGATGGTCTTCGCCCGCATGAGCCGGGATCGTACGCCGCCCGCCCCTTTCGTTCAGCGATACGATCCCGCCTGTGAGCACCGCCCCCCAGAAAGACGCCGCCGATCGGGTCCGCGACCTCCGCGCGCTGCTCCACGCCGCCAACCGGGCGTACTACGCCGGCGAGACCCCGCTGATGCCCGACCGGGAGTTCGACGAGCGCCTCAAAGAACTGGCCGAACTCGAAGCCGAGCACCCCGGCCTGGCCGACCCCAACAGCCCCACCGCCCGCGTTGGGGGAGAACCCATCGCCGGCTTCACAGCCCACCCGCATCGCGTCCCGATGCTCTCGATCGACAACACGTACTCGCCCGACGATGTCGCCGAGTGGATCGGCCGTATGGAACGCGCACTCGGCGAGCACGACGGGCTCTTCGGAGCCGGAAACCACATCCGCTACACCTGCGAGCCGAAGATCGACGGCGTGGCGCTCTCGGTCCGCTACGAACAAGGCCGGTTCGTCCGCGCCGTGACCCGCGGCGACGGCGAGAAAGGCGACGACGTCTCCCACGCCGCCCGCACGATCGCCTCGCTCCCGCTGCTCATCGAAGGCGACTGCCCGGACACCCTTGAAGTCCGCGGCGAGGTGTACATCCCCAACTCCGAGTTCGAACGCATCAACGAAGAACGGCTCGCCAACGGCGACGACCTCTTCATGAACCCCCGCAACGCCTGCGCCGGGACCATCAAGAACCTGGACCCCTCGGTCGCGGCTTCTCGAAACCTGGGCTTCATCGCCCACGGGCGGGGCGAGGTGTCCGAGCCGATGGGCGATGGTCACGCCGCGTTCTGCGACCGACTCGGTTCTCTGGGATTCCCGGTCGGCGAGCACAGGAGCGTCGAGACGGACTCCCGAGGCGTCCTCGACGCCATCGAACGGCTCGGCGCCCTGCAGGGCACGCTGGAGTACGCACTCGACGGCGCGGTCGTCCGTGTCGACGCCTACGCCCAGCAGGACGCCCTCGGCACGACCAGCAAATCGCCCCGATGGTGCATCGCGTACAAGTATCCCGCCGAGCGGAAGACCACCCGCCTCGTCGGCATCGATCACCAGGTCGGCAAAACCGGCAAGATCACGCCGCGGGCCACGCTCGAACCGGTCGTTCTGGCTGGGACCACCGTCCGCCACGCAACCCTGCACAACTACGGCCGCGTACGCGACGCCCAGGCGTTCGATGCCGCCAAACCCCGGCCAGACCGCACCGCCCTGCGGATCGGCGACACGGTCTACGTCGAGAAAGCCGGGGAGATCATCCCGCAGGTCGTGGGCGTCGAGATCCCACAGCGCCCTGAGTCCGCCCGACCCATCGCGCCGCCCGCCGCCTGCCCCGTGTGTGCGGGCACGATCGAAATCGAACCCCCGGAAGCCGAACAGTCCCCCGCGCTCGAGACCGTCCGGCGGTGCATCAATCCCGAGTGCCCGGCGCAGGTCCGCGAGAAACTCGTCTGGTTCGTCGGACGCAAGCAGATGGACATCGAAGGGCTGGGCGAGAGCACCATCGACGCGATCCGGGCCACCCATCTGGACACCGGCGACCCTCGGCGCGAAGCCCTCGGCGTGCCCCACGACACGCCGGCTATCCCGCTCGATCACTTCGCGGACATCTTCCGCCTCCGCGAGCACCGTGAGGCGCTCCTGACGATCGAACGCATGGGCGAGAAGAAAGTCGACAACCTGATCGCGGGCATCGAGGCGGCTAAGTCCCAGGGGCTCGCGCGCGTGCTGTCCGGCATGGGCATCCGCCACCTCGGTTCATCGACCGCCAAGTCGCTCTGCCGTCTCTACCCCGATCTCGACGCGTTGCTCGCAGCCAACGAACGCGCCCTGCGTCCGAAGACGCTCAAGAAACAGGAAGCCGCTGATCTGGGCTTCCCGGAGGACCCCAAAGACAGGCCGGAAACCGGGCTGGGGGCGCTCACCGCGCCCGCGGTCCACGCGTACCTGCACTCCGAGCCGGCCGAGCGGGCCTTCGCGGCGCTCCGCGCCGCGGGCGTTGATCTGACCAGCCGGGAGTACCGCCCCCCGAGCGATCTCCAGCCCGGACCCGGCACGCCGTTCGCGCGCAAGGCGATCGTCCTCACCGGCACACTAAAGCACTACGATCGCACGACGCTGGCCGAGGTCCTCGAATCGCTCGGAGCGCGCGTCTCCGGATCGGTCAGCAAGAAAACGGACCTTCTGATCGCGGGCGAGAAGGCGGGCTCCAAGCTCAAGAAGGCCCAGGATCTCGGCGTGGAGGTGTGGGATGAAGCCCGCTTGCTCGAGGCACTCGGGCGAGCCAACGCCAGGACCATCCCATGAGGAACATCGAGTACAAAGCCGAACTCCGCGACCCCGACCTCGCCCGCGCGATCGCGCAGGAGATCGGCGCCTATCTCGTCGTCCGTGCCCACCAGACGGACACGTACTACAAGGTCGTCACGGGGCGGGTCAAGAAACGGGAGGCCACCGCGATCGACCGGGCCGTCGCGGTGCCCGAACCCGTCGAGTACATCGTCTACAGCCGAGCGGACCGCGTTGACACCAGAGTCTCCGACTTCTCGGTGCTCAGCGAGCGTGAGTTCCGCGAACGGTTCGGACAGACCGGACCGCCCGCCTGGCTGACCGTCACGAAGACCCGCGAACTCTGGATGTGGAAGTCCGTCCGCGTGCACATCGACAACGTCGACGAGCTCGGCTGGTTCTTCGAGATCGAATCGCTGGTCGCCCGCCCGGATCTCGAGCCCGAAGCCGCCCGGCTCGCCGAGCACATCCGGGCAACATTCATGCCCGCGCTGGGCGAGCCGGTCTCGACCTCGTACTCCGACCTTCTCGCCCAGCACCGCTCGCTCGACACCGGGCGGGACACCTAGACATGTGCGGGCGGATGGCCCAGTTCTGGATATGGGCCGAGCTGCGCGCCCTGCTCGAACACTCCCCCGGGATCACCGCGGACCTGCTCGACCGACTCCTGGACACCGCCCCGCCCGCCCCCCGGGCGTTCAACCTGTGCCCCGGCCAGGAACCGATGGTCGTGCGCGCCTCCTCGGATCGATTGGTCGCCCAACCCGTGCCCTGGGGCATCCGCCACCGGAACGCCGGCTCGTCTTCTTCACGGGTCAGCAACGCCCGGTCGGAGACGGTCGACACCAAGCCCATGTTCCGCGAAGCGTTCGCGCACGCGCGATGCCTGGTCCCCGCCAGCGGGTTCTACGAGTGGGAACCCCTCGGGCCCCGCGACAAGCGGCCGTGGTACTTCGCGCCCGAGCGAGACCCGCTGTGCTTCTTCGCGGGCATCATCGCGCACGACACGGCCGCCCCGGCTCTGGCGGTCGTCACCGCCGACACCCCGCCGTCGGCCCACACGAAGATCCACCACCGCATGCCGTGCGTGATCCTGCCAGAGCACGCGGGCGCCTGGCTCGGGCTGTCCGGCGCCGAGCCCGTCGGGCCCCGCTCGTGCCTGAGGGCGTTCGGGTCCGAGCACGCCTTCGCCTTCACGGCCCACCCCGTCAGCAGGCGCGTCAACAGGGTCGCCAACGACAGCCCGGACCTCACCGCCCCCGCCGAGCCGGAGCCCGGGCTGTTCGGCTGAGACCGCGGTGCCCCGGCGGGATCACCTCGTGCGGCGCGCCGCCTCCGGGGTGGGCGAGACCGCCCCGAATCCCGCGGCCTCGAGCGCATCACGGACCATCGACCCAACACACAGCCCGCCGGAGCCCGCCCGTTCGGCGGTGCGATCGAACAGACACCGGACCTCACCCCGATCGAGTTTCACGCCGGGGCCGTCCCGACGGACGAGCGAGAGCGTCTCGACCGCGAGCATCGCATTGAGACCGTTGAACGCGATGACACCTTCATCCGCGTCCGCCGCTTCGAGCACGCCGATATACGCCGCCGACGCGTACAGATCAGACGCCGCCAGCCCGACCAACTCGATCCGTTCCGCGCCGTCGGGGACGTACCTGCGATCGCTGTCCGCGTCGTCGTTCTCGTCGCGGAGGATGTTGACCAGCTGCAGCGCCTCGCCGAACAGCGGCGCCAGTTCGCTCAACCGCTCACGCTGATCCGCGGACATCGGGCAGGACATCACGAACAGATCGGTCAGCAGATCACCGACGATGCCCGCCACTGTGTAGCAGTAGTCACGCAGCTCACGCACGCTGCCCGGCACCTCACCGCGCGCGATGTGTTCACTCATGCCCCGGCACGTCCTCGCGAGGTGCGACGCGATGGTCGCCCTCGCCCCGGAACCAAGCCGGTCGAACGCCGCGAGCACGGTGCCCGTGTTGCTCATCAGACGGGCGTAGCCCTCGTGATCGGTCGGGATGTCCATCGCGTCGAGTGCGGCACCGATGGTCTCCGAGAAGGTCTCCGGCTCGCCCGCCGCAGAGGCCACCAAGCCCAACGCCGATGCACGCTCGGCGGCGGGCATCGCCGTCTCGTCTTCCAGCGTGTCCGCGATGCGGAACAGCAGGTACGCCACCGAAACCTCTTCCCGGAGCGGCTCGGGCAGCAGCGGGATCGACAGCGCGAATGTGCGGCTGGTCTCTTGCAGCATGCCCCCGATATCGCTCAAACCCCGACCCCCTCGGGCTCCCTGGCAGACGGGATCGACCGCGTCGGCTCCATGCCGTTGAACAGCCCCGGATCCCCGGCAGCCATCTCGGGCCCGCCGACTCCGAGCTCATCGCACAGCATCCTGCTCGTGATCTGCGCCGAGAGGAAAATCACCGGCAGACCCGACCCCGGGTGCGTGCCGCCCCCCACCAGCCACGCACCATCGCAGTACGGCAGCCTGTGCTGGGGACGCTTGTGGAGCATCTGGTCCAGCGAGTGGGACAGATTGAATGTCGCTCCGTGGTTGATGTTCATCGAACGCCAGTCGTCGGGCGTGATCCGCTTTTCTTCACGGATCCGCCCTCGGAACTGCTCTCCGAGCACCGACCCGATCCGGTCGAGCAGCAACTCACGCAGACGGTCGGACTCTCCGTCCCAGTCGATCCTCGCCTTCCCGTTCGGGGTGGGGAGCAGGACATAGACCGATGAATCCCCCGCGGGGGCCAGGCTCGGATCGGTCGCCGACGGGTTGCAGACATAGAAGCTCGGGTCGCCTGTCAATGACCCGAGCGAGCCGTTGCCCCGTGAGATGTCGTCGAGATTCTGTTCATACGCCGGAGCGGTCCGGATCGTGTGGTGCGGCAGGTCAACGCGGCCCTCCACACCGAGATAGAGCATGTACGTCGAGCATGAGTATTTTTTGTTGTCGAGTGCGCGATCGCTGTCCCGGCCGCGCATCCGCTCGGGGATCAGGCTTTTGATCGCCCACGCGGCATCGGCGTTGATCACGGCGTGGTCGCACGCCACACGCTCGCCGCCCCGCGCGCCGCCCAGGTTCAGCCCACGGACGCGGCGCCCCTCGATCTCCAGCGACTCGACCGGAGACGAGGTCTCGATCTTCCCCCCGGCACGGACGAACACCCTGGCCAACGCCTCCATGATCGCGTTGCACCCGCCGATCGGGTGCCATACGCCGTACTCGTACTCGATGAACGGCAGGATCGTGAACAGGCTCGGGCACTCCATCGGGCTCATCCCGAGGTACTTGCTCTGGAACCCAACCGCCAGCTTGACCGCGGGATGCTCGAAGTACTTCGAACTGAGCGTGTGCACGGTCTTGTGCGGATTGATGTACGGCAGCGCCCTGACCGCGTCCGGCTTCACCAGATCCAACGGAGACCGGATCGGACGCCTCAGGATCGGCTCGGCCGCGTTCAGCTTCGCCCGGTTGTGCTCGACAAACCGACGGAACGCCCTCCCGTCCGCCTCGTGGATCGCTCCGATCCGCTCGGCCATGCGATCGGTGTCCTGCGTCGGGTCGATGACGATGTCTTCGCCCCCGGGCTGCCCGATCACCAAACGGTACAGCGGGTCGAGCCGGCGCAGGTCAACCTCGTCGGTCAGCCTGGCCCCGACGGCCGAGAAGATCTCGTCGAGCACGTGCGGCATCAGAAAAAACGTCGGCCCGGTGTCGAAATGGTGCTCGCCCAACGTGATCCGGGCCGAACGACCGCCGACCCGATCGCGGGCCTCATAGACCGTCACGTCCAAGCCGCGCGAAACGAGCAGCACAGCGGCCGCGAGCCCCCCGGGGCCCGCGCCGACGACCGCGATCTTCTTCTTGTTCGTTCCTGCCTCGGCGTCCTGTGCCACGTCCTGCTCCACTCGGGGTCGGTCCGATCATACCGTCACGGCGCACGGAGCCGGTTTCGGAACCGCCCGCACCCCGGATTCGTCCCCGCCGCGGCCTTCCTGCCCCGCACACACAAACGCCCCAACGAGGACCCACGCACGTGCCAATCCCAGAGAAAAACGATCTCGCCTGGGTCGACGCATTCCGCCGGGCCGTCGTGCGCGACCTCGACACGCTATACGATCTGACCGAGCAGGAACTCGGACGGGACCGGTTCGAGACCCTGACCGCGGACATCGTCCCGCTCCTGGCCGCGTGCAAATGGACCACCCGCCAGGCAGTTAAGATCCTGCGCACCAAGAAACCCGTTGGCACAAGCCTGTGGCAGTTCGGACAGCGCCACCGAGTGCACAGGGTGCCGCTGGGCACCGTGGGCATCATCGCGACGTGGAACTACCCGATCCAACTCCTGGGGATCCAACTGGTTCACGCGATCGCGGCCGGCAACCGGGTCGTCGTCAAACCCAGCGAGCGGACGCCCCGCACCCAAGAACACCTCCTGCGCCTCGCCCGCGGGGCAGGCCTGGAGAGCAACCGGCTCCGATGGACCGAGCCAACTCGCGACGCCGGCCAAGAACTCATCGAGCGGGGGGGGCTCGATCACGTCATCTTCACCGGCTCGACACCCGTCGGGCGATCGATCGCTTCTCGGCTGGCTCGGACGCTCACGCCCAGCACGCTCGAACTGTCGGGCTGCGACTCGGCACTCGTGATGCGCGACGCGGATCCCCGCACCGCCGCCGCCTCCATCGCGTTCGCCCTGACACTCAACGCTGGCCAGACGTGCATGGCCCCGCGCCGGGCGATCGTCCACACCGACGTGCACGACGGGTTCCTTGCCTCCCTCGCCGAGGAGATCGGCAAGCGACAGTCCGCCCCCGTCGTGGACCCGACCGAGCAAAGCCGCGTCAACCGCCTGATCGACGACGCCGCGCAACGCGGCGCCAGACGCCTAGACGGTGTGGACCCCGGCGTCTGCCAGGTCCTGATCGATTGCCCGCGCGACCACGAGATCGCCCGAGGCGAGCACTTCACACCGACCCTCGCGGTGCTCCGCGTCGGGTCCAACGACGAGGCCCGCGAACTCCACGCCGCATTCCCGCAGCACCTGGCGGTGTCGGTTTTTAGCCGGGATGCCCGCGCCCAGCGCCTCGCCTCTCCCGCGCTCGGCGCCACGGTCGTCACGATCAACGATTGCGTTGTCCCCACCGGGCACCCCGGGCTGAGCATCGGGGGCATCGGTCCCAGCGGATGGGGGCTCTCGCGCGGTTCCGAGGGCCTGCTCGCCATGACCCGACCGGTGTTCGTCTCGTGCACACCCAAGCGGCTCCGGATCCCGACCGATCCCCCGACCGCGAAGGTGCGGGCCGGCGTCGATGCCTTCGTGCGCCGCCGGTACCGCTGATTCCTGGCGCCGAGATGACCAAAAACCCGCGCACGCCTGACTCGGGCGCGATACCGTCTGCGAACACGGACCCGTCCATCCACTTCGGAAACAGGTGAACCCATGCACGTAGTAGTCGTCGGCGGCGGACTGGCAGGATCAGCGGCAGCGGTCGAACTCAGGAACCGCGGCGCCGACGTCACCATCATCGAAGCCAACGATCACCTCGGAGGCAAGATGAACGTCCTCGAGCAGGACGGCTTCACCTTCGACATGGGGCCCACCATCCTCACGCTCCCCGAGGTCCTGTGCGGCATCATCCGCCGGTCGGGGCGCCGGGTCGAGGACATGATCGAGTTGGTGCGTCTCGACCCCCAGTGGCGTTGCCACTACGAAGACGGCACCGTCCTGGATCTCCAAGATAGCGTCGCGGGCATGGCCGCGTACCTCGACGACACCTTCCCCGGCGCGGGAGCCGGGGAGGACTTCACCGAGTTCCTCGCGTACGCACGCCGTATGAACCGGCTCAGCCGGAACGTCTTCTTCTATCGCGATGTCGGGGGCGTGCTCGACATCATCAAGGGCACGCCGATGGGCGATTCCGAGGTGATGAAAGACGCGATGGCCATGCGCCTGCACTCGACCGTGGGGAAAACGGTCCACAAGCACATCCGCGACCCCCGCGTCCGCCAGATGGTCGAGCACTTCCTCCAATACGTCGGCTCGAGCCCCTTCTTGGCACCGACGATTCTGACCATGATCGCATCGGCGCAGCTCGACCAGGGCTGCTGGTACTCGATGGGCGGCACCCGCATGGTCGCCCGCACACTCCGAACGCTCGCCGAGGAGTCAGGCGTCAACCTCCGCCTCGGGCAGCGGGTCGAGAAGATCCTCGAGGAGAACGGGAAGGCCGTGGGCGTCCGCCTCGAGGGCGGCGAAGAGATACGGTCCGATGCCGTGGTGTCCAACTGCGACGTGCAGCGCACCCTGAAAGACCTGGTCGGCACCCCCAAAGCCAAGTCCGCCCAGCAGTCGATCGCCAGCAAATACACGCCCGCCTGCTCGGGCGTGGTCCTCTATCTGGGCCTCAACCGGCGTTACGAGCACCTCGCGCACCACAACTTCGTCTTCAGCAGAGACTCGCACGCGGAGTTCGATGATATCTACACGAAAGGCATCCCCGCCCGAGACCCGACGCTCTACATCGCCGCCCCCTCGGTCAGCGATCCGAGCCAAGCGCCGGAAGGAGGCGAGGCGCTCTACATCCTCGTGCACACGCCCTTCATCCGCCCGGGCTCGCTGCAAGCCGAGCAAGAGAGGTTCCTCTCCGAGTACCGCCCGGTGATCATGGACAAGCTCAGCCGATTCGGCATGGGGGACATCGAGGACCACATCGTCGTCGAGCGATCGCTCCTCCCCCGCGGGATCGAGAGCATGTACAACGCCGAGGGCGGCGCAATCTACGGGCTCGCGAGCCACGGCAAACTCGTGGGCGGGTTCAAGCCAAAGAACTCGGCGCCGGTGCTCGACAACTTGTACCTCGCCGGAGGCAGCGCCAACCCGGGACCGGGCGTGCCGATGGTGCTCATGTCGGGGGTGACCGCCGCAGACACCTGCGCCAAGGACCTCGGGCTGACCCCCGCCGACCTCAACGCCACCAGCCTCGAGCCGCAGGAGGGCGAGTTCCGCCGCGGCCCGGGCCTCGCCACCGCCTGATGCCGAACCCGATCGCACCAGCCAAGCCATCGCCCGGTTTCCGACGCGTGTTCGCCTGGTACACCAGACGCCTCGCGTCCAAGCGATTCAACGCCATCAGATTCGAACGCTCCAGCATCGCCGGGCTCGACGCAGCCCACCATCACGACGGGCCGATCGTGCTCGCGATGAACCACGCCTCGTGGTGGGACCCTCTGATCGGGCTGCTCATCGCCGAAAGATTCTTCCCGGGGCGTCCCTCGGCCGCTCCGATGGCGATGGAACAGTGGGAAACCTTCAGGTTCATGCGGAAGCTCGGGATCTTCGGTGTCGATCCCCATCACCCCGATTCCATGCGGCTCATGGCCGACCACGTCTGCCGGCTCTTCGATCGGGCCCCGCGATCGCTGCTGGCCATCACGCCGCAGGGCGAGTTCGCCGATGTGCGTACGCAGGTCCGCATCCGCCCGGGCATCAGTTCGATCGCCGCGGCACGCGCGGACGCCAAGGTCCTGTCCGTCTCGATCGAGTACGGGTTCTGGACCGATCAACGACCCGAGGTCTTCGTGAAGGCAACCGAAGCCGAACGCCCCGACGTGCCCTCGACCGCGGCGTGGCACCGCTCGATCACCCGCTCGATGCGCACCAACGCCGCCGCGCTGTCAGGGATGGTCATCACGCGTGATCCGGCCCGTTTCGTTGAGCCGTTCGGGCGGTCCGGGCCCGGTGTCAACGCCACCTACGACGCCCTCGCAAGGCTCCGAGGCAAGCCTTCCCGCATCCCGACCGAACCGACCCAGCCCGGCACACCGGGCCTGGACGCCAGCGGAGGCACCCCGTGATCGCCCTGACCGTGCTCGCGGGGATCGGGGTCGCCATCGCGCTGATCGCGCTCTGGATGACCGGGCGCAACCTGTCGAAGTACCACCCGCCCCCCGCTGGCTCGTCCGGGCGCGGCGCCGACGCGCTCGTCTCGATCTGCATCCCAGCCCGGAACGAAGAGGACAATATCGAAGCCTGCGTCCGCGCGGCCTTGGCGAGCGATACCAGCATCGAGATCCTCGTCTACGACGATGAAAGCACCGACCGGACCACCGAGATCCTCGAACGCCTCGAAGCCGACGACCCCCGCGTCCGCCGTGTCCCCACCCGCCCCATGCCCGAAGGCTGGTCCGGCAAGCAGCACGCATGCGATCGCATGGGGCGCGACGCACGCGGCGAGTGGGTGCTCTTCACCGATGCCGACGTCCGCCTGGAACCCCAAGCCGCCCGACGCGCGGTGGCGTTCGCCCTGGAATCCGGTTCCGACCTCGTGTCCACGTTCCCCCGCCAGATCTGCGGCTCGCTCGGGGAACTGCTCCAGGTCCCCATGATGTTCTTCCTTCTGTTCAGCTACCTCCCGTTCGGGCGGATGCGGAACACGCTCGATCCAGCCGCCAGCGCCGGGTGCGGCCAGTTCCTCCTCGCACGCCGGATCAGCTACCTCCGTGCCGGCGGGCACGCCGCGTTCGCCGGTTCCATGCACGACGGTGTCCGCATGCCCAGGGCCTTCCGCAGACTGGGACTCCGGACGGACCTTTTCGACGGCACCGACCTGGTCAGCGTGCGCATGTACCGCGGCTTCGCCGATTCTTGGCAGGGATTCGCGAAGAACGCCTACGAAGGGCTCGGCTCGGTGTTCCTCCTGTGCTTTATCACCATCACGCACACCGTCGGGCACATCGCCCCCTGGGTTCTCGTCCCGATCGGGCTCGTCGCGGGGCAGCCGATGGTTGTCGTGCTCGCATGTATCGCGATCTTCGTCGGCATGAGCCAGCGGGCGCTGCTCTCGTCACGGTTCCGCCACCCGATCGGGCTGGGACTGCTTCACCCGATCAGCGTCCTCCTGATGACCCTGGTCCAGTGGCACAGCCTGATGCTGCATCTCGGCCGGGCCAGATCATGGCGCGGGCGGGCGCTGGTACGGATCGAGGGCGAGCGGGTCGTCCTCGTCGAAGACGACGACTCCGAACGCGGCACCGAAGAGAAGATCGCCGCCCACCGCAACGGCGGGACACTCCACCGCGCTTTCAGCGTCTTTGTTTTTGACGACCGCGGGCGGACCATGCTCCAACGCCGGGCCGCCTCCAAGTACCACTTCGGGGGGCTCTGGACCAACACGGCCTGCGGCCATCCCCGCCCCGGCGAGACCCC
>DIYM01000037.1 GCA_002429045.1 Phycisphaerales bacterium UBA6054
GTGTGGCGGGCGTGGTGCGTGCATCGCCTGAAGCCGATGATGCCGGCGACGACGGGTTCCTGATCGAGGGCTTTGGCGCGGACCTGTGGTATGACCCCCCCGCTCGCCCCGCCGTGACGCCGACACCGGTGCGTGCGTTTCCCGAGTTGACGCTGCTCGGGATCCGGGCGACGCCGGGAGGCTATGTGGCGCTGCTGAGGGACGAGGGCTCGAACCGGATGGGGCGTGTGCGCTCGGGCGATGAGTTCGGGGGCATCCTGATCGAGTTGATCTCGGAGCGTGGGCTGACGGGCGTGTTCGATGGCCGGGCCTATGAGCTTGCGCTCGATGGGGGCGGGTCGTGACGCGGGTGAGCGTCCCCTGCGAGCGGCTGTACTTTGCCGTTCTCCCGGCGCCGGTTTCGCGCGGCAAGCGGGCCGTCGAGGAACTGCTCCACGGGTTCGCGCCCTGCGTGCCGGAGTGCGTCGACGGGGTGCATTGTGTGTATCGGCGGCTGGGCTCGGGGCGGGTGCTGGCGATCGGGGTGCCCGGGGAGGTGCTCGGCGGCGTGGATGACATGGCGGTCGTGGCGACACCGCAATCCTGGCCGGACCCGATCGCGGACGAGATCGATGGTGTTGAGCCGTCGGAGGTGAACCTGCTGGTGGGCGACGCCGAGCCGGGGGTGGTGCGGGGGGCACGGGCTCGGTGTTGGTGCTGGCTGGCGGTGGTGTACGTGGCGCTGTGCCTTGTGGTCAGCGGCTGGTTGCGTTCTGAGATCGGGGTTTCGCGGGAATCGCTGCGTGCGGCGGGATCGAGCACCGACGCCTTGCTGATCGACGCGCTCGGGCCGTCGGCGTCCCTGTCGGGGCAGCCGGCGATGGCGTTGATGACGGCCGAGTTGCGGAGCCTGCGGGCGACGAGGGCTCCGGGCGGGGGGTCGGTATCGCCCGGGCGGGGTGCGGACGTGGCCCTGTCTCGGGTGCTCGCGGCTTGGCCTGGCGGGACGGGTGGCCGTGCGGAGGCGTTGTCGGTGACCGGGCGTTTCGTCGAGATCACGGTGCTCGTGCCCGGTCTCGGGGAAGCGGAGGTCTTTCTGGACGCGATGCGCGGGCTCGAGGGGTGTGCGTTGGTGGACGAGTCGGTCCGGCGGGAGTTGGGCGGGGTCCGTGTCTCGCTGCGGTTGAGACGTGAGGGGGCTCGATGAACCGAGCGGGTGTCATCGGCGCGGGGCTGTGTTCCGCTGGAACGCTGCTCGTGATGGTGCATGGTTGGCTTGCGTGGGAGGCGGACCGGGACGCGAGGGACGCGCAGCGCGCCTGGGACGCTGCCCGTGCGATGTCAGACGAGTTGATGGTGCTCCGGGAGCGTCGGGCCTTGCGGGCGTTGGGGAGGCAGCCCGAGGAGGCCTTTCTCGGTGCGGTCAATCGGGCGGCGGTCGAGGCCGGGATCGGGCGGGCGATCGCGTCATCGATCCACCGGACCGGGCCCCGGGCCGGTGCGGCTCCCGGCACGATGATCGAGGACGTTCGGATCGAGCTGAGCGCGATGACGGTCTCGGAGCTCGGCGGGTTGCTGGCGGTGTGGCGGGTTCGCCAGCCCGCGTGGGTGGTGAGCACGGTCTCGATCCGCAGGCCCGCCCGCTCGCGAGAGGGCGGCGGCGTGTTCGGGGTGAGTGTGACCTTTGTGGCCGAGTATGTTGTGGAGGGATCATGAGGTTGAGGATGTGCTTCGGCGGTGTGCTTGCGCTCTCGGTTTGGGCCGGGTGGCTTGTCGGGTGTGGCGCGGGCCCGGGTCCCGCGTCGCGGCCGGCGGGGTCTTTGCGGGACACGGGGCGAGCGGGCGAGTTGAACGGTCGTGCCGCCGATCTGATCGTGGGTGATCGGAAGGAGGCGGAGCGGCTCGTGCGGCAGGCGTTGGAAGCGGACGCGTATCACGGGCCTTCTCACAACAACCTCGGGGTCATCAGGCTCGCGGAGGGTGATCTGTACGAGGCGGCGTTGTCGTTCGAGCGGGCACACCAGTTGATGGGCGGGCATCCGGGTCCGTTGGTCAATCTGGGAATCGCCTTGGAGCGTGGCGGGCGGATCGATGAGGCGTTGCGGCAGTATCGGGCGGCGCTAAGCCGGGCTCCGGACGATCTGAGTGCGCTGCGAGCGATGGTGCGGTGCCAGATCCGTCACGGCAGGGAGGACGATCTCACATCGGCGCGGCTCCGGGTTGTTGCGGAGCGTTCGACGGACGGGTGGAGGGACTGGGCTGCGGCGCACGCGGCCGAGTGAGGTCCGGGAAACACGGGGGTGCCGGGTCTGCGCACGGCTGGCGGTGCGGAGCGGTGTGCATGGGAACGGGCGTGTGGTATAAGTTGGGTATGGAGCGGACCGCCCAGGACATCGCGACTGGTGCGCTCACCCTGGAGGGCTCGGCCCGGGTCGCGTACATCGACAAGCAGTGCGAGAGCGATCCGGCGTTGCGGCGTGCGGTCGATGCGATCCTCTCGATGCAGGATTCGGCGACGCTGGAGAGCGGGGATGGCTCGGCGTCGGGGCTCGGTCGCGTCGAGTTGCCGTCGCCGCCCGGGCGTGAGGGCATCGAGCCCGGGCGGATGCTGGATGACTTTCGGATCATCCGGCCGATCGGGAGCGGGGCGATGGGCGTGGTATACCTTGCCGAGCAGCAGAACCCGGTGCGGCGGGTGGCGTTGAAGATCCTGCGGCATGAGGCGTTGACGGAGGCGCGTGCCGAGCGGTTCCGCTTCGAGACCGAGTCGCTCGCGCGGCTCCGTCACCCTTCGATCGCGACGATCTTCAAGTCCGGCGATGTGGAGGTGCTGGGAAGGCGTGTCCCGTTCTTCGCGATGGAGCTGGTCGACGGGGAGAGTCTGGACCGGCACGCGAACTACATCGATCGTGCGGGGCGTGTGCGGCTGATGGTGTCGGTTTGTGATGCCGTGGCTCACGCGCACGCCCGTGGGATCGTGCATCGGGATCTGAAGCCTGCCAACATCCTGGTGGATTCGGTGGGCAGACCCCGCGTGCTCGACTTCGGGGTGGCGACGAGTGTCGGCTCCGGGGAAACCAGGCCTGAGTTGGTCGGGACGCTTCCGTACATGAGCCCCGAGCAGCTCGAGAGGCGTGCCGACATCGGTCCGGCGGCGGATGTGTTCGCGCTCGGGGTCGTTCTCTGCGAGGTGCTCACGGGTCGGAGGCCGTTTTTGACCGGCGCGAAGACGGTCGAGCAGGTGCGCGACGCGGTGGGTGGCGAGCCCGCGATCGATGGCGGCGTCGGGAGGGAGTTGGGTGCGATCATCCGGCGTGCGATCTCGGAGGATCCTGGGGATCGGTACGATGGCGCCGGGGAGCTGCGTGACGATCTGCGGCGGTACGTCGGCAGGAGGCCTGTGGAGGCGTTGGGCGGGGGAAGGGCGTATGCCGCCCGGAAGCTCGTGAGCCGCAACCGGGGCTTGTCGGGCGTGTCCGCGCTGGCGTTGTTGGTCGCGATCGGCGGGTTCGTGGGCGTGTCGTATCAGGCGGCGCGGGCGACGAGCGGTTGGCGGGCCGCGGAAGAGCAGGGCCGGCTCACCGAGATGGCGCTCGACGACGCCCGGGCGCAGCAGCGGCGTGCCGGGACGATCAACCGTTTCATGGTGGGCATGCTGACATCCGCGGATCCGGAGTCAACGCTCGGGGAGGATCTGACCGTGCTCGACATGCTGGACACGGCGGCGGGGAGTCTCGAGGCGGGGTTCCCCGAACAGCCCGAGGTCGCCGCGGGGATCCGGATGGCGTTCGCGAACACCTACCGGAGTCTCGGGCGGCTGGACGATGCGCTGCACCACGCGGAGGAGATGGTCGCGGTGTGCGTAGAAGGGCTCGGACCGGAGCACGAGTTGACCGGCGACGCGAAGCGGACGCTGGCGTTGGTGCTGTACGACTACGGGCGCTTTGCGCGGGCGAAGGAGCTGCTCGATTCGGTCGAGGGGCTGGTGACCGATCCGGTGGAGCGTGCGAAGCTGAGGAGCGAGTACGCCCGCGTGGCGCACGGCCAGGGGGACAGCGTGGAAGCGCTGCGCCTGTGGGAGGAGGCGGAGAGCGGCCTGATCGAGCATTTGGGCTCGGATCATCTCGAGACGCTGATCGTGCGGCACAACCTGGCGATGGCGTTGAAGGAGTTGGGGCGGCTCGGGGAAGCCCGCGAACAGATGGCGGTGGTGCTCGCGAATCGTCGGGTCGTCTTGGGCGAGGACCACCCGCAGACGCTGGTGGCGTTGGACTCGCTGGCCGGCATCATGCAGCAGCAGGGGCGCGAGCGGGAGGCCGCGGCGATGCAGCGGCGCGCGGTCGAGGCTCGCTCCCGGGTGCTCGGGGAGGGGCACATCTCGACGCTGGTCTCGAAAGGCAATCTCGGCGCGACGCTCATCCGGCTCGGCGAGCTCGAGGAGGCGGAGCGGCTGACCCGCGCCGCGTTCGAGGGGCACCGCGAGCGGTTCGGCGAGTCGCACGCCCGGACGCTGATCCTCATGGGGAACCTGGCGTATCTGCTCGAGGATCTGGGGCAGGTCGGGGACGCGGCGGCGATGTACCGGCGCTCGATCGAGCTCAGGCGGGGCACCGAGGGCACCGTGAACCCGGAGACTTGGTCGACGATCAACAACCTCGCGATGCTGCTGATGAACAGCGGTGCGCCGGACGAGGCGAGGCCGCTGTTCGAGGAGGTGCTCGGGTACTGCGATGCGCACCTGCCGGCGGGACACTACTTTACGGCGCTGTTCCGCAACAACTACGCGGAGTGCCTGATCAGGCTGGGTGAGCTGGAGCTTGCGCGCTTGGCGCTTGACGCGAGCCACCCGGTGATCGAGACGACGTTCGGGCGTGAGCACGATCGGACCCGCAAGAGCCTGGGCAGGTACGAGATGCTCGACGGTCGGTGAGTGTTCAGGCTGGGTCGGTCGCGATGATCTCGACCGACGCGATCGATGCGTCGTCCTCGATCGGGGCTCCCGCGGCGTGGGCGTTGAGTGCTGCGGCGGTGCGGCGGGCGTCGGCGTCGCAGTCGGGGCTGGAAACGAGGGCGGCGGCGA
>DIYM01000115.1 GCA_002429045.1 Phycisphaerales bacterium UBA6054
CCGGCGGACGGGGGCCCGCCGGGCCGGTCAGGCCCCGAGGATGCTCATCCCGCAATCCACATAGATGTTCTCGCCGGTCACACCGGCCCCGAGGTCGCTGGCGAGGAACACCGCGGTGTTGCCCACATCCGAGCCCTCGACGGGGCGTCGGAGCGGGGCCTTCTCGCGGGCCGCCTGCTCCATCTGGTCGACCCCGCCCACGGCGGAACTGGCGAGCGTGCGGAGATACCCCCCGGAAATGGTGTTCACACGGATCCCGTGCTCCCCCAACTCGGACGCCAGATAGCGGCTGGTGGACTCCAGGGCGGCTTTGGCGACCCCCATGACGTTGTAGCCCGGGATGACCTTCTCGGCACCGTAGTAGCTCATCGCCATGATGGACCCGCCGCCGTTCGACGCCATCTGGTCTTTCGCCCGCCCGGCCATCGCGGAGAGCGTGTACGCCGAGATGTCCACGGCGTCCAGGTACGCCTGGCGCGGGGTCACGCAGAACTTGCCCGGTTGGAGCCAGTCCCGATCCGCGAACGCGATGGAATGGACCAGGAAGTCCAGGCGGGCGAAGTCCTTCTTGTACTGCTGAAAGAGGGCGTCGAGATCGTCGTCCGATCCGGCGTCGCACGGGTGGAGCCAGGGATCGGGGGCGATCTTCTCCGCCGCCTTCCCGGTCCTGCGTGCGTTCTTGTCTCCCGGGATGTGGGCGTAGGCGCAGGTCGCTCCGTGCTCGGTCAACGCCTTGGCGATGTGGAACGCGTACGAACGATCGTTGGCCACGCCCACGATCAGACCCTGCTTGCCGTCCATCAGACCCATGTGGTTCGCTCCTTGCTTGAGTTCACGGCGGTGCCCGCGGCCCTGCGGACCGGGCTCTGCCGCAAGAGGGCATCGTAGGAGCCGACCCCGCGTACGATCCGGCGTGCATACCTTCGACGCCATCGAGCCCAACGAGGTCCCGCTGCCCGAACTGGCCCGGGCCCTGCTGCGTTCGGAGAGCGTGACCAGGCTGCTCGAACTGGCGCGTGACGAGGACTTGGGGGTCCCGGCGCGCGACTTCACGGGCGACCTGATGTTCACCGGGTCCGAGCGGCGGTCCGTAAGGCTCGCGGCGCGGTCGGGCGGCGTGCTCGCGGGGCTGGCGTGCGTCCCGAAGATCATCGAGGTCTTCGCGGGCGAGCACGAAGAGCCGGTCTCGTTCGAGCCGGGCGTCTCGGACGGCTCGGTGATCCGCCCGGGCCAGACGCTGGGCTCGTTCGAGGGTCATGCGCGATCGCTGGTGCGGCTCGAACGCACCATGCTCAACCTCGTGTCGCGCATGTCAGGGGTCGCGACCCGGGCCTCCGAGTTCGTGCGGGCGGTGGAAGGCACGGGGGTGGAGATCTGCGACACCCGCAAAACGACCCCGGGGCTCCGGCTGTTCGAGAAGTACGCGGTCCGGTGCGGGGGCGGGTGCTGCCACCGCATCGGGCTCCACGACGCGGTGCTCATCAAGGACAACCACATCGCCGGGCTGAGTGTGTTCGAGCTCGCGGGCACGCTGGCGGAGGTCGCGACCGAGGCGCGTTCCCGCGGCGGGCTGCTGCGTTTCATCCAGGTCGAGGTCGACACGCTCGAGCAGTTCGAGCATGTGGTCGGGCTGCCGAACGGGCTGATCGACATGGTGCTGCTGGACAACATGGACCCGGGGCGGTTGCGCGAGGCCGTCGCTCGGCGCGACACCGAGGCGCCGGGCCTGCTGCTCGAGGCTTCGGGCGGGGTGTCTCTCGCGAGCGTGCGGTCGATCGCCGAGACGGGGGTCGATCGGATCTCGGTCGGGGCGCTCACGCACCAGGCCGTCTCGCTCGATCTCGGGCTCGACGCGGGGTGACGGGCGTTCCCGAGGACATCACGGGGTGGGCCGATCGGATCGAGCGCGCGATCGGGGCGATGGACGGTTGCCCGGTCGCGGAGGCGGCGGTCTACCAGAGGGTTTCGAGCACCCAGGACGCGGCGTCGCGTCACGCGGCGGGGGGGCGCCAGGTCGTCGTGGTCGCGTCGGAGCAGACCCGAGGGCGCGGTCGCCTGGGCCGGCGATGGGAGGACGGTGTCGGCGCCACCCTCCCGATGTCGGTCGCGATCGTCACTCGGCTGAGCGGCGTGCAGCTGGCGGCGCGCGCGGGGCTCGCCGCGTTGGACGCATGCTCGGACCGGCTGCCGGCGTCCGAGGTGCTCATCAAGTGGCCCAACGACATCGTCGTCCGGTCCGACGGATGCGATCGCAAGCTCGCGGGCGTGCTGATCGAACGCCGCGGCGGGGTCGCGGTCATCGGTGTCGGGATCAACACCCGTTCGATGCCCGCGTGCGGGGGCCTATGCCCGATCGCGTTCGAGGACCTCGGCGTCGTCGCCGATCGGTGCGATCTCGCGATCGGGGTGCTCGGGCGTCTCGGCGAGTGGCTTTGCGCCTCGGACGGTGCGGTGCGAGCGCGGTGGTCAGAGTCCGACGCGATGGTCGGCACCGAGCGCGCGTTCGATTCGGGGGGAGGGCGGATCCGCGGCGAGGTCCTGGGGATCGACCCGTTGTCATCGATCCGCGTCCGCACCGACGAAGGCGATCGCCGGATCGCCGTCGCGACCGCCCGGACCGCAGGGTGAGCGCGGTCAGAGCAGGCGTTTGATGTGCTTGCCGATCTCGTGGGCTTCTTCCTGGGTCAGCGTGCCCGATTGCCAATCGAAGGTCAGCCCGGGCCCGTTGTCCTTATCGGGTTTGCCTTGCACCGGGTTGCCGCGTCCCTTGAATCGTGGGATGACATGGAAGTGGACATGGGGGACCGCCTGCCCGGCGTCGGCGCCGTTGTTCTGGAGGATGTTGACGGCCTCGGCGCCGGTGGTTTTCTTGAGCGCCCGGACGATCCGCGGGAGCACGTTGCCGACGGCGGCGGAGAACTCGTCGGACAGCTGGTCGATGGTCTCGGCGGGCTCTTTGGGGATCACGAGGGCGTGCCCCTCGCTGAGCGGGGCGATGTCCAGGATCGCGATGACGTGGTCGTCCTCGTAGATCTTGTGGGAGGGGACTTCGCCGCGGATGATCTTAGAAAAGATGGAGTCGGTCATGCCCGGATCGTACGAGACCCGGGGGGGCCGCGGGGTGTTCGGGTGCTCCGACGCGTAGGATTTCCTGATGTCTTCGGCACGATCGGCACAACTCGAACAGGCCGGGTCCGCTGGCCCGGTGGGGGCGTCACCGATCAAGCGTCTGCCCACGCTGCTGGTCAATCAGATCGCCGCGGGCGAGGTCATCGAGCGCCCGGCCTCGGTCGTCAAGGAGGTCGTCGAGAACGCGATCGACGCCGGCGCGTCGCGCATCGACATCGAACTCGAGGGCGGGGGGGTCGAGCTGATCCGCGTCTCCGACGACGGGCACGGCATCGCCCCCGAGCAGTTGGCCCTGGCGATCACGCCCCACGCGACGAGCAAGATCCGCGAGGCCGAGGACCTGGACCGGATCGGCACGATGGGGTTCCGCGGGGAGGCGTTGGCGTCGATCGCATCGGTCAGCCGACTGCGGATCGTCTCGCGGGTACGGGGCGAGGACGAGGCCCGCGAGATCTCGGTCGAGGGCGACGATGTGCGCCCGGTGCGGCCCGCGTCGAGAGGGGTCGGGACGACGATCGAGTGCAGGAACCTGTTCTTTAACACGCCCGCACGGCGCAAGTTTCTCAGGACGCCGACGACCGAACAGACGCGCTGTCTCGACTGGATCCGGGACCTCGCGATGGCGCACCCGTCGGTGGCGGTCCGGGCGGTGTGCGATGGGAAGGCGCGCCTCGATCTGCCGCCCGAGCAGTCACCGCGTGACCGTGCGGTCTCGATCCTGGGCAAGGAACTCGAAGACCAGTTGCTGGAGGTCTCGGTCGATCGCTTCGATGACAGCCGCGGGATCATGGTGTGGGGGCTGGTGGGGCTGCCTTCGGTCGCCCGCGCGACGGCCAAGGGGCAGCACGTGTTCCTGAACGGGCGCCTGATCCGCGACAAGACGGTCCAGCACGCGATCCGAGAGGCGTATCGGGGGCTGATCGAGCCGGGGCGCCACCCCACCGCGGTCCTGATGATCGAGATGTCGCCCGGCGCCGTGGATGTGAACGTTCACCCGGCCAAGCTTGAGGTGCGGTTCCGCGACCAGTCGATGGTGCATCGGGCGATCTACCACGGCGTGCGCGACGCGTTGCAGAAAGCGGATGTGACTCCTTCGGCGTTGCAGCGTCTGCCGGGGCTCGGATCCCAGATGGGCCCGGGGTCGGGCCCGGCGGTCGCCGAGCCGTCGGCGGCCCGGGTGGACCATCAGGTCGAGAGGCTGGTCGAGTATCTCAAGGAACGCCCGGTCGACGCCGAGCCCGCGCGGATGCAAGAGCCCGAGCGGTTGCGCGACGACATCCGTCGGGTGCTCGAGAGCGGGGCGCCGTCGCCCGCCGCGGTCTCGGGCGGGGGGTCGGGCGGCGAGGGGACCCTGCCGAGGGTCCGGCCCGCCGACCGCGTGCTGCAGGTGCATTCGAGCTACCTGATCACCCAGGATCCGCAGGGCGTGATCATCGTCGATCAGCACGCGTTGCACGAGCGCGTGATGTTCGAGAAACTGCTCTCGCGTGTGACCGGAGAAGGCGGCACGCTCGAGACACAGCAGTTGCTGGCGCCGATCGTCATCGAGACGTCACGCGGTGTGGTCGACATGCTCGAAGAACTCGCCCCGATGTTCGATCGGCTCGGGCTCGAGGTCGGCGCGATGGGACCCGCGTCGGTCGGAGTGCGGTCGGTTCCGAGCTTCCTGGTGTCCAGGAGCGTCGAGCCCGGGGCCTTCGTGGAGGAACTGCTCGACCGCGCGGCCAACGAGGGGTTCGTCCCGGGCAGCGAGGAGGCGCTGCACGAGGTGCTCGACATGATGGCGTGCAAGGCCGCGGTCAAGGCGGGCGATCGGCTCAGCGACGATGAGATGGACGAACTGATGCGGATGCGCGAGACCGTGGAGCGTTCCGGGAGTTGCCCCCACGGGCGCGCGACGACGGTCAGGCTGACGATCGCCGAACTCGAGAAGCTGTTCGATCGGCGCTAAGTACCGATTTGGAAGAATCTTGCGCTTCGGGCCCAGTTCTTTCCTGACGGGCGGTTGAATCGTTGTGGGCACAGGTGAAACGTTGACGGCTCCCGGGCGCGTGTAGGAAGCCCGGGCGGAGACACTCATGGACACCCTCGATGCGATTCACGCCCGCCGATCCATCAAGCAGTTCGATCCCGACCACCGGTTCAGCGCCGACGAGGAGCGGCGTCTGCTGGAAGCCGCGATCCAATCCCCCACGAGCTTCAACATCCAGCACTGGCGTTTCGTGGTGGTCAAGGACCCGGGGCTGCGCCGTCGGATTCGTGAGCTCGGCAACGATCAAGCGCAGATCACCGACGCGTCCCTGCTGATCATCACGACGGCGGACGTGAAGGCGTGGCAGAAGTCGCCCGAGCGATACTGGAAGGACGCGCCGGCCGACGTCGCCGAGCTGTTGGTGGGGTGGATGGGCCCGTTCCACGAGGGGCGTGAGCAACTCCAGCGTGACGAGGCGATGCGTTCGATCGGGATGGCGATGCAGACGATCATGCTGGCCGCCAAGGGCATGGGGTACGACTCGTGCCCCATGATCGGCTATGACTTCGACAAGGTCGCCGAGATCATCGGGCTGCCCGACGATCACGCGATCGGGCCGATGGTCGCGGTCGGTCGGGGCACCAAGGACGCGTGGCCGAAGCCCGGGCAGCTCCCGCTCGACGAGGTCGTGATCGAGAACCGATTCGCCTGACCGGGCGGGCGCCCCCCCGCGGCGGAGAGGGCGCGTTTCCCGGCTATGCGGGGCTTGAGGGCGCGTTACCGGATCCTGCGGACCGCGGGTCCGCCACGCACGCGCGCCGGCGAACGCGGTCCGGGCGGTGTCCGCGGTGCCCGACGATGTTTTTTGATCGGGGGTGGGTGATGCCCTCGGGCTCGGGTATCTTCGCGGTATGGCGTTGTGTGTTCAATCGTGCGTCGGGGCGATCGCCGCGGCGGGCCTGCTGGTCAACTGCGTGTCGGCAGGGCCGGACTCGGCGGCCCGGGGCGAGTTCGCCAGGGACGTGCTCTCCGGGCGGGCGTCGGTGCTGATCATCGGAGATTCGACGAACAACCCCGCGGGTGCCGGGCTGTTCTGCCCGTACTACGAGGGGCTCCTCCGCCGCCTCCCCCCGTCGGTCCCGGTCGGGGGATTCCGCGTCTCCGGATCGACGGGCAACATCGCGGTGGGTGACTACGTCCGGTTTTTGGGTGGATCCACGAACGTGCTGGTTGGCGGGCGTATCCAGCCGCGAAACCCGTTGATCCCGGTCGCGCCCGGGACCGGGTACATCCCGCCGGGTCTGCGGAACGATCTGCGGATCGTGGACGGGATGGAACTCCCGGACGGCGGGCGGTTCGCGTCGTTGCTGGTGTGGGATCTGGGGCAACTCTCGCCCAACGCCGCCGATCAGTGGGTCGGGGCGGACATCGTGCTGCGGACGCCCGTGGTTGTCGGGCCCGCGGGCGGGGGCATGCTCGGCTCGATCGGGTTCCAAACGCTGACCGACTACGACGACGCCCCGGGTGGCTTCGTCGGCGGCGACATCGAGACCGTGAGCTTTGCGAGCGGGGAGTGGGGGCTGCGTTGCTTGGATGCGGTGTTCGAGGATGTACCCGTGCTGCGTGTGGGTGTGCGTCTGGGTGGTGATCTGGACAATGCCGACTCGGAGGAGTCCGGGAGCCGCTTCGCGTGGTGCCATCACTCGCTGTTCAGCGTGCGTGCCGCGACGGATGATCATGGGCTGTACATGGACAGCGTTTCGGTGGGTGGGTTCACGGCGCTCGACCACGCGAACACGCTGGATAGGGGATCGCTCGGTGATTACATCGAGGCGATGGGGCGTGCGCCGACCTGGATCATGGTCTGGCTCGGGGAGAATGTCGAGGTCGACGAGTGGGACGGCCAGAATCTCGGCCCGCTCTTCTCTGACCGAGTCGCCGCGATCGCCGATCGCGCGCTCGCCTCGGTGGCAGACCGCTTCCCGGGCCGGGATGTCGGCGTGGTGCTGGTGGTCCCGCCGCAGGCGTCCGGCACGTACCCGGCGGCACGCTACGTCGCGTTCCGGGACGCCCTCGGGCAACTCGCGGCTGATCGAGGCTGGTCGTCGTTCGATCTACGGGGAGCGCTCGGCGACTCGTTGACCGGGCTCGATGAGGGCTTCACCGACGACGATGTGCACCCGAGCCTGGAGGGTTCGGAGTTCGTGGCGGACGCCTGGTATCGGTTGCTCGAGTGCACTCGGGCCGACATGAACGGCGACGGGCTTCGCAACTTCTTCGACATCAATGACTACCTGAACGCGTTCGTGGGCGGGGACGCGTCGTCCGACTTTGATGGCGATCGGGCGATCAGCTTCTTCGATATCTCCGCGTTCCTCGCCGCGTTCTCGGCGGCTTGTCCGTAGGTGTCGCCGGGCCGCGGATCGGACGCGGATCTCACGCGTCGTCCAGCAGTTCGACGGCTTCGAAGGGTTTGCCTTCGAGCATCGCCAGCGAGGCGCCGCCACCGGTCGAGACGTGGCTGAGCCTCGACGCGACGCCGAAGGTCTCGGCGGCCGCCGCGGAGTCACCCCCGCCGACCACCGAGGTGCAGCCGGCGTCGGTCGCGTCGGCGATCGCTTCTGCGATGATGCGTGTGCCCATGCGGAACGGGCGCCACTCGAACACGCCCATCGGGCCGTTCCAGACGACGGTCTTCGAGCCCTTGATCGCCTGGGTGAAGCGCAGGCGGCTCTTGGGTCCGATGTCCAGCCCCATGTACCCGTCCTTGATGTGGTCCTCGAACTCTTCGAGGTCGCCCGCGTTCTCGGTGAACTGTGTCGAGCACACGTGATCGATCGGGAGGTGCAGATCGACCTTCGACTCGCCGGCCAGCGCGATGATGTGCTTGGCTTCCTTGATCCGGTCTTCCTCCACGCGCGACGATCCGACGTTGTGCCCGAGGGCCTTGAGGAAGGTGTACGCCATGGCCCCGCCGATGACGATGTGGTCGGCCTTGGGGAGCAGGTTCTCGATCGCGGGGAGTTTGTCGGAGACCTTCGCGCCGCCCAGCACGATCGTGAAGGGCTTGGCCGGGCTGGCGATCGCTTCGGAGAGGTACTTGATCTCCTTCTCCACGAGGAAGCCCACGACCCTGGCACCGTCGCCCATGCGCTGGGGCACGGCGAGCATCGACGCGTCGGTCCGGTGGCACGTGCCGAACGCGTCGTTCACGTAGACCTCGGCGTACGACGCGAGGCGATCGGCGAAGGCCGCGTCGCCCGACTTCTCGCCGGCGTGGAACCGGAGATTCTCGAGGAGGAGCACCTGGCCGTCGGCCATGGCGTTGATGGCGCCGGCGGCCGCGTCATCGGTGCAGTCCTGGCTGGGGAACAGGACGGGTTGATCGAGCAGTTCGCCCAGCCTCTTGGCGACGGGTTCGAGGGACGAGCCGGCCTCGTAGCCCTCGCCGCCCGGGCGTCCGAGGTGGGACATCAGGACCGCGCGGCCGCCGCGGTCGGCGATCGACTTGATGGTGGGTAGCGCGGCGCGGATGCGCCGGTCGTCCGAGATCGCGCCGTTGTCGAGCGGGACGTTGAAATCGACGCGAACGAGCACACGCTTGGAGGCGACGTCGGTGTTGGCGATGGTCTGCTTGGGCATCGGGGGATCCTCGGTGGGTGGCGTTCGGCTCGGTTCCGGAGTCTGGTCTGAAAAAACGCCCGGAGAGGACATGGTCCGCCGGGCGTGCTGTTCGGTCTGGTCTGTCTGCCCCGCGCCGGTCAGTCGATGATGTTGTCGGCACGCGAGCGGACGTTGGCGCTCTGATCGAGCAGGCGGTCTCGGAGCCCGCGGAGCCCGGCGCGGACCGACGCGTCGATCAGTTGGTCCCCGATGCGGAGCCTGATCCCTCCGAGCATCCCCGCGTCCGTGTAGGGGTGCAGCACGACTTCCTTGCCGAGCGATGCGCCCAGGCTCGACTTGATCGAGTCGAGCTCTTTCTGCCCGACCGGGGCGGCGGTGAACACATCGACCTCCACCCGTCCGAACCGGTCCTGGACGATCGAGTCCAACGCCCCGACGATCGGCGAGAGGTGGGACAGGCGCGATTTGCGGTTGAGCAGACGCAGGAAGTTGAGCACGGTGGGGGAGATCTTCGTGTCGAAGATCCGCACCAGTGACCGGTCGCGCTTGCCGGTGTCGATCAGGCGTGAGGCGAGCAGTTCGGAGAACTCGCGGTTGTTGCGGGCGATCTCGAGGATCTCCTCGAGCTCAGCGAGCACGGACTCGGCGCCCACGCCGTCTTTCTCGGCGGCCTCGAACAGGCTGCGTGCGTAGACCTTGGCCAACGCGTCGGGTTCGGAATCGATCAGCGGCATGGTGTGCTCCGGGCGGTGTGTTGCCTGGCTTGGGAGCACAGGCGGGACGCCTGTGCCACATGGGTCGGGTTAGGCGCTGACGGCCTTCATCTCGGCGAGCGACTCGTCCATCAGACGCTGCTGGTCGTCGACGGTGACCTCGCGCTGGAGGATCTTGCCGGCCATCACGCTGGCGAGGTTGACCGACTCGCTGTAGATCTCGGACAGCGCCTGCTTCTTGGCGGCTTCGATCTCGGCGGTGGCCTTCTCGCGCATCGCCGCGAGTTCCGCGTCCGCCTTGGACTTGAGCTCGGCGGCCAGTTCGTTCTGCTGGGCCCGGGTGTCCTCGAGCATCTTCTGGGCTTCGGCGCGGGCCTCGGCGAGGTTGCGCTCGTACTCGTCGAGGGCTTCCTTTGCCTGGCGGCGGGCCTCCTCGGCGGCCTCGATCTCGTTGCGGATCTTGGACGCCCGCTCGTCCAGCGCGACCGTCAGCTTGGGCCACACGAAGCCGCCCAGGAAGGCCGCGGCGATCGCGAAAACGATGACCGCGGTGATGCCGGTCATCATGCCTTGCTTGACGGTGGGGATCGCCCCGACGTCGTCGGCGGCATGAGCGGACGCGGCGATCAGGCTCATCGCGGCGACAGAGATCAGTCCATGGATGCGGCTCATATCGGTCTGCTCCTTGAGCGCCAACGGCGCAGAGAGGATTGGATCAAAGACGCCCCGCCCGCGTTGGCCGGCGGGGGCGTGCGGATTGCTTCGGATTACGAGAGGAAGCCGGCGGCGACGGCGAAGAGCGTCGCGCCTTCGATGAACACCGCGAGGATGATCGCGGCGGTCTGGATCTTGCCGGCGGTCTCGGGCTGGCGGGCCATCGACTCGGTCGCGCCCTTACCAATCAGACCGATGCCGATGCCGGCACCCAGAACGGCCAGGCCGCCACCCATGACCGCAAGACCCTTGCCCATGCTGGCACCGGCTGCCACAGCGGGCTGGGCCATAGCGGTGGCGGGGAGCGCTGCGATCGCGGCGACGGGGAGAAGCTTGCTCATCAGGGACATTGGTTCGTTCCTTCCTTAAACCAGAGATGACGTATTCGTCGTACGAGAATCAGGGTCGAGAACGCCCGATTCCCGGGCGTGAAACGTGACAGAACAGTTATGCGTGGGCCGGCTCGTGCCCGTGGTGCTCGTCGTGGTCGTGATGGTCCATCAGCGAGATGAACACGGTCACGAGGAACATGAAGATGAACGCCTGCATGAAGCCCACGAAGACCTCGAGCAGGAAGATCGCGAACCCGCCGAAGACGGCGATCAGCGTCACGGGGCCCTGCAGGAAGAAGCCCTTCCCAACCACCATGCCCGCGAAGCTGACGAGCGTCGCGAGCAGGATGTGCCCGGCGGTCATGTTCGCGAACAGACGGAGAGCCAACGCGAACGGCTTGATGAAAAACTGCCCGATAAGCTCGAGCACGAAGACGCCGATCGACGCGGGGAACGGAGCCCCGGCGGTCATGTGCTTGAAGAACTCGACCACGCCGAGGTGCCGGATCGCCGCGAGGTTGAAGAACACCATCGCGATCACCGCGAGCACCGCGGTCACCCAGATGTTCTGGGTCGCGGTCCCGCCGATCGGCGTGGCGGCGTTCGCTTTCCAGTCCTTGTTGGCCAGGTGCATCACGTCGAGGATCGGAACCAGACCCAGCATGTTGTTGACCAGGATGAACCAGAACAGCGTCCACAGGAACGGCATGAGCTTGTTGGTCCGATCGCCCAGCAGCGGGCGGCAGACCTCTTCACGCAGGTAGACGCAGATGACCTCGAGCGCGTGCGCGAAGCGGTTCTTGGTCACATATGCGCCCGCTCCCTCGGAGGTGCTGCCCGTCTGCACCTTCTTCACGAACCACGCGCCGACGACGACGATGATGATGAGGCTCAGCACCAGGTTGCCCTGGTTGCCCGACCAGAGCCAGTAGCCGTCCTCGTTCACATGGAACTTGTGGTTGTAGACGTGGTCGGCGGGGCTGCCGGCGCCCAGCGTAAACAGGCTCGGGATCATTCAGAGACTCCTCGGTGCGGTGCCCGGCGCTTGGGGGCTCGGGTTCTCGTTCGCGTGCCCGGTCGCCCGGGACCGGGCGCGGGCGGCGTCGCGCTTCTGGATCTGCCAGACCGCGGCGCCGGCTTCGGCAAAGCAGAGCAGGATCACCCCGCCGAGCAGCCCGTAGACCACCGGCTCCTTGGGCAGGCTGAACACCTCGATCAGCATCAGCATCGCGCCCATCGCGAGCATCGTCCGCAGCGCGGTGGTGCCCAGGACCGCCATCCCCCACATGTCGTCGGAGATCAGCGACGGGCCCAGCATCGCGACGACCGACAGCAGCACGCTCGCGGCGACCAGGCCGCACACGATCAGGGTGGTGCTGGTGTTGGCGCCGTCGGCGCTCGCCGCCAGCCCGCCAGCCAGAGCCGTGGCGCACACGGTTGCCAGCCCCATCATCAGAGCGAATCGGGAGCGGTCGATTGGGGGCAGCAGCGGGGTCAATCTCATCTCCGAAGACCGGGCACGAACGCCCGCGCCGGAAGGGGCCCCAACGCCTCGATGGGCGAAAAACGTGGGGAGCGATAGTAGGTCAGCCCGCCAAGTCTGGCGAGCCCGCGACTCAATCTTTGGGCCCGTCGCCCTCCCCGCCGGGCGGGGGCCGGTGGGCCTGCGTGCTCTGGCCAGCGGCCTTGGTTCGCTTGTCGTCGCGGTCCTGCATTTCCAGGCGTTTGATCAGGCGGAACAGGCCTCCGGCGAACCCGACGAAGATCCCGACCATCAGCCCCCAGGGGGACCAGCCGAACTGGCGATCCAGAAACCAGCCCCCCGCCCCCCCCGCGGCGGCGACCACGAGGAAATCGATCCCGATCGCGAGCGCAAACCCCAACTCTCCCATGGTGTTACCGAGAGACGCCGGCTTGGGGGTCGGCGTCTCCGCCCCGGGCGGGCGTTCCCTGAGGATCTCGGGAATCTCCAGCCTCGGGTCTCGGGGCCGCGGGGGGGCGTGATCCCGCGCGTGTTCCGGTTCCTGGGTCATGCGGGCTCCGTTTCGGGGGTGGGTCGGTGCGTCAGGAACTGGCGCGGGCGGCGAAGTGGCGGGCTTCGGTGACGGCCTCGGCGATCCTGGACGGGTCCGAGCCCGACCCCTGGGCCGCGTCGGGGCGCCCGCCTCCCTTCCCGCCCATCACGCCCGCGACCGCTCTGACCCAGTCCCCGGCCTTAAAACCCAGGCCCACCAGGGGTTTGGGCACGGATGCCATCACCGAGACACGCCCCGCGTCGGCATCGGGCGAGAGCAGCATGACGGCCTTGGTCGGGCAGGCCTCGGAGACGACCTTCATCGCGGATTCCAGGGCCTTGCGGTCCGAGCCGAGTTCCAGTGTCGCGACGATCATGGTGTCGGGCGAGCCGGCCTCCGTCTCGGCGATCGTGCGTGCCATGTGCTGCGCTTCGGCGGCTTTCTGTGCGGCGACCGCCTTGGCCGCGGCTTTCGCGCGGTCTTGCAGCCCGCCCAGCGCCGCGCGGGCCTTGGCTTTGCGGACCGCCGGGAGCGTTGCCTGGTCCAGCCGCTGGGACGCGTCCTGCACCGCTTTGGCGAGATCCGAGTCCGGGAGCCGGTCCAGTTCGGCGATCTCGCGATCGAGCGTGTCGGCGGCTTCGATGACCGATCTGGCCGCCGCACCGGTCAGTCCCGAGATCCGCCGGATGCCCTTGGCGATGCCCTCCTCGCCGGTCAGCGCGAACGCCTCGGCCTGCTTGGTGGATTCCAGGTGCGTCCCCCCGCAGAACTCGGTGGACTGCATCGACCAGTCCGGGCTGTGCGGCTCGGCGAGCAGGCTCGGCACCGGTGCGCCGATCGACACGACACGCACGGGGTCGGGGTAGGTCTCCCCGAACACGGCCCGGAGCCCGTTGATCTTCTGGGCGGGCCCGAGCGGGACGACCTCGGCGTGCACCGTGTGGTCGGCGTCGATCTGCCGGCGCACGAGCGACTCGATGTGCTCGAGTTCGTCGACCGTCACGCCCTGGTTGTGCGTGAAGTCGAAACGCAGCCGTTCAGCGTCGACCAGCGAGCCGCGCTGATCGACCGAGTCGCCCAGCGCGTCCTTGAGCGCCAGGTTGAGCAGGTGCGTGGCCGTGTGGTTGGCGGCGACCCGCGAGCGGCGCCGCTTCTCCACCGAGCACGCCACGCCCTCGCCGACGCGCATCTCGCCCCGGGTCACGTGCCCGATGTGGACGACGTACCCGCCGAACACCTGGGTGTCCTCGACGCGGAAGTGCCCGCCCCCGGGCTTGCCGAGATCGTGGATGACGGTCAACTCGCCGTGGTCGCCGACCTGCCCGCCCATCTCGGCGTAGAAGTTGGTCTTGTCGAGCACCACGCCGATCTGGCGCCGCACGCCGGTCGCGTTGGAGAACTCGTCGAAGTTCTTCCCGTCGAAGATGGCCCGGACGGTCGCCTTGATCTCGCGGGCGTGGAACTTGCTGGAATCGTCGGTGGGCTTGACGTTCAGGCCGGCGAGCTGTGCGGTGTGCTCGGCCCGCAGCTCGAACTTCGCGTCGCCGTCCTTGCGCCCGCCCTGGCGGGAGCGTTCCTTCTGCTCGGCCATGGCCCGCTCGAAGCCTCCGACGTCCACGGTCAGCCCGCGTTCCTCGGCCATGATCATGGTCAGGTCGACGGGGAAGCCGAAGGTGTCGTAGAGCTTGAAGGCGTCCTCGCCCGAGATCGACTTGGAATCAGAGGCGATGTCCTCGAACATCTTGATCCCGCGATCGAGCGTGCGGCCGAAGCTCTCCTCTTCCTCGGCGATGATGCCGCGGATCTTCTCGGGATCCTTCTTCAGCTCGGGGAACGCGTCGCCCAGCGAGGCGACGACCGTCGGGACCAGCCCGGCCAAAAAACCCTCGGGCGCGTCGAGCTTCTGACGCCCGTAGCGGACGGCCCTTCGCAGGATGCGCCGCAGCACATAGCCGCGCCCCTCGTTGCCGGGCATCTGCCCGTCGGTGATCGCGATGGTCAGCGTGCGGACGTGGTCGGCGATGACGCGGTACGCCTCGTCCACGCCGTCGGTGT
The DNA here is from genome assembly GCA_002429045.1 of Phycisphaerales bacterium UBA6054. Lineage (GTDB taxonomy): Bacteria > Planctomycetota > Phycisphaerae > Phycisphaerales > UBA1924 > UBA6054. Next base: position 14,555 of record DIYM01000115.1, read on the forward strand.
CCTCGGCGCCGAGCTTGCCGGCGTAGGGGCGGGCGCCGGTGATCTTGCGGATCGCCTCGAACAGCGGCGTGAAGATATCGGTGTCGTAGTTCGAGCGCTTGTCCTGCAGCACCGACACGATGCGTTCGAGCCCCATGCCGGTGTCGACGTGCTTGGCGGGCAGCGGGCGGAGGCTGCCGTCGTCGAGCCGGTCGAACTGGATGAACACGTTGTTCCAGACTTCCAGCACGTCCGGGTCGTCCTGGTTGACCAGGCTCGCGGCGTTGCGTCCGCCGATGCGGTCGTAGTGGACTTCGCTGCACGGGCCGCAGGGCCCGGTGTCGCCCATCTCCCAGAAGTTGTCCTTCATGTTGCCGGGCAGGATGTGGTCGTCGGGCAGGAACTCACGCCAGATGTCGCGGGTCTCCAGGTCGGGCGGGAGCCCCTGGCGCTCGTCGCCCTCGAAGTAGGTCGCGTAGAGCCGGTCCTTGTCGATACCCCAGACGGTGGTGAGGAGTTCGACGGACCAGGCGATGGCCTCGGCTTTGAAGTAGTCTCCGAACGACCAGTTGCCGAGCATCTCGAAGAAGGTGTGGTGATAGGTGTCCTTGCCGACGTCGTCGAGGTCGTTGTGCTTGCCCCCGGCCCGGATGCACTTCTGGCTGTTGACCGCGCGCTTCAGCCCCGCGAGCGGCGAGTCCGGCGGCAGCGTGCCCTGGAAGATCGGCTTGTACTGGTTCATGCCCGCGTTGGCGAAGGTGTCGCGGAGCGAGGGGTCGTTCATCGGGCAGGTCGTCGAGGAGGGGACGAAGGTGTGGGCCCGCTGCCTGAAGAACTCGATGAACGCGGCCCGGACGGCCGACGCGGTGTGCTCGGGGTTGCTCGGGTTGGAAGCGTCGGGATGGGGCATGGAGTCTGGTTCCTGGGGGCGTCTGTGATCGGTCCGATAACGCCGGATCCGGGGGGCGTCGGCCGGGAGAGGGCGTGGAGACCGATCGTATGCGGGCGCGTTGTCTCGACGGGTCCACCAGACCGACCCCGAACGACCGGAAATCGGTCGCGTGTTCGGGAATCGGGTGGTTCCCGGCGGTGATCCGGGGCACCTTGTGCTGGGTCGGCGCTCGATCGGGTGTCGCCCCGTCGTCCCAACGAGGAGAGACCCGATGTGTTTGAAAGGTGCCACGGCGGTCCGGTGTGCGGTGCTCGCGATGTGCGCGGGCGGCGCGATGGCGGGGGTGATCCGGCACGATGTCGATGACGCCCTCTACCGCTCGTTCGCGCAGGAGCCCCAGTTCGACTCGGTCGGTGTGTTGCTGCTGCCAGGCGGGGTGACCTGCTCGGGCACGCTGATCGGGAGCGAGTGGGTGCTGACGGCCGCCCATTGCGTGGACCAGGGCGTATCCACGGCTCAGTGGGTGACGAGCACGGCGTTCGGATCGGCGGCTGAGATCATCATCCACCCCGATTGGGTCGTCAACGGCTTCACGGGGGGCAGCGACCTCGCGCTGATCAGGCTCGCCAGCCCGGTGACCAATGTCGAGGTCGCGAACCTGTACGCCGGCAACGGCGAGATCGGCAGCCTGGGCAGCAGCGTCGGCTACGGGCGGACCGGGACCGGGTTCCAGGGCGACGTCATCCGCGACGGTGTCAAGCGGGCCGGGACGAACATGATCGACGTGTTCGGGAGCGTCCGGGGTTGGGACGAGGACATCCTGATCACGGACTTCGACAACCCGATCGATCCGGGCGACTCGACCTACGGCGAGGACACGCCCACCGATCTCGAGGTGCAGGTCGGTGCCGGGGATTCCGGCGGCGCGCTGTTCATCGATGACGGGCACGGCGGGCTGGCGCTCGCGGGCGTCACCTCCTTCGTCGCGTCCTCGGACGGCAGCCCGGACGCGGACTACGGGGACTTCTCGGCGTACACCCGGGTGTCGGCGTTCCTGCCCTGGATCGAGCAGGTGACGGGGATCCCATCGCCCGGCGGGGCGGTGTCGCTGCTGGCGGGTCTGGGCCTGGTGTGCCGTCGTCGGCGGTCCTGATCGCGAGATCTCGGCGTGGTGCTTATCCTCTTGGCTGAGCATGGCCAAGAAGTCCGCCGCCAAGAAGCAGACGAAGAAGACGGCACGCAAGCGCGTGAAGACACTCGCACGCGCCGACTCCCCGAAGGCGACGCTGGAGGTCCGGGCGCCGATCCCGCTCTCTGCCGTGCTCGGGCACGAGAAGGCGCTGGCCCAGCTCAACGCGGCGGTCGCGTCCGATCGGCTCCACCACGCCTGGATCTTCCACGGGCCCGAGGGCGTCGGGAAGTTCACCGCGGCGCTGGCGTGGGCGGCGATGCTGCTCGATCCGACCAGCTCGCCCGGGCTCACCGGCGTGTACCAGAACGAACCCGGCAGCCCCACGCAGCGTCTGCTCGCGTCGGGCACGCACCCGGACCTGCATGTCATCCGCAAGGAACTGGCACGCTTCTCGTCCGACGCGAAGGTGCGAGACTCGAAGCTCGCCACCATCCCCAAGGGGGTCGTCGAGCAGCACCTGATCGAGCCGGCGTCGGTCGCGCCGGTGATGAAGACCGGCTCGATGGTCGGCAAGGTGTTCATCGTCGACGAGGCGGAGCTTCTCGACCGGTCGCCGACCAATGCGCCGACCCAGAACGCGATCCTCAAGACGCTCGAGGAGCCGGCTCCGGGCACCGTGATCGTCCTCGTGACGTCCAGCGAGGACAGGCTGCTCCCGACGATCCGAAGCCGGTGCCAGCGTGTCGTGTTCGGGCCGCTCGGCGATCGGGCGATGGAGACATGGATGGAGCGGGCGGGCGTCGATACGGGCGGGGACGAGCGGATGTGGCTGCTGCGGGCCGCTCAGGGGTCGCCCGGGCGGTTGCTCTCGCTCCGCGACGCCGGGGCCTATGCCTGGCATCTGGAGCTGGATCCGATGCTCGCCGAGGCGGCTCGGGGCCGTCACCCGCTGGCGCTCGGCGCGACGATGACCAAGCTGGTCGACGACTGGGCCAGCGGCTGGGTCAAGCTGGGCGAGAAAGCCGGCGAGAACCGATCGAAAGACGCGGCCAACCGCGCCGGGGTCAGGCGGATGCTCTCCTTGGTCGCCGAGCACGCCCGCACGGGTCTCTCTGACCCGGGGCGATCAGCGCATGCGCTTCGGACGATCGAGCTTGTCGGGCGTGCCCAGCAGGAGATCGATACCAACGTGCAGATGCGGATGGTCTTCGACCACCTCGCCGCGGGCTTGTCGGCTCGCGGATAGCCCGGTGTGCCGGGGGATGACTACGCCTGGAAGCTGATGGCTCGGCGCTCGGGGGGGGCTTCCTGCCCCGCACGTTCCTCGTCGAGCTTCTGCATCAGCAGTGACCAGGTCTCTCGTTCGTACTCGAGCAGTTCGATCACCGTGGCCAGCCGGTCGGCGTCCTTCTCGTGGCTCGACGCGATCAACTCGGTGTACATGAAGTTGTACAGGGCCTTGACCCGGTCGGCGATCTCGGGCGCCTTGGACTCATCGATCGTGCTGCTCAGTTCGAGGATGATCGCCCGGCACTGGGTGAAACCGCTGTAGCCGAGCTCGAAGTCCTGCTGCTCGAGCCCCGCAGCGGCCTGGTGCGCGAAGCGGAGTGCGCCGTCGAGGAGCATCATGCGCAACTCCTCCGGGGACGCGGTCATGACCTTGGAACTCAGATATGTGGTGGTCGTGTCGTAGGGCGTCATGGACAGGACTATCGGGCCGGAGTGGGGGGCACTTCAGGGTTATCCGCGGTTGGATCGGGTTATCCGATGAGCTGGATCTGCGAGAGGGCCGAGCCCTGCGACTGGAACGAGGCGATCGCCTGCTCCATCGCCAGGAACTGGCGTTGGAGGACCTCTCGCCGGGAGTCGAGGGTCCGCTGGATGGACTCGATCCGCTCTTCCTGGAGCGTGATCTGGGAATCGAGCGCGTTCGAGCGGTTCTGGAGGATGCCCCCGATGCTGGACACGTAGTCGTCCGCCAGTTCCTCGAGCTGTGGGATGATGCCGAGGGCGCTGAACTGCGTCTCGGCGTCGGGGTCGCTGATGATCGCGCCGTTCTCATCGGGCACGTTGGTCGTCGCCTCGATGTCGCGTCTGGCGAAGATCTCCTCGACCGCGTCCGGGTCCTGGGCGTACGCCTCGCGGAAGCGTTCGGCGTCGAACTCCAGCTTGCCCCCTTCGCCCACGTTGAGCCCGACCTGGCTGAGCCTGTCGAAGGTGCCGCTGAACCCGTCGTTGGTGTTGCGGAGCGCCGCGAACAGGCGGTTGCGCAGCGTGATCGTCGTGCCGTCACCGAGCAGCGTGCCCCTGGTTTCTGTCTCGGCGTCGAAGCGCGTCTGGAAGTCGATCCGCTCGATGAGGGCGTTGAACGTCTCGACGAGCGTCCCGATCTGGGTCTCGATGGCGTCCGAGTCTGTCGAGACGGTGACCGAGACGGGCCCTTCCGAGGATGCCAGCAGATCGAGCGTGACGCCGCCGATCACACCCTCGATGGTGTTGGTCGAGCTGGTGATCAGCACGCCGTTGGCGGGGTCGCTTGACCCGTAGAAGATCCGCGCGTCTTGCCCCTCGTCGAGGGTGGACAGCCCGAGATCGAAGTCGCCCGAGTCGATGATGAACCGGCCCTCGCTGCCCGAGTCGGTCGCGAACAGATTGATGCGGAAGGGATTGGCCCCCGATCCGCTGTTGATGACCGATGCCTGAGCGCCCGCATCGGCGTCGTTGATCTTCTGGACGACGTCGGCGAGGGTGTCCGAGGGGTCGAACTCGACGCGGACCTCGAAGGACCCGTCGATGAAGTTGTCGCTGTCGGTTCCGGTTGCGGTGCCGGCGATGCGGAGGTTGCCCGCGACGCCGCCCTCGGTGTCGGTGATGCTGATCTGGGTCGCGCCTGGGGTGGGGTTGTCTTCCTCGATCACGATCCCGTCGCCCGTGTCGTTGATGCGTGCCGTCACGGCCAGGTTGGCGTTGTTGATCTTGTCGATCACATCGCCGAGGGTCTTGTCGTTGTCGTCGATCGTGATCGAGGCGGTGTTGGAGAGCGAGTCGGTGATCTCGAACGTGCCCGTGCCGATCCCGCTGGCGTTGTTGAGCTCGGAGAGGAGGCTGTTGAGCCCGAGATAGGCGAGCTGGAGGTTCTCGCCGCCCGCGACGTTGTCGGCGAAGGTGCCGCCGAGCCCGAGCGCGTCGGCGACCGCGCCGCCGATGACCAGATCGTCCGCCCCGCTGGTGTTGTCGGTGATCTTGAGCCCGTTGCCGGTGTCGTTGAGCGACGCGGTGATGCGGGGGTTGCCGAAGCCGTCGTCGTTCTGGGCGTCGTTGTTGATGAGGTCGATGACCTCCCTGACCGTGGTCGCGCCGGTGATGTCGATATCGAACGTCGATCCGTCGGCGGTCGCGACGGAGATCGGCCCGGTCGCTCCGTTGAGCCCCCCGCCCCCGTTGATGCTGGAGAGGAGCGTGGTGTTGAGCCCGGCGAGCACGCGCTCCCCGGTGACGGTGCCCGCGACAGAGCCGTTGGTCTCGATGCCGAGGTCGGTCGCGGTCGTGGAAACCGCGACATCGTTGACCTCGAAGTTCTTGACCTCGATCGGTCGGCCGTTGCTATCGGTGATGACGATGCGCCCGTTGGTCTCGTCGATCGATGCCGTCACTTCCGGGTAGTCAGCAGCAAGGGCATCGTTGATGCGATCGATGACCTGCCCGACATTGGACGCCGGTCCGGATGTGGTCACCAGGTCGTCGCCGTCGAGTTCCTGGATCTCCCCGATACGCACCCCCACATCGACATCGTCGATGACGATCACGAAGTCGAACACGTCCTCGCCGCTGACATCGCGGACGCCCACGCCCCGCCCGTCGTTCAGGCTCGCGAGTGAGGTGTTCGTCCCGAGCCCGTATACGCGGCTGCCGGTGACGGTGGCGGGGCTCCCGCTGGTTGTCGCGGTAAACCCGATGGACGAGAGCACGTCCGAGCCGAGTTCGTCGGCCAGGCTCGTGACGTCGTCGAGCACGATGGACCCGTCGTCGACGCGGGCGGTCGCGCCCGAGCCGGAGGTGTTGATCGCGTCGAGCAGTTCGCCCACGGTGCCGACACGGGAGAGATCGACGTCGGTCCCGTTGATCACCACGGTGCCGCGGGTGATGCCCGACCCGTTGTTGAGATCGGCCAGGGATGTGTCGCGGTCGAGACGCGCCTCCTCGCCCTCGATGGTCAGCTCGGTCAGGCCCAGCGAGGTGGCATCCGAGTCTGCGAAGCCCCGGCTGAGCAACTGCTGCGTGGTCACGAGCCGATCGACGATGAAGTTGTACGTGCCGTTGACCGCGCCGCTGGTCGCGGACGCGCTGAACACCGCGTCGTCCGAGCCGACCGCCTTCTTGCCCTCGAAGGTGCTGTTGAGCCTGAACGACGAAGCCGCGCTCTTGAACGCGTTGAGGCGCGAGTTGATGTCCAGATACGCGGCCTGCTGGGTCTGGAGTTGCACGAGCCGCTGGCTGGCGAGGATCTGGGGGCGCGATTGCGCCGCGATCAACTGCTCGATCAGCGAGGCGCTATCGATGCCGCTGAACAATCCGACGCCCGTGGTGATGCCGCCCATGCCCTATCTCCTTGCGGGAGTGGTGTCCCGAATACTCCTATCGGCCGGATCGGTTGGTCCGGTCGAACCCCTGCGGACCGAGCCTTCTCGTCATCGGGCATCGGGCGATCGGGGGCGGCAATCCCGCGCAATCCTCGCCCCGCGCCAGCAAAAACGGCTTTCGAAGCGCGGAGTCTGCAGTCCGGAGCCTCCGGTGGGCGGGTCGTCGGAGGGGGCTGAGCGTCCAATAACGCGACTTCGGGGACCGCGGCCCGGGCGCGTCCGCGCGCTCCGGTGCGGGCCCGTGCGGGCCGGTTTCCGCCACGCGTTCTCCCGCGGCGGTCAATCCGGGGCAACAATCCGTCGAGAAGGTACCGACACACGGAGCCACCCGAGATGATCACGCCCGCAACCAACCCGAGCGACACCCGCGGGGCTGCCGCTCCTGACCCCGGGCGTCCGGTCCGGACGCTGGCGTTGATCGTCTCGCTCCTGATCGCCGTTTCGGTGCCGCCCGTGCTGTATGTCACCATGTTCGCGGGGCCCGCCAAGCTCTGGTTCTCGACCCTGTTCGAGCTGACCGTGCTGGGCGCCGCGGTCGTGGGGATGCTCGCCGGCGCCGGGAGGTTCCGCGAGGCGTGGGCGTTGTCGCTGGCGTGCGTGATGGGCACCCTTGTGGTCACCAGCGTGTTCACCACCGTCGAGGTCCGAGCCAACTTCCGCGACGATCCCTCGATCGGTCGGCTGATCATGCCGTTCGCCGGGTTCAGGCTGGCGTTGGCGGGTTCGGTGGCGGTGTTGGCGTCGTGGGCGGTCTGGAGCCGCGATCGGCGGAGCCGGGGGCTGGTGCTCCGCGCGTTCCTTGTGCTGTTGCCGGTGATCGCCTGCGGTGCATGGCTCGCGATCGGGAACGGCGGGTTCCTCGCCACCCCCCTGGCGTCTCCGTTGGGCGAGGCGATCCGCATCGCGGGGATCCTGGTGGGCGGGCTGATCGGGATCGGGCTGGTCTCCGTGGGGGGGCACCTGCTGATCCGCTCGTACGAGATCGGCCGGCCCGCCTCCGAGACCGAGTCCGGGCCCGTCTGAGCCCGCGTTTATCGGAGCGTTGCCCCGATCGCGAAACACGGGGCCCCGGACTGCGAACAATCGGGCGTGAACGATTTTCTCTTGCTGCTGATTGTGCTGGTGCTCGCGGTCCTGGTCGGGGGTCTGATCGCGGCGTGGGTGGTCATGTCCGTGAAGCGGGGGCGCTCGGGCAAGGGGGTGGACCGGATCGAGCTCCGCATGCTGACCGAGCGGGTCCGCGCGGTCGGGAAGCTGATCGGTCTCGAGGTCCACGCCAAGGAGATCGCGACGGCGACGAAGGGGTGGGACTGGCTGCCGACGATCCTGCTCAGCCAGGCGAAAGTGGCGATGATCTTCCAGTTCGAGAAGCAGTACGCGGTGGATCTGGGCTCGCTGACCCGGGACGAGGTCACGGACATGGGCGACGGGCGCTTCCGGGTCGAGCTGCCTCCCATCGAGGGCTCGCTGCGCCTGATGGACGTCGAGCCCTACGACATCCAGCAGGGGCGTGTGCTCGGGCTGGTCGACGTGATCAACATGAACGCGGAGCGTCAGGGGGAGCTGATGCGCACCGCCCAGCAGCAGGCGTCGGAGCTGTTCGAGAAGAACGATCCGCGATACATCGCGCAGGCCCGCGATGCGATCGAACGCCAGCTCCAGTCCATCGCCAAGATGTTCGGTGTGCGGCTCGATGTGGTCTGGTCGAGCCAGCCCAAAGAGCAGGGCCAGCCGCGCCTGGTCATGGACGAGCAGCTCAAGCTCAAGACCGGTCCCGCGGGCTGATCGCGCGGGCGCTCAGACCGCGCTGGGGTGCCACACGGTCTTGAACTCGACGAAGGGCTCGAGCCACCGGGGCCCTTCGCACGCCCGGTCATCTTCGAAATCGATGCCATCGCGGATGGTCACGCGTTTCATGTTGTCCGCCGCCCCCAGTCGAAGTGCGGTCCGCTGCGCTTCGCTCGCCCCGGCGGCGTGGATCGCGATCACCCCCCGGTGATCGGCGATGTGCCCGCACAGCTCGTCGCGGAAGCCGGTGAGGATGTTGACCACGCCGCCCGGCAGGTCGCTGGTCGCGAGCGCCTCGGCCAGGATCATCGACGGGATCGGGTTGCTTTCCGACGCAAGGACGACGCACGCGTTTCCCATCGCGATCACCGGGGCGACGAGCGAGACGAGGCCCAGCAGCGGATGGGCATCGGGGCAGACCACCCCGGTCACGCCGACCGGTCCCGGGATCGTGAAGTTGTGGTACGGCCCCGCGACGGGGTTGGCGCCGCCCGCCACCATCGAGAACTTGTCGGCCCAGCCCGCGAAATGGACGACGCGGTCGATCGCCCGGGCAACCTCGGCGTCGCCGTCGGCTCCGATCGCCGACGCCAGTTCACCCGCCTTGCCCTCCGTCATCTCGGCCAGGCGGTAGAGGATCTGCCCGCGCAGGTACGCGGTCTGGGACGCCCACGACGCCTGGGCCTTGGTCGCGGCCTCGACGGCGTCGCGCACGTCCTTGCGTGAGGCGCGGCACACATGGGCGATCAGTTCGCTCGGGCCGTCGCGCACGGGGGTCGTGCGCCCGGATTCGGTCCTGGGGAACTTGCCGCCGATGTACAGCTTGTACGTCTTGGTGATGCCCAATCGCTCGGTCATGCGTCGCTCTCCCGCCCTGGTCCCCGATCGGATCCCTGGTGGCCGGTTCCCGGTCCGTTTCTTTAAAGGACATACTCCATCTCGATCTCGTGGCGGATCGGGATGCCGTCGAGACCGGTGTCCGGGATGACGGCCTTGAGCCGGCGTGCTTCCTGGATCGCGTTGCGGTGGACGGCGACCATGTCGAAGTCCCGACGCTGGTAGAAACGCATCGCGGGCGTGTTGTCGTTGGTGGTGATCAGCCAGAGACGCCGGCAGCCGAGTTCGCGTGCCTTGGTCCGCACGGCGGCGAGGAGGCACGACCCGATCCCGCCGTGACCGGCCAGCGAGTTGTGGGTCACGATCTCGCACTCGTCCCCTCGGACGTCGTACGTCACGAGCCCGACCTCCTCGCCGTTGCGCATCGCGGCGAAACCCGGCAGGTCGTCGGCTTGGATCGCGCGTCCGCGTGTGACCTGCACGAGCGAGGCCCAGTACTTCCGGAGCACGATCTGCACCCAGGGCTTGTCATCGGGTGTGAGCTCGCGCACGGTGAACTCGTCCGAGTACTCTGCGGTTGGTGCTCCGGTCGGAAGATCGCTTGCGGTCATGACAACTCCCTTGAAGCCGGCGGGTGGGTCGGCGTGCCGGCGAGATCCCGAGGCGTGCTCACGCCAGGTACGCGAGCAACCCGTGCCGCCCGCCCTCGCGCCCGAAGCCCGATTCTTTGAAACCCCCGAACGGGCTGGTCGGATCGAACTTGTTGTATGTGTTCAGCCAGACCACGCCGGCGTCGAGGTGCTTGGCGGTGTCGAAGATCTTGCTGCCCTTGTCCGTCCAGACCCCGGCCGCCAGCCCGTAGGGGGTGTTGTTCGCCCGGCCGATCGCTTCCTCGGGCGTGCGGAACGTCATCACCGAGAGCACCGGGCCGAAGATCTCTTCGCGGGCGATGGAGTGGCTGGGCTGAACACCCGTGAAGAACGTCGGTCTGCAGAAGAACCCCTTGGCGGGCAGGTCTGAGCCGAACGAGTGCCGCTCGGCCCCTTCCGACGAGCCGCTCTCGAGGTACCGCTCGATGGTTGCCAGCTGCGCCTTGGAGTTGATCGCTCCGATGTCGGTGTTTTTGTCGAGCGGGTCGCCGACGCGCAGCGTGCTCATCCTGTCGCGGAGCTTGGACACCACGCGCGCCACGACCGATTCTTGGACGAACAGGCGTGAGCCGGCGCAGCAGACATGACCCTGGTTGAAATAGATCCCCTCGACGATGCCCTCGACCGCCTGGTCGATGCTGGCATCCTCGAAGATGATGTTGGCGCTCTTCCCGCCGAGTTCGAGCGTGAGGCGTTTGTTGGTCGGCGCGACGGACCGGGCGATCAGCCTCCCGACCTCGGTCGAGCCCGTGAAGGCGATCTTGTCGATGCCGGGGTGATCGACGATCGCCGAGCCGGTCGCCCCCGCGCCGGTCACGACGTTGACCACGCCGGGAGGGAGACCGATCTCAGCGCAGATCTCGGCGAGGCGCAGCGCCGTCAGGGGTGTCGTTTCGGCGGGCTTGAGCACCACCGTGTTCCCGCAGGCGAGCGCCGGTGCGATCTTCCACGCCGCCATCAGCAGCGGGAAGTTCCACGGGATGATCTGTCCGCACACGCCAACGGGCTTGGCGGCGCGTCCCGGGAAGGCGTACTCCAGCTTGTCGGCCCAGCCCGCGTGGTGGAAAAAGTGGGCAGCCGCCAAGGGGATGTCCACATCGCGTGACTCCTTGATCGGCTTGCCGCCGTCGATGGTCTCGAGCACGGCCAACTCGCGGGCGCGCTCCTGGATGCGCCGGGCGATGCGGTAGAGGTACTTGCCCCGTTCTTTGCCAGGCAATCCGGACCACGCGGGCAGCGCTCCGCGGGCGGCCCGGACCGCCGCGTCGACATCGGTCTCGTTCGCCTCGGCGACCTCGGAGATCGTCTCTTCGTTCGCCGGGTTGATCGTCGTGAACCGCTTGCTGCTGGTCGGGTCGGTGAACCGGCCGTTGATGTATAAGCCGTATCGGTCGGCGATCTCCGGGCGGACGGACTCGGGTGCCTCGGCGTACGCAAAGATCCCGCTTCCGGTCGCGGCGCGCAGGTCGAGCCTCGGCGGGGGCGAGGCGCCGCTCGGGCTCTCGGACCCGCCGCTCTCGGACGTTCCTGGTTGTTCGGAAATGGGCTTCATCGACGCATTGTAGGGCGAATGCCGGTCGCTCCCCCGTGCGGACCCATCGACCCGGCCCGCCCGATCGACCGGGCCTCAGACGCCCCGAGCGCAGCCCCGATTCCTGCTGCATGAGCGACCACAGCCGAAGCCCCGCTGAATCCGCCGCCTACGCGTCGCGCGACGAAGTCCGCATGTCCACCAAGGGGCTGAGCTGCCACGCCGGCAACGTGCTGGACATGTCCGGCGGCGGGATGCGCGTGGTCGTCCCCTGGAAGTCGGCCCCGCGCGTGGGCGACCCGGAGACCTACATCTTCGGCGAGGGCCCGGACGAGATCCGCCTGATGGGCACCGTCCGATGGGTCCGCCCCGCCGGTCGCCTGCACAAGCGGGCCGAGGTGGGCGTCGAGTTCGTCGGGCTGACCGAGGGCAAGCGGGCGGCGCTGCGCCGGTTCGCGGCCACGGGCGACGGCTCCGCGGTGCTCGCCGAGCAGAACGCCGAAGCCGGGCAGAGCCGCGTCCGCGTGGAGTTCCCTGATCTCTACAAGATCTTCCACCTGTCGGTGTACGCGTCGCAGGAGGACATCCGCCGGGCATACCACAAGCTGGCGAAGACGATCCACCCGGACCGCTGCGATGCCCCCGATGCGGAGGCGAAGTTCGCCGAGGTGCAGAAGGCGTACTCGATCCTGCGCGACCGCGAGCTGCGGGCGAAGTACGACGAGCGCCTGGCCAACGAGCAACGCCGGGCGGCGTGAGTCGATCTGTCCCTACGCATCCGAGAAGTCGTACCCCGCCGCGTAGCCGCCGGTCTTGAGCTTTTGCATCGAGCGGAGCAGGTCGTTGAGCAGCGAGCTGGCGCCGAAGCGGAACCAGTCCGGGCTCAGCCAGCCCTCGCCGAGGGTTTCGTTGACCATGCAGAGGTAGTGCCACGCCTGCTTGGCGGTGCGGATGCCGCCGGCGGGCTTCATGCCGATTTTGATGTTTGCATCGAGGTACGCGTCGCGGATGGCTTCGAGCATGACCAGCGTGACCGGCATGGTCGCCGCGGGGCTGACCTTGCCCGTGCTGGTCTTGATGAAGTCGCCCGGGCGGACGCACGAGATCGCGATGTCGCTGGCGCGGCGCACGTTGTCGTACGTCACCAGCTCGCCGGTCTCGAGGATCACTTTGAGGTGCGCGTCGCCGCACGCGTCGCAGACCGCGCGGATCTCGTCGGCCACCTGCTGGTAGCGCCCGCTCAGGAACGCGCCGCGGTTGATGACCATATCGATCTCGTCCGCTCCGCCTTTCACCGCGTCGCGCACGTCGTTGAGGCGGATGTCCAGCGGGTACTGCCCCGACGGGAACCCGGTCGCGACGGACGCGACGTTGACGCCGGTGCCCGAGAGCAGCTCGGCCGCGGTGGGGACCATGCTCGGGTACACGCACACCGCCGCCACGTGCGGCAGGCGCTCGCCGAGGATCTCTTCGTCCCGCTCCCACGGGCGCACCGCCTTGCGGCACAGGCTCCGCACCTTCTCGGGCGAGTCCTTGCCTTCCAGCGTGGTCAGGTCGACCATCGAGAGCGCGAGTTTGAGGGCCGCGAGCTTGCTGTCTTTCTTGATCGAGCGAGTCGTGAATGACTTGGCCCGCCGATCGACCATGATCGCGTCGACGGTGGGGGACCCGGGCAGGCTGGTCGCGGAAGTGCTTGGCATGCCCGATGATAGGGTCAGGCGGGCTCGCTCGATGCGGCGTTGATCGCGGATCGGAGCGCATCCGCGGATGCGGCGGCGAGCGTCGGATCGGTCCACAGGTTGTTGTGCCCGCCGTGCTCGATCTGGACGAGGTGGCCGTTCGGTGCGGCGTCGGTGATCGCCCGCCCGTCTGCGATCGGGCAGACCGGGTCCGCGTCGCCGTGGATGACCGTAACCGGGATGTCGCCGAGGCTGCCCGCGACGCGGTCCCGCGCGAAGCCACGCCAGCGCGGCCCGACACCCAGAGTGAGACCGATCAGAGCGATCGCGGGTCGCAGGTTGAGCCGGTACGGCATGCCGCGCAAACGGATGACGTTGCGTGCCGGGGTGATGGGGTGGACATACGGCGCTTCGCACACCACGGCGCGGATGCTGAACCGCTCGCGTCCCGCTTGCGCTGCGCGGAGTGAGACCCCGGCGCCCATCGACCAGCCGAACAGCACGATGGGTGCATCGCCGAGGGTTTCAAGCAGTGAGAGCAGGTCTCGGTGTTCGTCCACGCCCATGCGTGCCGAGCCGGGCGCCTCGCCGTGCCCGGGCAGGTCCCAGGCGATGACCTCGCGTGCGTGGTCGACACACGTCGCGAGCCGCTTGAGTCCGCCGACACGCGACGAACCCCAGCCGTGCGTCATCACCACGACGGGCCCGCCCGCGCTCTTTCCGGGCACACGCCACGCGGGGCGTTCGGCGCGAGCGCCGCGGAACGTGAACGGCTCGTACTGCAGCGGCGGATCGAGTTCGCCCGGATCGCCCGGGAGGCGCCGGTGCAGCGCCCACGCGTAGGTCCGCTTGGGCGGGTGGCGGAGTGACCACGCGGTATGCAGCACAGCCGTCACCCAGGCGACGGCCCCGCCCACGGCCAGCAGGTTCAGCAGCCCGAGCCACGCGCTCAAGCCATCCGTCCTGACGTGCTTGCCGAACGGTCATACACCGAAGAGCGCCTTGATGTCGTGGAACGTCACGATCAGGAACACCGATCCGATGAGCAGGAGCCCGGCAAGCGTGACAACGTTCTGGAACACGATCGGCACGGGCTTGCGCCGGATGCCCTCGTACGCGAGCATCAGGAACTGCCCGCCGTCCACGATCGGAAGCGGCAGGAAGTTGATCACCGCCAGATTCACGCTGACCAGCCCCAGGAAGAACAGCAGCCAGATGAAGCCCTGATCGGCGACCTGGGTGCCGAGGTGCGCGATCCCGACCGGGCCCTTGAGGTGCTCGATCTTGACGGTGCCCTGGAACAGACGCAGGAAGGTCAGATAGGTCTGCTTCATGGTCTGGTGCGACTTGTCGATCCCGCGGACGACCGCGCCGATCGGGCTCTCGGCTCGATCGATGAACAGGTCGGCGTCGAACACCGAGCGGTACAGATCGCCCCCCGGCATCTGCCAGCCCAGCGAGCGTGCGGTCTGCGCTTCATCCGCGGAGAGCGTCCAGACGCGATCCTCGACGGGCCCGCCCGGGAGGGGCAGGCGGAGGGTCATCGCGACCTCGAACGAATCCGAGGCTTCGTTGTCGCCGAGCGCCTCATCGACCGCGGCCGCGATCAGACCCGCGGCCTCGGCGATCGACGCGACCGGGGTCCCGTTGACAGCGAGGATCTCGGTCCCGGGGCGGTCGATCAGGCGTTCGGCCGCGCTCGGCGTGCCCGCGGCGTCCGATCCGCCGTCCCGCGGCACGAACGGGGGTGCGATGCCGACGATCGCCGAGGAACGGGCCGTCGATCCCGAGAGGAACCCGATCCGCCCGTCGGCGCCGACCTCGACTTCGAGTTCGATCCGTGCTCCTTCGCGGAGTACTTCCAGCGCGACCGTCCTGTTTTTGAGCGTCGGGATCAACGCCATCGCGTCGGCGTGGGACGGGAACTCGGCGTCGCCGATGCGGACGAACACGTCGCCCGGTTCGAGGCCCTGCTTGGTGCCTTCCGCTGAAGCGGTTGGGTCCACGCGCAGCAGGCCGGTCAGCCCCAGGAAGTGTTCGATCGATCGGTCGCCACCGGGAGTCCGTACGGCGGACCGCTGCAACGCCCGCTCGGGCCGGATCGTCATGCTCCGCGTTCCACCGCCGGGATCGGTCAGCGTGACCGAGAAGGGTTCGCCATCGGAGCGCTGGGCGGCTTGTCCGAGCCCGCCGGGGCGATCGATCGGGGCGCCGTTGACCGCCGTGAGTCGTGATCCGGGAACGTACTCGCCGAGACCGACCGATTGTGTGCGCAGCGCGACATCATCGCGGATCGACGGGGGCGGGTCGGCGGCGATGGTCGTCGAGAACGCGGCACCGATCCCCACGCCGAGGAACCCGGTGGACTCGCTGCGCTCGGGCTCGACCTCGAAGGTGATCTCCCCGACGCCCGGGCGGGACACCACGATCGGGATGGGGCCGCCGCCGCTCATGGCGATTTCGGTGCTGATCTCGTTGAAGGCGCGAACGCCGTGCCCATCGACGCTCAGGATCGTGTCCTCGGGCAGCAAACCGGGCCCGATCCCGTCGCGGTCGGTCGCGACGGCCCGGGACGCGGGCGTGTTCTCCCCGACCGTACCGATGACCGGGGACTGGGTCTCCAGACCGACCATGAACACGA
The DNA here is from genome assembly GCA_002429045.1 of Phycisphaerales bacterium UBA6054. Classification (GTDB taxonomy): domain Bacteria; phylum Planctomycetota; class Phycisphaerae; order Phycisphaerales; family UBA1924; genus UBA6054. Next base: position 30,324 of record DIYM01000115.1, read on the forward strand.
CGACAAACAGGGCGGCCGCCAGGATGAGGTTGAAGATCACCCCGGCCGAGATCACGACCATCCGCTTCCAAACCGGGCGGTTCTGGTAGCTGTCGGGCGCGTCCGACGTCGCGGCGGGGTTGATGTCCTCCTGCCCGAGCATCTTGACGTACCCGCCGAGCGGGAGGGCGCTGAAACGGTACTCTGTCGGGCTGACAGACCCGCTCAGCAGTGCGCGGGCGTGATCGCGTGCCTCACCCCGCGGCCCCTGGGCGTCCTTGAGCAACGCCTGATACTCCGGCTCGCTGGAACCTCTCCGGAATCCCATGCCCCGGCGGTAGCTGCACACGATCGAGCCCATCCCGATCGAGAACGCGAGCACGCGGATGCCCGCCCACTTGGCGGCCAGGAAGTGCCCCAACTCGTGGATGAAGATGATCCCGCCGAACCCGACAATCACGACGAGCAGGTTGGCGAAGGTGCCCAAAGGGCCGGGCAGGTCGAACATGGGCGGGATCTCCGTACGGGCCACGGGCGTCTCGGGACTCTATCGGCGCCCTGGCCCCGGTTCATGGTACCGATCCGGCGGCTTGGCGGATCTCGGCGGGGCCCCCATCCGCCCGAGCGCAAACACGCCCCGGTCGGACAAGACCGGGGCGTGGGGAGGAGTTCCGGAGCTAGACGCGTACCCGGGAGAAAGGACCGGGACGCGGTTGTTGGGGCGGGATCAGTTGGCGTACTTGATGCTGCAGCCGTAGGCGTTCGTGGTCGGGGTCGAGACCGGCTGGCCGGCGATGACCTCGGCGACGGCCTTCCCGACGTAGTTCACGTCACCGGCGTCCCGTGCACTGCGGTCGTTATCGATCGCGCCGTGATAGACCAGGGTCCCGTTGGTATCGATGACGTACATCTCGGGGGTGCGCTTCGCGCCGTACATCTTGCCGACCTTGCCGGTGCCGTCGATGAGGACCGGTCCGGTGATCTTGAACTTCTCGAACGACTTCATGTTGATCTCGCGGTTGCCGTAGTCGTGGTCGAGCTTGGCCGAGTTGACACGGAGCCACGTGACGGGCTTGCCCTCCCAGGCGGTGATGAGGTTGTTCATCGTCTGGGTGTCGTCGCGGTAGTGCTTCTTGACGAACGGGCACTCCGGGCTGTACCACTCGAGCACGACCACGTGGCCCTTGTCCGTGTAGCTGCTGAGCGTGTGCTCGTTGCCCTGGTAGTCGGTCAGGGTGAAATCGGGAGCCGCCTGCCCAACGGCGGCCTTGGGTTCCGCGTTGCCCGCGGCGATGAGCGCGCCGCCCACGGCGACGGCTGTAGCGGCAAACAACGCACGTTTCATCGTTCCAAACTTCATGTGATCCTCCTTGCCCTCGTCGGGGCGTGGTGTCGAACAGGCCGACAATACGTCGGCGGGATAGTGCGGGTTCTCAGTCTTCGCCGCCCCTGGCGGAGCGGATGAGGAATAGCTCGGAGGTGTCCCCGGATCCGTGGATCTCCAGCACGCCAGAAAGCACCGGTTCGGGTGTGTCGAACGCGAGCCGCAGCACGCCTGACGTCGTGGTACCGCTGGTTGCCAGGCCGGGGATCGACGAGCCCCCCTCGTCGGGGTAGAACGACAAGTTTTTTGCGCCGCCCGCGCGGACCTCGGCCAGCGAGCCCCGCCATGTGACGGCGATCCGGGTGCCGCCCTGGTCTATCGCCCGGGGCAAACGCGCCCGCGCCGCGCCGATCCGCTCGGCGACCAGCCCGGTCGCGTTGTCGGGCGACTCGCGGACCGGCAGGGCGAGCGTCAGGGTTTCCCATCCCGGGATGCACACGTCCTCGCAGACAAGCCAGGAGAGATCGAACGAGAGCTCGAGGACGCTCCCGACCTCTGCGTCGCGGGGGGCGGTGACCGGGAGCAAGGCGGTGACGGCACGCTCGTGAACGTGATCGAGGATGTCGCCGGGCGCCAGGTAGCGTTTCGGGGCGGGCCAGCGCGGTGCTCCGACGACAACGCCTTCCGGGGCCGCCGTCTCGATCCGGGTTCCGAACCCGGAATCGTTCTGCCCGGGCCAATAGGTGTGCCACCCGTCCTCGATCTCGAAGTGGACGCCGACCCACACCGTCCCGCCCGGCTCGACCCCGGTCCGCTCGGCGAACACGCTGGCGCGGACGAGATCCGCGTACGGGTCGTCCGGCCCGGGGTCGGGCGCCGCACCCAGCGCCAGAGCGACCGCGGATAGGGCGACGGTGATCGGTTGGGCGAGCGGCATTCGGGCTCCTGGGACCACAGAGCCGGTCTCCGTGGGGCGTGCTGGCAGAACGAGCGGGGTTGTGGTGTTATTCTCTCCGCATGCTCAAGAAGATGCGACATCGGTCGGTGTGCCGTGCGCCGGGCCCCGGCAGCCTGGTTCTGTTCGTCCTGTGTGTGGGTGGGTTGCTGGCGGGCGGGGGCTGCCAGAAGCAGATATCCGACGCACGGATCGACGTGATCACGCTCGAGGAAGCGGTCGGCTTTTTCGAGGCTTCCAAGGGCGATGAGCCCTCGGCGGCGTTCCTCGACGCCAGGCGTGACTCGATCTTCGCGTCCGGGACCATCGAAGGAGCCCGGCAGCTGAGACCGGATGATGTTGATCTCCGCGCCGGGCTGGACCCGAGATTGGAATCGAAGGACGCCCTGGTGGTGTTCGGGCAGAACCCGTCGTCCGCGGTGGCCCGCGCGATGTGCAAACGCCTGCTCGAGGCGGGATACAACTCGATGCTCACCTCCCGGGTGAAGTTCTACCCGGGGGGGTACGACGAGTGGCTTGCCACGGGCCTGCCCGTCGAGGAGCCGGAGTTGGGTGGCTGAGCCGGCACGCTCGCGGTCGCTCGGTCCTTATCCGATCGCGACGTCGGCCCCGGAGTGCCTGACCGCTTGCTCGGCCATGATCTCCGAGGCGTTGTAGACCGGCAGCGGGCTGTTGGCGTCGGTGATCGCGAGTGGTGCTTCCGAGCAGCCGAGGATGACGCCCTCGCACCCTTGCTCGCCGAGGCGTCCGATGATCCCGAGCATCGCGGTGCGGGACGCGTCGCACACGGTGCCGCGGACGAGCTCGTTGAAGATGATGGACTCAAGGGCATCGGCGTCGGCGTCGCCGGGGCGTACCAGCTTGATGCCGCGGATGCCCAGGTCGGTCTGATAGACGCTGCCCCCGGTGACAACCTTGGTGCCGATGACCCCGACGGTGCGGCGTCCGTCCTTGGCGATGGCGCCCCCGACGGCGTCGGTCATCTTCATCCACGGGATCGGGCACCCGACCTCGGCGATCTGCACGGCCTGCTGGACCGCGTTGTCCGGGCTGAAGCAGAACTCGGCGCCGATGGACGCCAGCCGGGCCGCCGAATCTCTGAGCATCTCGCCAACGCCTCGCCAATCGTCCCTGCGGATGGCGTCCACGTAGTCGGCGAACGGGAGGTTGTGGACCGATACGACCGGCTGGAGGTGCGCCGGGAGGATCTGCGCCGCGTGGTGGAACACCTGGCGGTAGCAGATCGCCGCCCCTTCCGGGCTGACACCAACGATGCCCAGGTGTCTTGCCATGAGCCGCGGTCCTTCCGTGCGTGCGCATCGCCCATGCGTGCGGATCGCGCTCCCCGCGCCGAATGAGCCCGGGTCCTCCCGGTTTCCCGATCATCGCACAAACAGTCGGGCGAGTCAATGACGGAGCTGGGGGTCCGTCATTCGGGGCCGATCGGGCGCCGATTCGGCCTACGGTTGGTGGCTATGAGCGACTCTCTGGAACAGGGCGGGCATGCGGGGCGGGCTGCGGACGCGTTCGCCGTGCTCGGTCTGGACCGGCGATTCGATCTGGATGAGGCTTCGATCGAGGCGGCGTTTTTGCAGCGCGTGGCCCGAGCGCACCCGGATCTGGCCGGGGAGGACGCGTCGCTGGACGCGGCGGCCCTGACCGAGGCGCGGGCCGAGCTCACCGACCCCGAGCGGCGTGCCTCGGTGCTGCTCGGGTTGCTCGGGGGGGCGAGCGCGTCGGAAGACGATTCCCTCCCGGACGGCTTCCTGATGGAGATCATGGAACTCCGCGCGGAAGTCGAGGAGGATCTCGGTCGCGGCGGCGATGCGGCCCGCGAGCGGTGGGAGTCGTTCGCCAACGAACGCCGGGCGGCGCACATCCGGACCGTGGGCTCGCTCTTCTCGGCGCTCGGAGACGAACCGGGGGCGGACGCGTTGAAAGCGCTGCGGACCGAGCTGAACGCGTGGCGCTACACCGAGCGTCTGATCGAGCAGCTCGACCCGATGTACGACCCCGGGCGGGCCGATTTCGCGTGATGGGGCTCTGCAGCCCGTGCCGAGGGCGCGAAGCGGGCGCGGGTTCGTGGAACAACGCGACGCCGGCCCGGGTTGGTCTGCCGACGTGTTCGTCAACGCCCGGCCCGTCGGACCGAGAGGAGATCGTGTTGAAGAAGGACCTGCTGTTTCTGATCCTGATCGTGTCGGCGCTGGCGACGGTGTTCATCATCCGCGGGGTGGGCGGCACGGCGGCCACGCCCGGTGTCTTCGATGGCGCGTACGACCTGGAGCAGGCGATGCGGCTGTCCCGGGAGACCGGCAAGCCGGTCGTCGCGGTCGCGACGGCGGACTGGTGCCCGCCGTGCCAGGCGCTCAAGCGTGGAGCGCTCTCCGAGCCGGAGGTGGTCGCGTTCCTGCGTGAGAGCACGATCCCGGTGTACATGGAAGAATCCACGGGCATCGAAGACATCAGAGAGCTCGGCGTCCGTGTCTACCCGACGACCGTCGTGCTGAACGGCGAGGGTGTGCTGGGATTCATCGAGGGCGGCAAGTCGCCCAGCCAGTACCTCTCGCTCATCCGTGACGCGGTCGACACTGCGGGCTGACTCCGGCGTGTATGATCGCCCATGAGCGACCGACCCCGCGCCCTCGTCATCCGGACCGCCGGCACGAACTGCGATGCGGAACTCGTGCGGGCGTTCGAGTTGGCGGGGGGCGATCCCGTGCTCGCGCACATCCGCTCGCTGACGGACGAACCGTCGCTCATCGGGGGCTTTGATCTGATCGGGTTTCCCGGTGGGTTCTCGTACGGCGACGATGTCGCGTCGGGGCGCATCCTCGCGATGCAGGCCCGGGAGCGTTTGTATCCGGCGCTCCGCGATGCGGCCCGCCGCGGGGTGCCGATGATCGGCGTGTGCAACGGGTTCCAGGTGATGGTCCAGGTCGGATTGCTCCCGGGACCGGGCCCGGGAGAGCCCTGGCCCGAGGATGCCGCGCCCCCGCCCTCGGTCGCGCTGGCCGAGAACGAGCCGCCACGATTCGTGGACCGCTGGGTCGGTGTGGTCGCCGATCCGGGGTCTCCGTGTGTCTGGACGCGCGGGCTGGCTGGCTTCACGGACCCCGACTGTTCGATGCTCCCGATCGCCCACGGCGAGGGGCGGTTCGTGCCCGCCGACGGCGCGACGCTGGCGTCGCTGGAGGCGAGCGGGCGGGTCGCGTTGCGGTACCGCGACAATCCGAACGGCTCGGCGGGTGATGTGGCGGGTATCTGCGATGCGAGCGGGCGCATCTTCGGGCTCATGCCGCATCCCGAGCGGTACCTGGATTGGACGCGGCACCCGTTCTGGACGAGGCTGGACCGCTCGGGTTTGCCTGAGCGGACGCCCGGGCTGGCGATGTTCGCGGGCGCCGTGGAGGCGGTCCGCACGCAATCGGTCTGACCCGCGGGGTCAACCGTGGGCCGGGTTTGGCGGTACATTCCCCCGAGCCGGGTGTGGCGATCGTCCGGCGATGCGTGGAGTGGTCTCGGATGGACAGCGATCCCAAGCCGATCATCATGGAGTCTCGTGCCTGCCGCTCATGCGGGTACGAACTCAAGGGGCTGCGGATCGGGGACAACTGCCCCGAGTGCGGCACGCTGATCCGGTCCCGCCCCAAGTCGTTCAACGCCCGTGAGGGCACGATCATCGATGCGGACCCGCAGTACGTCGGCACGCTGCGCTGGGGGTTCGTGGCGATGAGTTCCGGCATTCTTCTTGCGATCGTCGGCGCCGTGATAGGCGGAGCCAGCTTCGGGATCGGGTTCGCGACGTCGACCCTCGCGTCGCTCGCGTGGTGCGGGGGGGTGTTCCTGATCTCGAATCCACGCCCTCCCGAGTTCGATCAGCTCTGCAATCCTGTGCTCGACAGCCCGAAGATGCGTTTGCTTGTCCGCGTGTGCGGGGCGGTCTGGGTGCTGTACACGCTTGTCGGCGGCGGGTACGACGCTCTGGCGATCGCCGCCGCGAACGGCGGGGGCAGCGCGTTGCTCGAAGGTGTGGTGCTCGTGCTCTCGGTGCTCACGGGTATCGGGGCGTATCTGAGCCTGATCCCGCTGTGCGTGTTCGTCAGTGATATGGCGTTCTGGATGTCCGATGATGCGGGCGGCTGGCGCCTTCGCGGCGCCGCGTGGACGATGGCGGTGCTCGGCACCGCGAACCTGCTGTTCCTCGTGCTCGCAGCGGTCGGGTTGACGTGGCTGAGGTTCCCCGCGTTCATCCTTGGCATCGTGGTGTTTGTTGCCAGCGTGGTGTTCGGCTTGTCGGTCTTCGGGTGCGCCCGGATGGCGACCTACACGCTCCGCTACCAGTTGGAGATCGAGGGTCGGGCCGAGCGGATCTCGGAACGGATCCGCGCCAAGACCGAGAACCGCGGGGGGGCGATCGGGCACGACATGGACTGCCGCGGGTGCGGGTACAACCTGCGGGGCTTGCCCAACGGCGGATCGTGCCCCGAGTGCGGGCTTTCCTACGCCGATCTGACCGGGCCGGCGGTCGCCGCGCCCGACAAGCCCTGGGACCCGGGCCAGGACGAGTCGCTGGAGGTCGACGAGAACGCGGTGCCGCAGGCGATCATCGCGCGGCTGCCGTCGATCGGCAAGCGCCGCGACCATCACGGGGCGGGCGATCGGCAGCAGATCGCCCCGATCGACGACGATGCCCCCATCCCCCTCGCCGGTGGTCCGGGCACCGATCCGGGACTCGATCCGGGCGGAGACCTGCCCGAGGACATGCAGGAGACCACGGACAGCGATGGGGTCCCGAGAGCCGACGCGGACGACGACGGGGCGATCCCGCTCGTCGATGACGACCCCGACCCGGACGACCGGACCGCTTGAGCGACGTACGATACCGCGTGGTAAGTCCTTCTGCCTATTCGGGTTCTGGCGATATGCCGTGGAAGGGCCGGAAGGTCTTGGTCGCGATGTCCGGCGGGGTGGATTCGTCCGTCGCGGCCGGTCTGCTCAAGGAGCAGGGCGCCGAGGTCGTCGGGTGCTTCATGCGGCTGGGTTCGCCCGGCGAGACGATCGATGAGATGGTCCCGTACGACAGCGAGGGCGTGAGCTGCGATCCCGCGAAGGTCAAGATCGGTCACCAGGGATGCTGCTCGATCAACGACGCGGCCGACGCGAGGCACGTGGCGGCGATGCTCGACGTGCCGTTGTATGTGTGCAACTTCAAGAAGGACTTCGGGCGGATCATCGACTATTTCGTGGACGAGTACGCCAACGGACGCACGCCCAACCCGTGCGTCCGCTGCAACGATTGGCTCAAGTTCGGCAAGCTGCACGAGTACGCGAAACAGATCGGCGCGGACTTCGTCGCGTCCGGGCACTACGCGCGGGTGGATCGGTCGGGTTCTGTCCCGTTGCTCCGCCGCGGACGCGATCTGAGCAAGGACCAGAGCTACGTGCTGTTCGGTGCGCCGCGTGACCGGCTGAGCGAGATGATCCTCCCGGTCGGGGAGTACGAGACCAAGGCAGAGATCAGGGCGATCGGACGCCGGCTCGGGCTGCCGGTGTTCGACAAGCCAGACTCGCAGGAGATCTGTTTCGTCCCGGACAACGATTACGCGGGGCTGGTCGAGCGCCGGCGTCCGGGGCTCTCGGAACCCGGCGCGATCGTGGACCGGGGCGGCAACCGGCTCGGCGGGCACGGGGGGCAGCACAAGTTCACGATCGGGCAGCGCCGCGGGGTCGGCGTGGCGCTCGGGCACCCCATCTATGTGATCGATAAGCGCCCCGAGACCAACGAGGTCGTGGTGGGCGGGGCGGCGGATCTTCTGGCCTCGTCGTGCGCCGTGCGCGAACCGAACTGGCTGGTCGATCCGCCCGCGCCGGGCGAGTGGACCCAGGTCCGGGCGCAGCACCGGTACAACTCGGACCCGGCGCGTGCGCGTGTGCGTGTGGTCGAGGACGGCACGGATCCGGGGGGCGGCGGGCCGTCGGGGCGCACGGGCGCGTTCGAGATCGAGTTCGCGCAGCCCGAGCGCGCCGTCACGCCCGGGCAGGCGGTCGTGCTGTATGACGCGCACGACGATTCGCTGGTGCTCGGCGGCGGATGGATCGGCTCGGTTTCTCGGTGATTGCCCCCGGGGCGAGCCCCGCGTGCGCTACGATCCGTCTGATGACCGAACAGAGCGACATCTCCGGACAGAACGAGACCAACCACCTGGCCATCTATCTGTCGGGGCTCAATGCCGACACGTACGAGAAGGGCGACGACCCGAGCGTGGACGAGGACGGGCACGTGATCACCGGCACCGTGATCAAGCGTCCGGAGGACCCCGGTTCGATCGTGCCCCTGCGCGTCCGCGTGGGTCATGGCGTGTCGGCGCAGACCGCCGCCCAGATGCTGCGCAAAATGGCCGACATGCTCGAACGCGAGCCGACCTTCCTGAGCGACCGCGCCGGGGCGGCGATCCGGAGGCTGCCCGACGGCACCGCCCAACGCAAGCAACTCACGGTCGAGGGCATGCTGGAGGTCGCACGCCAGATGGGCGAAGCGGAGATGCAGCGCCTGCTCGCCAACCTGCCCGCGCTGCGGACGCAGATCGACGACCACCGCACGGGACCCGGCGGCTGGCAGGGCGGCGACATCAGCGGGCCGACCGGCTGAACAGGCCGGCCGATCAGCCGGCCTCCTTTTTCATGATGAACAGGTAGTTGAAGCCGCGGAGGAAGAAGTTGTCCTGCTCGGCGGACTTGTGCCAGTTGCCGCGTTGCAGCTTGGTGTTGCCCCGGACCACCGCGATGATGTCCACCGGCCGGAAGTAGTCGCGCATGATCGAGAAGAGCTCGAAACCGATCGGCATGAAGACCCCCCCCTTGACGCCCTTCTGTTTGCGCCACGAGTCCGAGACGTACAGCCCCATGTAGCGGTTGGGCTTGAGCACGCGGTAGAGCTCGCTGATGACCTCTTCCATCGACTCGTAGTACGCCTGGCCCGGGATCACGTCGTCCCTGGCCATCGGGGCGCCGGCGTCGAGCTTGCCGATGCAGCGGTCGTCGTCGGAGTAATCGATGTGCGTCGAGTACGGCGGGTCGACGAAACAGAAGTCCATCGACTCGTTCTCGACCGGCAGCTCGCGCGAGTCATTCTTGGTGATCTCAGCGCGCTGCGGGTTCAGATCGAAGCCGATGCCATTTCGCTCCAGGTCTGTGCAGACATCAAGGGTTGTTCCCGAGCCGCACATGGGGTCGAGCACGGTGTCGCCCTTGCGGGTGTATCGCTGGAGCAGCTGCCAGATGACCCAGCTGGGGGTCGCGCCGGCGTAGTCCTTGCTGCCCTGGAAGCGTGAGTCTTTCGCGTCGTAGTGCTGGCTGGGGTACTCCCAGAGCGTGGTGGTGAACACGCGGAGCGGCGGGCGCTGGCCGGGGCGCGGGCCGCGGGGGCGATCGTCGCGCCCGGCTTCGGGGTTGTTGGCGGCCCGTTCGACCTGTTTGCGGAAGTTCTCTCGCGACATGCTTCTCAGATCCCGGAGTTGATGCCGTCCATTGCATTGAAAGAGATCCAAATCGCAACGAACAGCAAAGTAGGATATGTCAGCATGGCGAGGAGATTAAACCGGATCAGCGTGGCTCGTGACCGGCGATTGGCAAGTTCATCGCTGTCAATGCCGAACGAGTTCAGCAGCACGAAAGCCTGAGCTACCACAAGGACAACAGTTATCAAGAGGATGGATGCAGGGTTTGTTCTGAGAGCAAGCAAGACCGCGAACACGCCCAGGGATGGGACGCCGAGTGACGCGAGCCATAGCGCCGCGAAAGCCTTCGGCGTCCATTTCACGGCAGCGCCTTGATCAGCTGTTCCTTCGCCTCTGCGAGCGGGGCGCGGATGCGGGCGCCGGAGGCCCGGGCGTGCCCGCCGCCGCCGAGCTTCTGGCAGACCTGGTTGACGTCCACCGGGTCCTGGCCGTCCCAGCCGGTGGGCTTCGATCGCATCGAGACCTTGGTGAACACGCCCTGGGCGTCCTCCTGCTCGGTGAGCAGGGCGGTGACGCGGATGGTGGGGACGGTGCGCGGGATATCGACGAACCCGCCCGATTCGCCCGGCGCGGCGCCCGCTTCGCGGAAGTCGGCGGTGGTCAGGCTCATGATCGCGCAGTGCTTGTCCTCGACGATCTCCAGGGTCCCGAGCGCGCGGTGCATCAGACGCAGCCGGCTCGCGCGGTCGCGCTGCTCGATCAGTTCCATCAGCGATGTGTGCTCGACGCCCGCCTCGAGCAGGTCGGCGGCCAGGCGCATCACCCGGGCGTCGACGTTCGAGTGGCGGAACCAGCCGGTGTCGGTGGCGAGCCCGGTGTAGAGCGGCGTCGCGATGTCGACCGGGAGCTCCGCGGGCGAGCCGACCCCGAGCAGCAGGCGGCAGACCTCGGCGACCGGCTGGGTGACCGCGGCGGCGGACGTGTCGAGCAGGCGGTGGTCGGCGATCTCGGCGTCGCCCTGGAGGTGGTGGTCGATGATCGCGGTCCGCTCCAGGCGTTCTTCGATGAACTCGCGGAACGGTTCGAGCTGGCCCCACGCGCCGGTGTCGCAGATCACGACGGCTTCGGGATCGAAGGCACCGGGCACGGGCTGGCCGAACTCGATCGTGCGGCACTTGGTCTGCCCCATGAGCGTGGGGGCCCACTCGGGCATCGGGGCGCCGTACCAGCATTCGGCGGCCGACACCGCGCCGCTGGTGCGGTGGATGAGGTTGATCGCCCGTGCCAGCGCCAGCGTGGAGCCAAGCGCGTCGCCGTCCGGCTTGGTGTGCGTCAGCAGCACGCAGGTCCGCTTGCTCGCGATCCAGTCCGCCATTGCGCGGCAGTCAACGGTCGAGGTCCAGGATCCGCTCTCGGTCATGCTCATGCGTTCTCCGGCGTACGCATCGGCGAACGCGGTTGGTGGCGTGTGATCTCTCGGGCGCGATCGCAGTCGCGGGCGATCTGTGACTTGAGTCGGTCGAGTCCGTCGAGCTTCACGACATCGCGGATACGCCCGATGAGGCGGAGCGTGCACGCCCAGCCCGACTCGGGCATGGAGGCGGGCGGCGTCCACGGGCCCACGTCGTCGAGGAGGTGGGCCTCGATGCGTGGGCGGTGGTCGTTGACGCTCGGTCGGCCGCCGATGTGGACCGCGGCCGGCACGGGGTCCGCATCGCCCGGGAGGGCGACCGCCGCGTACACGCCCGGTGCGGGGCGCATCGCTTCGGTGACGAGGTTCGCCGTCGGGAAGCCGATGGTCCGCCCGATGCGGTCCCCGGTGACGACGGTCCCGGTCAGCTCGTGCGGGCGCTCGAGCACGTACGCCGCGTCTCGGACCCGTCCCTGTTCAAGGAGCCATCGGACCATCGAAGAGGAAGCAACGACCTCGGACTGATCTCTGAGTGTCACGATGACCGGGGGCACAACATGGACCGCGACGCCCCGGGCGCTGGCCAGTTCTTGGAGCAACCGGATATCACCGGCGCGCCCGCGTCCGAACCGGAAGTCCGGGCCTTCGACGAGGTGATCCGGGCGGTGGGTTTCTATCAGCCAGGAGACGAACTGGTGGGGCGCCAACGACAGCCGCTCGGGGGTGGGTTCGAGCCGGGCGACTTCGTCGGCTCCGGCGTCTAGCAACCGGCGGGCGCGGGTGTCCCAGGGCTCGATCATGTCGGGGGCGTCGCTGGGGCGGAGCCGCGAAAGGGGATGCGGGTCGAACGCCATCGCGGTGACGGTGCCGTCCCCGCCCGCCAGCGACCGGGCCCGGGAGAGCAGGGCCCGGTGCCCGGCGTGGACCCCGTCGAAGTTCCCGATCGTGATGACGCGTGGCGAGAGCATCCGGGCAACGGTAGGGGTGCTCGGGGTGCGTATCATGGTGCGACCGAGGACCCGCGCGCGTAAACGGGCGGCCTATCTCGGGGGGCTCTGTTCTGGAGTTCTTCTCTATGGGATTGTTTTCGAAGAAGCCCAAGCCGGCCCCGTTTCAGGGCGCCGTTCCCGTTTCCACCCCGACGACAACGACCGCCGACAACGATGCTCGGATCCGGGCGATCGGGCACGAGATGCTCGAGAAGGCGCGCGCCCATCGCTCGGGACTCTTGAGTGCCAAGTTCTATCAGGACAGGCTGATGGACTGGTCGATGAAGGACCACGAGTTCAAGGTCCAGCTGTTCAGGTTCGTCGATGCCTTCCCGTCGCTGACGACGCCGGATCTGGTCCACGAGCATCTCGTCGACTATCTGACCCAGCCGGGGGTGAAGACGCCGCCCGGGATGGATCTCGGGCTCCGCGCGGGCGGGGTCGCCAAGGGACTGATGACGAAGACGATCTCCGGGCAGATCCGGGGTATGGCGCAGAACTTCATCGCCGGGACGGACGCCGCCGACGCGCTCCCGACGCTGCGGAAGCTCTGGAAGGACGGGATCGCGTTCTCGGTGGATCTCTTGGGCGAGGCGTGCGTGTCCGGTGCCGAAGCGGATATGTACAAGGGCAAGTACCTCGATCTTGTGGAGAACCTGGTCGGCGAGGCTTCGAGCTGGTCGCCCAATGAGCGGCTCGAGAAAGACCACCTCGGGGGCGTGCCGCGTGTCAACGTGTCGATCAAGGTCTCCAGCCTCTGCGGGCAGTTCGATCCGATCGCGCCGGAGCGCTCGATCGCGGACCTGATGTCGCGGCTCACGCCGATCCTCGAAGCCGCCAAACGCAACGGCGTGCTGATCAACTTCGACATGGAGCAGTTCGAGCTGAAGGATCTCACGCTCGACGCGTTCATGCACGCCTGCGACACGCACGAGTTCGAGGCCGGGCTGGCGATGCAGGCGTATCTCAAGTCGGGCGTGGACGACGCGAAGCGGGTCGCCGAGTGGGCGAAACGCACGGGCCGCGTGGTCACCGTGCGCCTGGTCAAGGGCGCGTACTGGGACTTCGAGACGATCCACGCCGAGCAGATGGGTTGGCCCTGCCCGGTCTGGAACGAGAAGTGGGAGACCGACCGCTGCTTCGAGCGGATGGTCGAGGTGCTGCTCGACGCGTGCCCGAACGGCCCGGGCGAGGGTGGCGTGAAGCTCGCCCTGGGCTCGCACAACGTGCGCTCGATCGCCGCCGCGCTGGAGGGTCTCGAGCGGCGCGGCTTGCCGCGAGAAGCGATCGAACTCCAGATGCTCCACGGCATGGCGGACCAGCTCAAAGAGGCCGGCGCCGGCATGGGGCTCCGCGTCCGCGAGTACGTGCCGGTCGGTGAGATGATCCCCGGCATGGCGTACCTGGTCCGTCGCCTGCTGGAGAACACCAGCAACGAGTCCTGGCTCAAGGCGGGTTTTCTCGACAACGCGGATCCCGGCGTGCTGCTCGCCGCGCCCAGTCCCGATCCGTCCACCGAGCGGGCCCGTGATCTCGCGGAGATCGCCAAGGAGCGCCACATGCTCGGCCCGGCCGTGGACGGCGTGGGCGACGGGCGTCCGTTCTACACCGAGCCCATGCGCGATTTCGCGGACGCTTCCCAGAGGGCCGCGTTCGCCCGCGCGGTGGAGGCGGCGGGCGTGCCCCCGGTCGACAACGATCGGACGGTCGATCAGGCCAGCGAGATGGTCTCCCGCGCGGAGCGGGCGTTCCTCGAGTGGCGCGACTTCGACCCGATCAAACGGTCCGAGGTGCTGGTGCGTGTCGCCGATGCCATGCGGTCCCGGCGCGATGAACTCTCGGGCGTGGTGTGCAAGGAGTCGCACAAGACCTGGCGTGAGGCCGATGCGGACGTGTGCGAGGCGATCGATTTCTGCGCGTACTACGCCCGGATGGCGCCGGGGCTGTTCGAGCGGAAGCGTCTGGGCAGGTTCATCGGTGAGCTCGATGAGGTCTGGCACCAGCCGCGCGGGGTCGCGGTGGTGATCTCGCCCTGGAACTTCCCGCTGGCGATCTGCTGCGGGATGACCGCGGCCGCGCTCGTCACGGGCAACACGGTCGTGGTCAAGCCCGCCGAGCAGACGCCCGGCATTGCGAAACTCATGGTCTCGATCTTCGAGGAAGCGCTCCGGAGCGTGGGCGCGCCCGAGGGCGTGCTGCACTTCTGCCCCGCGCCCGGGGAGACGGTGGGCGCCGCTCTGGTGCGCGATCCGCGTGTCTCGGTCATCGCGTTCACCGGCTCGAAGGCGGTCGGGCTGGACATCATCCGTGCGGCCGGTGTGACGCCCGAAGATCAGATGCACGTCAAGCGCGTGGTCTGCGAGATGGGCGGCAAGAACGCCGCGATCATCGATGTCTCCGCGGATCTGGACGAGGCGGTCGCCGGCATCGTGTACTCGGCGTTCGGGTTCCAGGGCCAGAAGTGCTCGGCCTGCTCCCGCTGCATCGTTGTCGACCCGCAGGGGGCGGACGGGCCGCAGATGCGGCTGTTCCTCGAGCGGTTGGGCCCGGCGGTCAAGACGCTGGTGCCGGGGCCCGCGAACGAGCCGTCCACGGACGTCGCCCCGGTCATCGACGCCGAAGCCGCGGGCAAGATCCGCTCGTACATCTCCAAGGCCCGCGAGGAGGGGCTCGACGAACTCGTCGGTGAGAAGGACTTCGTCATCCCCGACGGCATCGAGCATCTCGTTGTGCCGCACGTGTTCACGGGCGTGACGCCCGAGCACACGATCTACCGGGAAGAGATCTTCGGTCCGGTGCTGGCGGTCACGCACGCGAAGGACTTCGACGAGGCCCTCGGGCTGGCCAACGGGCACAAGTACAAGCTGACGGGCGGGGTGTTCAGCCGCATGCCGACGAACATCGAGCGGACCAAGCGTGAGCTGCGCGTGGGGAACCTGTACATCAACCGGGGCATCACGGGGGCGCTGGTCGGCAGGCAACCCTTCGGGGGCTTCGGGATGTCGGGTGTGGGCAGCAAGGCGGGCGGAGCCGAATACCTCTATCAGTTTGTCGAGCCGCGTGCGTCGAGCGAGAACACCATGCGACGCGGGTTCGCTCCCGAACTGTGAGAACGCGGGAGACCGTGAAGCCCTGGCACCCGAACGAGGATCAACACGTGACAGAAGCCGATCAGAGCTTTCAGGAAGAAGTGCGGGCGGTCATGGACGAACTCCGCACGGCGATCCGCGACGCGCTGGCGGCGCACGGCGACCCGCTGGATCGCTCGCCCGCCGAGCTTTCGCGGGACCTCGGGCTGGACACCAAGCTGGGCTGGAAGTTCCACCGCCTGCTCGCGGACGAGGACCCCTTCGCCGCCGCCCTGTTCGTGCCGGGGCGTGCGGGCGTCGGGCTGATCATCGAGGGGCTCGCGCGGGTGTGCGACGACCGAGAGACGCTCGGGCGCGTGCGTGCGGCGGGCGAACACTTCCAGGAGTGTGTCTCGCATCACGCCGACAACCGTGCCGGTTTCGATGTCCTGCTCAGCGCGCAGACGAACGACGAGCGATCATCGATCGAGCACCGCAAGCTCGCGTACCAGGGCGTGCGATCGGTGTGGGGGATCGAATCAACGGTGAATCTGCTGACATACATGATCCACCCGTCGGCCGACGGGGAGACGATGGATGTCGCGTCCATCCGCGGCATCATGGGGTGCCAGCGCCTGCGCGAGAACGTGCCGTGGCGTGTTGCCCGGTTCACCATGCGCCGCCCCGACCGTGTCGAGAGCCGGTTCGACCGCGAGGCCGTCGATCCCGCGCTCCGCGGCACCAACCCGGGAGACGAGATCCCGGTTCTCAAGAGCTTCTGTTCGGACCCGCTGCCCAACATCGAGCGTGTGCCGTCCCCGCTGGGAGCCGTCGAGTACCAGCTCGGCAAGGGCCCGGTCGGCAAGCAGGGGCGGTTCGATCTGGTGACGGGCGAGGTCGCACGGGCGGTCCAATCGAGGTACGCGAGCCCAGGCGACCCGCCGCTGCGGGCCAGGTTCGCGGTGCGCATCCCGACGCAGCAGGTGGTCTTCGACGTGATGATGCACCGCGACATGTTCGGGCGATCCACGCCGAAAGCCAAGATGGTGTCGGACCTGTTCGCGACCGACCTGGGCAGCCAGCCCCAGCCGCAGGACGAGATCCCGGTGCAGCTCAGCGCCGAGACGCTCCGCGCCTCGCCCGGGGTGCTGGCGGTCGAGGCCTGCCCGCGGTACGCCGACGCGGTGGACGAAGCGATCGGCACGCTGGGCTGGTCGCCCGAGGCGTTCGACGTGTACCGGATGCGTGTGCCCTACCCGCCGGTGCCGACGACGCTGGTCTTCGAGTTCGACTCGGCCGCCGCTCGCCCCAAGCCGCAGTGACCCCGCCAGCGGCCCACGCCCGCGCCCGGGGCGTGCCCGCCCGGGTCACGGGCAGCCCGCGACGAACGCGTCGATGAACCGGAAGAGGTCCCGGGTCTCGACCGCGCCATCCCGGTCCAGATCCGCGGCGGGGTCCGCGGTGTTGTAGTCGGTCAGATAGGCGTGGATGCCGAAGAACGTGAGCCGGTCGTCGAGGTCCCAGTCGCCGTCGCAGGGCGGGGTGATGTCGAGGATGGAGTTGGTAAAGCAACCGAAGGGATTCCCGCACACCCGGGCGGGATCGTCGAAGGACCCCCGCGCGAATCCCGCGACCTTCGTCCCGTCCGCGCTCACCGCCCAGGGCTCGATCCGCCACGGCCCCAGGTCTCGGCGGAGCACGTGCTCGATGTAATCGTCCGGTACTCTGGAGCCGTACGTTTCTGCGCAGGGGCGGTGTTACTCGTCCCCGTCCACGAACCCCTTGAGCTTCCGGCTGCGGACCGGGTGCTGGAGCTTGCGGATGGCCTTGGCTTCGACCTGGCGGACGCGTTCGCGGGTGACCTTGAAGATGCGCCCGACCTCTTCGAGGGTGTAGGTGTACCCGTCGCCAATCCCGTAGCGCAGCTTGATGATCTCGCGCTCGCGGTACGTGAGCGTCTTGAGGACCATCTCGAGGCGTTGGCGGAGCATCTCCTGGCCCGCGGTGTCGGCGGGGCTGGACTGGTTCGTGTCCTCGATGAAATCGCCGAAGTTCGAGTCCTCGCTCTCGCCCACCGGGCGGTCGAGCGACACGGGGTGGCGCCCGATCCGCATGATGCGGCTGACCTCGTGCTCGGGCATGCCGGCCTTCTCGGCGATCTCCTCGAGCGTCGGCTCCACCCCGGTCTGCTGCGTGATGTCCTTCTGGATGTTGCGCAGCTTGGTCATCGTCTCGATCATGTGGACCGGGATGCGGATCGTCCGGGCGTGGTCGGCGACCGCGCGGGTGATCGCCTGGCGGATCCACCACGTCGCGTAGGTCGAGAACTTATACCCCCGCTTGTACTCGTACTTGTCGACCGCCCGCATCAGCCCGGTGTTGCCCTCCTGGATCACGTCCAGGAATCCCAGCCCGCGGTTGCGGTACTTCTTGGCGATCGACACGACCAGCCTGAGGTTGCCGCCCGAGAGGTCGCGCTTGGCCTGCTCGTACTCCCAGAACACGGTCGAGATGTCTTTGACCCGGGTGCGCAGCGTGTCGGGCTCGGCCTGGACCAGCGTCCGGAGCCCGTCGAGTTCCTCGCGCATGACCTCGAGGTCTTCCGCGTCGTGGGCCTTGGGGTACCGGGCCGCCTGGAGCATCTCGCCTTCGAGCCGCTCGAGCTTCTCGCTGATCGAGCGCATCTTGCGCATCAGCGGGACGATCCGCCCGGTGCGGAGGCAGAGCTCTTCCATCAACGCGGCCATGCGCCGGCGTCGCGCGTCGACACGCTCGTTGATCGCCCGGGCCTGCTTCGCGTTGCGGATCTTCCCGTCGTCGCCTCGGAGCGACTCGAGCTCGTTCCAGTCCTGCTTGTTCAGTTCGAGCAGCCGCTCGATGGTCGGCAGGTTCGCGGGGATGCGCTGGCTGAGCTTCTCCTTGGCGTTGTCGTCCAGCGTGGAGATGCGCAGCGTCCGATCGAAGGGCAACTCGCCGGCGGAGACCTGCTTGAGGGTCTGCACGGCCTGCGACACGATGTAGTCGCACTGCAGGCAACGCCGACGGAAGATCATCCTGGTGGACTCGATCTTCTTGGCCAGCCGGATCTCCTCTTCGCGCGTCAGCAGCGGGATGGCGCCCATCTGGCTGAGGTACATCCGGATCGGGTCGTCGATCCGCCGGGACGTCCCGTCCTTCGCGTCCGAGGCGGATCCGTTCGGGCCAGAGCTCTCCAGCTCACGCTGCACGGACTCGGCGTCGAGCTCGCGGGCCTCCGCGACGTCCTGCTCGGCTTCTTCGCGGTCGAACGTTTCCGCGGCATCGCCCACCAGGCGCCGGAGCTCGTTCGGCTTGATCGACGTCCCGTTCTCGTGGTGGGCCGCGTTCATCTTGACGCGGAGGCGTTCCCGCTCACCGAGGTCCTCGCCCCCCGTGACGGACATCGCCCTGAAACTGCCGGCCAGCGGACCGATCGACGCGATCGCCTCGCCCGCCTTGGAGGCCCGGTAGGCGCGGGCCCGGAACTCCATCTCGTCGATCAGCTCGATGCTCCGCGCGTCGATCTTGGTCAGCAGATCGTGCACGGCGCGCCAATCGATCATCTCGTCTGGCAGCGTGTTGTTGAGCTCTTCGTAACTCAACCAGCCACGCTTCGCGCCCACGCCGAGCAGTTCTTCCAAAGGCGGATACAGCGTCGTGATCAACTGATGCTCCTGCTACCTGCCCGAGACCCGGCCGGCACGGGACCCCCGCGCCTCAATCATCACCGCCGAGCCGGTTCACACCGGCGCGGCCGAACTTGGCCCGCAACGCCCGCTGGCGCTCCATGAACGCCTCGAGCGCCGCGCCCTCGTCCGTGACGGTCACGCCCGACGGGCCGTCGGGCCCGGCCGACCCGTCCCCCGCCCCGCCGAGAGGGTCGACCGTTGCGGACGATGATTCTTGGTCCCCCGACCCGCTCTGGGCCACCCCGTCCGGCGCTTCTTCGCCCCGCTTCTCATCCTCGAGGCCCGACGCCGTGAGGCACTCGCCCAAGAGCCTCCGGAGCCGCTCTGCGCTGCCCATGATCCGTTGCTCGACCGACCTCGCGAGGGCGACCGCCCACGCTGCCGTTTCCGGCCCCGACGCGTCTTCCGTGTCGATCTCGGCGAGCACATGCTCCAATCCGGGCGGCACCCCCGAGTCCAGCGCCGCCCGCAGCACCGCGTCGGCGAGCTTCGCCGAGACCGTGTCTGCGAACGCATCGACCCGCACGCGATCGCGGTCCTCCGCGGCCATGCCCAGCCACAGCGTGCCGTCGGTCAGCAGGCAGCCGAGCACCAGTTCCCGCGCCGTCGCCTGCTCGGCCCGCCGGAGCACGCCGGCGGGGCCCTCGCCCGCGTCGCCCGTGCCATCGGTGCGTGTCGGGCCTCCGCTCCGCCCTGCCTTCATCTGGCTCTGGATGGTCTGCTCGCCGATGCCGGTGGCTTCGCTGATCAGCCTGACCAGTTGGGCCCTCCGCACGGGGCTGAGGCGTGCGAGCCCCAGCCGAGTGAATCGCCCGATTTCCTCTTCGACCGCGTTCGCGACCGCCGCGGGCCCTTTCTCGGCCAGCGACGCCCGCAGGCGCTCGAACTTCCACACCAGCAGATCCTGGGACCGCTCGATCGCCCGTTCGAAGAGTTCCTTGCCGCCCGGACGCTTGAGGGCTTCGTCGGGGTCCTTCGCGTCGGTCACGGTCGCCAGCGACGCGATCCGGATGTCGATCTGCTCGCTGAAAAGCACCTCGACCGCGCGGTCGGCGGCTTTCTGCCCGGCGGTGTCCCCATCGAACAGCAGCACGACGGTGTCGCAGAGCCGGCGCAGCAGCGCGGCGTGCCCCGGGGTCAGCGCCGTGCCCAGCGTCGCGACCACGTTCGTCACCCCCGCCTGGTGGCAGGCGACGACATCGGTGTACCCCTCGACGACGATCGCGGTCCGCTTCTGCTGGATCGCACGCGACGCCTGGGAGATGCCGTACAGCGTCGTGTGCTTGCGGAACGCGGGGGTCTCCGGGCTGTTGAGATACTTGGGGTCGTCGTCGTCATCGATCCGGCGTCCGCCGAACGCGATGACCCGCCCGATCTGGTCCTGGATCGGGAACACGAGCCGGTTGCGGAGCGCGTCGTACCGCCCGCCCGATTCTCGGGTCTTGAGCAGACCGGCGGCGTCGAACGCGCGGGCGTCGAGTCCCTTGCTCTCGATCGTCCTCAGCAGCCCGTCCCAGCGGTCGGGCGCAGCGCCGATCCCGAACGCCTCGACCATCCCGGGCGAAATCCCGCGTCGCTCGATGAGCGCTCGGGCGACCGCTCCGTGCTCGGGGTGCCCGAGGATCGCCCGGAAGAACGCCTGCGCCGCCTCGTTGGCCCGCAGGAGGTCGCCCTTGTTGATGCCCGGCATCTCGCCGGGGAGCGGCTCGCGCTTGGGCTGGCGTCTCGCCAGTTCGATGCCCGACCGCTCGGCCAGTTTCTCCAGCGCCTCGCGGAAGTCCATCCCGTGGTACTTCTGCATGAAAGAGAACACGTCCCCGCCCGTGCCGCACACGAAGCAGTGGAAGATCTGCTTGGCGGGGACGACCGCCATCGACGGGTTCCGATCGTCGTGGAAGGGGCACAGCCCGACGAACTCGCGTCCCTTGGGCTTGAGGGAGACGTGCTCGCCCACCACCCGGACGATGTCCGACGCGTCCTTGACGCGTTGGCGGTCGTCGTCGTGTCGTTGGTGCATGTCCACGCCGCGGCCCCTGCTGGTCGGGGGATCGGCCCCGATCGAGAGGGTAGCGCCGCGGCCCGAATCCGCCCAACCCATCCGGAGAAACGGCGTGCCGGCCGCGATCGGGGGGCGGGATGGTGCGGGGCTTGCCACCCTATCGCCGCTCTGCGATCATCCACGCATGGTCAGACGCCGAGTGGTGTTCGCAGGTCGTGTCCAGGGTGTGGGCTTCCGGGCCCGAGCGCGGAGCGCGTCCGGCCCGCACCCGATCACCGGATGGGTCCGCAACGAGCCCGACGGGACCGTGACGCTCGAAGCCCAGGGCCAACCCGACGCGGTCGATCGTTACCTCAAAGACCTCCGCAGGCGTGTCTCGGGTCTGGTCGAGCGAGAGCTCGCGTTCGAGACCTCGGTGATCGACGGAGAAAGCCGCTTTGAGATCAGGCACGCCTAGTTCGTTGCTGTTCGGGCCCCGCGTCCGGGGCTTTGCGGAGCGACCGGAGCCCGATGGACCCGGAACGCTGGGTTTCCCGGCGGGGCGGGCTGACGCGCCGAATCGAGATCGGAACCGCCGGGCGCGCGACCCGGGCCAGATCGGTCTCTACGCTCGCACATGCTGATCCTCTTCGACATCGACCTGACCCTGGTCAACACGCACGGCAGCGGGATGCGTTGTCTCCAGGAGGCCGGGCGCGCGCTGTTCGGGCCCGGTTTCTCGGCCGAGGGGGTCGACTACGGCGGGCGCCTCGACCCGCTGATCGTGCGCGATCTGCTGGTCAACTCGGGCGTGGAGCCGACGGCTGAGCACGCGCGGTCGCTGCGGGCTGGCTACGCCGAACGCATGCACGCCGCGTACAACTCGGGCGGAGCGCGGAGCGAGCCGTTGCCTGGCACGCACGGCCTCGTCGAATCGCTCTCGGGGCTCGGGGGCGTGACGCTGGGGGTGCTGACCGGCAACTTCGAGGAGACGGGCACGCTCAAACTCCGCCACGCGGGGTTTGACATGGATCGGTTCGCGGTCCGTGTGTGGGGCGATTGCTCGCCTAAGGACCCGCCGCACCGGTCGGACCTGCCCCCGATCGGGATCGAGCGGTTCGCTTCGATGCAAGAGGGCGCGACGGATCCCCAACAGGTGGTCATCATCGGGGACACGGTCCATGATGTATCCTGCGCCCTGGACAACGGGTGCCGGGTGCTCGCGGTCGCGACCGGGCACCACGACGCAGACCGGCTCGACCGGGCCGGGGCCCACCGAGTGGTGGGGGACCTGACACGCACAGAGGACATCGTCGCATGGCTGACCGATCCCGAGACCAGCAACCCCATCAGCACCCAGGCCGGCCGGGCCTGACCGAGCCGGGCGGATTCCGCCCCGCGGGCGAGCGTCTGATCACCCTGGACGCGCTGCGTGGGTTCGCGATCCTGGGCATCCTGCTGCCGAACATCTTCACGTTCGCCTGGCCTTCGGCGGCGATGATGGACGCGTCCGTGATGGGCGACTCGTGGTGGAACACGCTCGCCTTCGACCTGAACGCCACCGCGTTCTGGGGCAAGTTCATGTTCAACTTCGCGATGCTCTTCGGCGCGGGGGTGGTCCTGTTCGATCGGAAGACCACGCCGGTTGATCGGCGTCCCCGAGTATCCGACGGATGGGCGCTCTGGTACCGACGCTGCGCGGCGCTGCTCGTCTTGGGGCTCGCGCACGCGTACCTGTTCTGGTTTGGCGACATCCTGTTCTGGTACGCGATCTCGGGGCTGACGCTCGTCTGGTGGGTCCGCAAGTGGCGGGCGAGCGTCCAGATCCCGGTTGGCATCGGGCTGTTCTTGTTCGGTTCGATGCTGATGGCCGGGCTGATGTTCGCGAGCGTCTGGGCCGCCGAAGCGGGCAAGATCCCGGCCTCGGATCTGGTGCCACCCGCTGATCCGGAGATCGAGGCATATCTCGGTTCGTGGCTCGACGCGTTCAGGCAACGGGGCATCACCACGTTCTTCTTCCACCTCATCTTCGTGCCGCTGTTCACGCCTGCGGTCTGGGGCATGATGATGCTCGGGATGGGCCTGACCAAGACCGGCGTGCTGACCGGCGAGCGGTCGACCCGGTTCCATGCCGCTCTTTGCGTCTCGATGCTCCTGCTCGGGTGTGTGACCACCGTTCCGCTGTACCTCTACGTCCGGGGCCTGGAACTCGGCGTTCCCAACGGTTTCATCTGGCAGGCCGTTTCCCAGACCGCCGGCGTGCCGCTGGCGATCGGGTACAGCCAGCTCATCGTGCTCGCGTGCCGGGCGAACTTCCTCCGCGTCCCGATCCGCGGGCTGGCCAACGTGGGGCGGATGGCGCTGACGAACTACCTCAGCCAGACACTGATCTGCACCACGCTGTTCTACGGCTACGGGCTCGGGTACTTCGCCTCGGTGCCGTTCCCGCAACTCTTCGGCGTGATCGTGGCGGTCTGGATCTTTAACTTCGCGTTCAGCACGCTCTGGCTCCGGTACTTCAAGTTCGGCCCGTTCGAGTGGTTATGGCGTCAGATGACCTATCTCGGTTTCCGGGCCGCGTGATCGCGGCGGTCGTTCGGCGTCGGATGGCGCCGGCCCCCGCAACACGGCGGGCCGGCGGCGATACACTCGGCTCAGGCAACGGAGGCCGAGCAGATGACCATGAGTTACACCGCCCTGTGCAGCGACTTCTATGTCAACGCCAAACTCACCTCGCGCATGGAACTGCCCTCCTCGCGTGAGCCGGTGCTCGAACTGTTCGAACGGATCAAACGCGAGTACCCGCGGATGGCGTCGTTCCGGAAGTACAAGGACGAACTCGCGCTCGAGTCCGGGCAGAACGACTCGCCGCACCGATGGATGGGCATCCGCGCCCGTTCCATCCGCACCGGGATCGTCAACCCGTCGGACGAGACCGAGATGCATGACCTGCACCGCACGGCGTTCGAGGTCTGTCCCTACTACCTGAGCATCTCGCCGCTCGACATCGAGTCGATCGAGTTGCTGTACGGCTTCGATCTGGCCGCCCGCGCCAACCACGACACGATCGTCGCGTCCGCGTTGCTCGGTGGCTCCCCGCTGGCGGCGGTGTTCGACACGCCCGGCGCCAGCGTGCGCGATTGCCAGCCGCTCGTCGGGCTGTCGCTCGATGAGGGGCGCATCCAGGCCACGATCGAGATCAAAACCCGTTCTGAGAAGAACCCCGGGACCGCCCAGGGCGATCCGATCTCGTTGTACGTGACCGTGCGGTCCACGACTCCGGTTGGGGACCTCAAGGAACTGCCCGGGCGGGTTGCGTCGCTCGCCGAAGCCGGCCTGGGGCTCGTTGATGCCCTCGCGATCCCGAACCTGCTCCGCCCGCTCAGGGAGGAGATCGAGTCGGGCAGCTTCTGACCCTGCCTCAGCATCGGTTCTTCACGCCTGCCCCCGAATCTCCGAACCGTCGGCCTGTCGATGCCGCGGAGCCCTGTCTGGACGCAAGTCGGTGCTCGCCAAAACACTACGGGCGGGTTCAGTGTCCCTTATCTTCGGGAAAGTGTGCGGGCCGCTCATTCCAACAACCGACAAGGTTATCGGGTGGGGGAGACTCCGAGGGTCCGACCCGATGCGAACGCTGGCCGTGATCAACCAGAAGGGCGGGTGTGGGAAAACCACGACCGCGATCAATCTCTCGGCGGGGCTTGCCCGCCGGGGTTTCCGCACGCTGCTGGTCGATCTCGATCCCCAGTCGCACTGCGCCGCGGGGCTGGGCGTGCCCGAGGACCGGCTCGACCTGGACATCTCCGACGCGCTCC